>JBFMDA010000097.1:0-1583 GCA_040754255.1 Candidatus Omnitrophota bacterium | reverse complement strand
ATGCCCGCCGCAAACGATTTCCTCGCTACCGCAGAACTTCTTGTCCGGGCACTGCTTAAGGGCTACCGGGTGAAGGAGTACCCTACCGTGCTGTATGAAAGAAAATTCGGCGTCTCCAAGCTGAAGACCTTTAAGACTACCATGAGCCATTTGCGTTTTATGTGGAAGATTTACAGGGGGGAAATCCAATAACTATGTGCGGCATCTGCGGCGTATATCATTTTTCCGGGAAAAAGGCAGATAAAGAATCGGTGATTGCAATGCGGGATGCTATGGTCCATCGCGGGCCTGACGGCGAGGGCCTGTTCCTTGAAAAGAACGTGGGTTTAGGCCACAGGAGGTTGAGCATTATCGATATTTCCGGCGGAGCCCAACCGATGTCTAATGAGGATGGCTCAATCATCCTGGTCCTTAACGGCGAGATCTACAATTACTTGGAGCTAAAAGAGGAATTGAAAACGCGCAGCCATGTATTTAAGACCCACAGCGATGCCGAAGTAGTCCTGCATCTTTACGAAGAATACGGGCAGCAATGTCTCTCGTACCTGAATGGGATGTATGCATTTGTGCTGTATGATAAAAGGAAAAAAATAATGTGTATGGCGCGCGACCCGTTTGGGATAAAGCCCCTTTATTACAAAAGGACGGATGAAAAACTGATTTTTGCTTCCGAAATAAAGGCGTTGCTGCGTTATCCGGGAGAGCAGCCCCGCCTGAATAAGGAAGCGCTGATGGATTACCTGACTTTTCAGTATGTCTTGGGAGAAAAAACATTCTTTAGAGACGTTGAAAAAATACTCCCCGGGCATATGGCGGTAATCAGCAATAAAAAATTTAAGGCGACTCCTTTCTGGGACTTGCCCGCACAGGAAGAAGCGGGCCTCTCCGAGGAAGAGTGCCAGAAGGCGCTGTTTGACGTTTTGAAGGACTCGGTAAAGATCCAGCTGCGTAGTGACGTGCCTGTTGGCAGCTACTTAAGCGGCGGCATTGATACGTCTTCAATAGTCTGCTTAGCCTCAAGGCATTTAGGGTATCAGCTCAAGACATTTACTGCCGGGTTTAAGGAGGGAGGGGTCTACGATGATACGGGATTTGCGCGGGTAACCTCCCGATACGCCGATACGCGTCATTATGAGATTTTTCCGACCTCCGCCGACTTCAGAAATTTTTTTGATAAAGTAATATGGCACTTAGATGAGCCTGTTGCTGCGCAAGGAATATTCCCCCAATATATGGTATCGAGGCTTGCCAGTGAGAATGTGAAGGTCGCGTTAGGAGGGCAAGGGGCGGATGAAATTATCGGAGGGTATGCCCGCTACTATCTGCTTTATTTGGAGATGCTGCTTCGAGCAAGGGTACGCGGAGTAAAAGACAAAAGCGTCTCTTCTTTTTCTTTGGAAGACGCCCTCTTGAATATCCCGCAGTTGACAAAATATATGCCTCTCTTGCACCATTTTTTCCGAGAAAATTTATTCGGCCCTGCGCAAGAGCGGTACTTTAGGCTGGTTTGCAGGTGTGAAAATGTAAATAGCGTTTTATCAGAAGAATTTTTACATGACGTCCGGGGTTATTCACCTTATGAG
>JBFMDA010000096.1:0-1895 GCA_040754255.1 Candidatus Omnitrophota bacterium | reverse complement strand
GGCCTAAAGAACGCCCACAAGGCATCGTAAGCGTAATAACCACCTTCAACCACAAGCCTCACGACTTCCCGATCCCTCTGTTGCATCAATGCGGGAATTTTACTAATTTCTTCGGTTGATACGGACCGGCTGACCGGAAGTATGTGCAGCTGCTCTGCGGGATAACCAGCAAAAACGTCTGCTAAGCTCCTGGCGCGCCGTCTTTCTGCATCTAAATCGCATGCGACCCTGGCGCCATCAGGATTTAGATACCGTATGACGTCGTAAGAAATAACCATAACCGGGGGCTTACTACGTCTGGCTACTTTCTTGATAAAGCCTATATCAAAAATATCATGAACCAATAGCTTAAATCCGCTGTCAGAGAATCTGCTCAAGGTATCCGATACATCTACCGCGATATAATTCCCCGTAAAACCACCTTCTCTCGCAGCACGGAAAGGCAGCAGATTGTTGCTCGGGCCCAACTCAATAAGGGTTTTTGCATCACGTAAGCCGCCAAACAAAGAAATCAAGTCGCTGTCTCTATACCTGAATTCGGCTTTGCTCTTCAAAGTATAAGACTCAACAACAGACCCTTGAGTCTGCCTAACAGGCGAAGAGGACTGATGCAACCTTGCTTTTTGTTTTAAAGGCAAAACGATTTCTTCGTATGTCCAATGCCGGGCATTGGGATGGAGCGCGCGCTTAACCCATCCATTGCCTATTTCACTCGGGTGCCCTTTGTATACGCGCTGACGGTAATCGCTACCGATAGTAAAGATCTTTTGATTATCGGGATGAGCGGTATTCCACTCATTGAGTATTCTCAAAAGCCACTGCCTGTGAGTAGACCGGAAAAGCCGGTGATCTACTTCTAATCCATCTATGCCCGCAGCGAATAATCCCGCAATAACTCCTTCGTCAACTGTCTCACCTTTCAGCTTCCCCGGATGCGCATAAATGACCGCTCCGCCAAACCTGTGCGCCCAGGATATCGCTTCGGGAAGCCTTATTTTTGCTTTTGCGGCCGGCTGCGGCATTTGCTCGTGCAATACCTTAACGTCTCTCAGGAATGCTTCTTGATTAGGAAAATAAACCAGCATATCCCTGGTAATTCCCTTATCATCGGTGCGTAATTCAATTCCGGGAATAACTTCAAGGGCTAGTCCCTTCGTTGCTTCTAATGCCGCGATGGCACCGGAGAAAATATTATGGTCGGTTATAGCAATGGCCTTTAAGCCTTTCTTCTGCGCTATCCCTACTATTTCCTGCGGTGTTAAATCCCCGCCATTGTAAACAGAGTGTATATGTAAATCTACTTCTGTGCTTACCAGGCCATCTCTCCTGCCTACCCCGTCATCTGCTATCGGCGAGGAGGCAGTTCGGGAATTATCCCTGATGATTCTTTTAAGCTCCCTTAATTGTTCCGGCACCGTATTGCTCACCGCAATAATCACATCAAACTTCTCGCCCTTAAGCTGCCTGATTTTATCGTCTATTAATTGTCGCATGTAACGCCTGGCACGCGGAAAATCGGCGGGTATGAATCTTACCCTATATCGTTGTTCCTCTTCGCGCGCCAAAGCGGCAGTAGATTCAGAGCTCAAGAATTCTTTTACTTCAGGAAGGCTTAATTTTATAGAAATCCCTCCTTTTTCCGTCACTGTTATGCAAGGGATAATCTCCGGATGGATACGGATAAAATCATTAAGCGCTTTGATGACATTGCCTTCGTCAATCTCCCCGAAATACACCAGGTTCATGACCCCGGCAAATTCCGGATAGTCAAGCAGCACCTTTAAGTGCGGCATCTGAAATGCGTGGATGCCGATTACCTGCTGGTATAATTTCTGCAGGGTGAGGTGAAACTTAAACTCAAAAACCGTATTACTGCTTACCGCGTCAAATTCTTT
>JBFMDA010000095.1:0-2042 GCA_040754255.1 Candidatus Omnitrophota bacterium | reverse complement strand
ATTACGGAACTAATTCCCTTATGCCCCGCGCTTGAGCCTTGCGGTCGTATCTTGAGCCTGCCAAAGGCAAGATCAATATCATCACAGACCACCAAAAGACTGCTCTTCTTTAGTCCATATTTATCAAGGAGCGCTTTTACCGCTACCCCTGAAAGGTTCATGAATGTAAGGGGCTTGGCCAGGATTACTTCGATTCCTTTGATGGCCACTTTGGCAAAAACAGAGGCAGTGCCGCGGTTTCTTTTCAAAGCAACTTTATACCTATCCGCGAGGGCGTCTATGACGCAAAACCCTGCATTATGACGTGTCGCCTCATACTCCCTTCCCGGATTGCCTAGCCCGACGATTAACTTCATTACAAATTATTTCTTTTCTTTCTTATCTGCCTGTGGTTCCTCTTCGCCTTCCGCAGGTACTTCTTTCTTTTCCTTGATCACTTCGGGCTCTGCCTTCTCCTCGCCCTCAACCGCCTCAACTACCTCTTCTTTCATGGGGCTTGCCACGGATAAGACTACGGCATCGGGATCATTGAGGACCTTGACGCCGGAAGGCAGCACAATATCTCTTACGTGCACGTCATCGCCGATCTTAAGCTGGCTGACATCCACCGTAAATTCTTTCGGGATATCGCTAGGCAGACACTCTACTTCCAATTCCCATAATATATGCTCAAGGGACCCGCCTTCCTGTTTTACGCCGACAGGCTCTCCCTTTGCTGCCACTCCTACATTCACCTTAATAAGTTTGGTGAGGGATATTTCATTAAAATCTACATGGAGGATGTCGCCGTGTACGGGTTCGTACTGAATCTCCTTTACCAGGCAGGGATGCGGTTTTTTCTTTTTGTCGTCGCTGATACGTAAATTAACGATAACGCTTTCCAGGTGGTGCTCGTGGGACAAGCGTATGAAATCGTGGCGACTAACCTTTATCGGAAGCGATTCCTTCCCCTCCTTATACACTACCGCCGGGATAAAACCTTCTTTCCTTAAAGAGTTGCTTTTTATTCTACCGTTCTCCTGCCTTACTTCTACATCAAGAAATATCTCTTCCATTTTTACCTCACCTAGTCAAATAATGAACTCACCGATTCCTCATTATGGATTCGTTTAATCGCCTCGCTTAAAAGCCGGGCCACAGAAAGCACTTTGATGCGGGGATGATGGTTTGAATCCGCCAATGGAATGCTATCGGTAACCACCAGCTCTTCCAAATCTTTGCAGTCGTCTATGCGGGACAGGGCCGGGCCCGATAATACGCCGTGCGTTATCGCGGCGTAAATCTTTTTACACTTGGCCCGCTTGAGGGCCTCAACTGCCTCTATTAACGAACTTCCGGTTGCAATCAAATCATCGACAATAATCGCATTTTTGCCCTGCACGTCTCCTAAGATATGCATCACTTCCGTCTTATCCGGAGAATCGCGCCTCTTATCGATTATTGCCAGGCCTGCGCTTACCCTCTTTGCGTAGGCACGCGCCATTTTGATGCTACCCACATCGGGAGATACGATCACTTTATCTTTGATATCCAGGGAAATAAAATAGTCGATAAAAACGCCTACTGCGAATAGATTATCCAGGGGTATATCAAAAAATCCCTGGATCTGCCCAGCATGTAAATCCATTGTCAAAACCCTGTTCGCCCCTGCAGTGGCGAGGAGATTCGCAACCAGCTTTGCCGTGATGGGAACGCGCGGCTGGTCCTTCCTGTCCTGCCGGGCATACCCAAAATAAGGCATTACCGCAGTCACACGATACGCCGACGCTCTCTTAAGGGCATCGATCATAATCAATAATTCCATTAGATTATCATTAGGAGGAGGGCAGGTTGGCTGCACAAGAAATACGTCTTTGCCGCGGGCGTTCTCGTTAATCTTTACGCGTATCTCTCCTTCGCTAAAGCGCCCGACAAATGCATCTGACAACGTGATGCCCAGATTTTTACAAATATCTTTGGCCAATCCAGGATGAGCATTGCCGCTAAATACCATCAACTCGCGCATTATTTTTTCCTTCCTTTTTTCGTCGGTAAAGGCCTGG
>JBFMDA010000094.1:0-2060 GCA_040754255.1 Candidatus Omnitrophota bacterium | reverse complement strand
GCTTTCGATATTTTCGATCAGGGTCTGTTTTGTTTTAAACAGGCCCTTCTTCAGTTTGTCAAATAAACCCACGATGTTCTCCTTCGATTTTTTTCAGCTGCAGGTATCTTAAAATAAGAAGTGGAAGTTTTTACTTCGTGTTTCCTTCTTCCCGCTCTTTACCCTAATCTTATGCAATTACCGGCAATACACGGCACAGAAATTTTAACAGTTTTATTCATAAAATTGATATTGTCCGTGCGGTAATAAAAAAAGGAAGGCAGGTATTTGCCCGCCTTCCTTTTGATTTTTTTCAGCTATCGTATGTTAATTAGAAGCCGAACGGTTTTGCAAAGAGGATAATCAATGCAACAACCAGTGCGTAAATACAGAGGGACTCAATCATCGCAAGACCGATGATCAGGGTTGTGGTGATTTTGCCTGATGCGCCGGGATTTCTTGCAACACCTTCTGCAGCCTTGGCGAGTCCTATGCCCTGTCCAATGCCTGTTCCTAAAGCAGCAAGGCCGATACCCAATCCGCATGCCAGAGCTGCCATACTGAAGTAACCCATTGAAGCATTGGATGCTCCGTCAGCAGCGCCTTCACTTGCCAACGCAAGAGGCGCCAAGAGGCATACCAAGGTGAGCGACAGTAAAATTGCAGTTACTATTCTTCTCATTTTTCCTCCTTTCGTAGAGTACTATAGGTGTCCCTATGTTTAGTGTGCTTCTTCTACCGAACCTGCTAAATATAAGGTCGTAAGCAGTACAAAAACGAATGCCTGAATAACGGACACGAGCACGCCCAGCCCCAGTATCGCGGTCGGGACAACGGCAGGGGAGAGCAGGCCGAGAATTATAATAATCTTGTGTTTTGCCACCATGTTGCCGAACAACCTGACGGATAATGTCAAAGGCCTTGCGATATGCCCGATTACCTCGATGACAAACATCAGGATCATCAAGGGGAGAGCAGGTAAAGACCTCATAGGACCTACGAAGTGTTTTATATATCCGAGCCCGTGCTCCTTGATACCATAAATATGCGTAGCGAAAAATACGGGTAAGGCCAGCGCCGCGTTAGTGTTAAGATTGCTGGTAGGGGCCTCGCACCCGGGGACCAAGCCGATAAAGTTGCATACCAGGATGTATATACCTATAGTCGCGATAAACGGGAAAAAATGCCTTCCGAGATGACCAATATTGGTATCAACAAGATCAAGAAAGAATTCCATAATGACTTCTACAAGGTTCTGCACACCCCTCGGAACCAGATCAAGAGACTTTCTTGCAAGTATTGCAAGGACAAGGATTATCAGTGTGGCTACCCATGAAAAGGCGACAAACGGCGGTATTCCTGCGTGAATCAATAAGTTGACCGGAAAAATAAATGGAGCTTCGTGCATAGGTTCCCTCTTTTTTTTAAAGTAGGTTTAATCATAAGTTAGCATGTCGCATCCTGTCAAGCCGCAAATTTATTCATTTAAATTTCTTATAACGTAAAGCGAATGCCATAAACAAAAGAAGGCCTGAATTCCAGACTCAGGCCTTCTTTATAATTTTAATCCGGCAGCTACTTACTTTCCCAGGGCCTCGCAGCCCAAGTATCATCAGCCAAGGAGGGCTTAACTTCCGTGTTCGGAATGGGAACGGGTGTGACCCCTCCGGAATTACCACCGGAAATTTTTATCAACCAGGTTAAGATGATAACATTAAGCAAAAATAAAATGCAACAGGTCGGTAAAAAAAATATAATAAAAAAATTTCTTGCCGTAAGTACCCAATTAATTGACAACATGTCTTTTTATGAGGTATCTTTATAATTCATCATTGAGCGGGCCTATAGCTCAGTTGGTTAGAGCGCACGCCTGATAAGCGTGAGGTCAGTGGTTCAAATCCACTTAGGCCCACCAAAGTGTTTATTGAAAATTGCTTGGTGATAATTGTAGATTAGTAGATCGGGGGTGTAGCTCAGCTGGGAGAGCGCCTGGTTTGCAACCAGGAGGTCATCGGTTCGATCCCGTTCACCTCCACCATTTTACTAAAGTGCCTGCGCACTGTCTTGCCGATAAAGTCCTA
>JBFMDA010000093.1:0-2356 GCA_040754255.1 Candidatus Omnitrophota bacterium | reverse complement strand
AGACCGACATATAAGCCGGACGCTTGGAGTAACGTAAAGGGGTATTCTTTAGTCACTCGATCCCATGTGGGGGTCTTTGCCAGGGCAATAGCATTATCATCAATGGCTTCCCTATAGCCAAACCCATCCAAAATAATCAAGGCGACTGGCCTTGCTTCTTGTATTGGAGAACTTGTTTGTATATCTCCCCACAAGGCGTCAGATATCCAGGGATCACCTATTGCCTTGACAATAAGGCCATTATCGAGTGTAACTTTTCCGCGTATCTGATAAGTGTACGTATACGGAGCTAAGGCGGCATAGAGAGACTCATCAGCAACATATTCCCACGGCAAAGTTGATTTCTTAATATGCACGAGTTCTATCAAATGGCCGTCATGGACAAAAGCCCATGTCTCTAAGAACCTCCTGTCATTATCGCCTATTGCAGAAACAGCTAAAAATGTCTCTAGCGCGCCATTTGTGTTCTGTAAAAATACAGCGTCGTAATGCAAAGCTGTAGTGTCCGCTGGAAAATACTCGAGCGGCTGGCCTACTGGGGCACCGGTTCTGCATTGGAACAAATATTTCTGCGGATTACTCAATATCAATCTTTCGTAAATTAGGTGACTACTTCCCAGATTGATATACAACTGGCGTATTGGCGGATTAAGACTAATAGGCGAGCTTGTTTCTTCGTTGGCTTTTTCCCTAATCTCTGAAAAGATTTTTCTTAGATTTTCCTTAATGGCTCTCCTCAATGCCTGGTAAGGCCTGCCGCTGTCTGGATAATCCTGCGGCCTGGTATGCAGATCGTGTGTGCCCAGCAAGACTGAAACCTTGCCCCTCGCCAAAGGACAGAACCGCTCCAAGCTTTGCTTCTGGGCTTGCGTCATCACCAAGATTATCCTGGCTGCTGCTAATTGTTCTGTCGTTACCTGTAAAGGCACGTGGTGCCTTAAAACCTCGTCGCGCTCGAGAAAAGCCAATAAGTTTTCAGAATAATCCGGCGGCTCAAGACCTGCGGATTCAAGAACCACTTTATCCCCCAAATCCTCAGGCATATTATTGTTTAATAAGTAGACTGCTAAAGGCGAGCGCTCCTGGTTGTGGCTACAGATAATCAGAACTAGTGATTTTGTACGCTGGACAGGTGAGGAACCCTGCGGGTAAGATTTATTTACGACAGGTATATGCTTAGCGAGTGGCGAAGAAGAAGGAAGAGGGGGCCCCCTGGACGGATGCGTATCATCAGTAATACTCTTATGTAATAATTTTTGGTGTAGTTCATAATTTTCTTTGGCCCAAACCTGAATATGGCTACCTGCTCCTACTATTATTACCTCGTTTCTAATTTTTGCGGCCTTCTTCCAATACTTGGATAAAAATATTCTTCCTTGCCTATCAAGTTCAACAAAATCACTGCTACCATAATACAGCTCTGCCTGTTCACCGGTATCTGTAACTTTCAAACGCTGGAATACTTTTTGCATATCCCTTTCTGCTTCTTCGGGAGTCAATATCTTTATAAAAGGCACTCCGCTGCCAACAGCAAACCCTAATCTCACTACCCATTCTTTATTTGCCGTCCCTGCCTTACCTAATACTCTGTGCAAAGCGACTCTGCCGCGTTCAAAGCCGGATAAATGGATACCTTTAAACTTGTCATAAGAAAATCCAATTGGGGATGAAGCATCGTTATGCAGCGTAAAGCTATCACCATGTTGGTTAATGTAAAGCTGAAACGCCTTTCTGTTCCTTGCCAAATACGCATCTATCTGTGCCCCTGCTCCGAAGCCTAAGCCAAGCAGCACAACTGCCAGGATATCCATAGTAATACCTGAGAGCGGGCTTGTCCCTGCAACGTACATTAATATATCGTGCAACGCATCTATGCTTCGATATAACGCAAGGCCGGATAAGAACGCAGTGCATGCCCAATAGTTCTGTCTGAACCGGTCAGCAATCGCCTTTAATATAAAAGAGAGTACCGTTAGAGCGCCCATATGCAGGACAAGACCCTTCCATATTCCCATAATCTCCATAAGCCGGCTGAGCGCATTATTCGCTTCGCCAAAATTACCCGATGCTACCCCCAGTCCAGTCAAGGCAACCGTAATGACTTCGCCTGCTAAAAATGCGGCTACAATGCCAGCAGTAAGCTTGCGATTGCCCCTGTTTCTAAATAACCACTCACCTGTTTTATCAGAAAACGGTGAGCTTGAGCCGTTGCCGTTATTACCGATACCTGCCCTTAAAATAAACAGGTGTATTACCAGCCTGTTGACGCTGCCCAAAAATGTCCTGAATTTGGTTAAGGCGGCAATAATGGAGCCGCCAGAATAGTTTTTAATCTCTTGTATTGCGCTTTCCGCAA
>JBFMDA010000092.1:0-2383 GCA_040754255.1 Candidatus Omnitrophota bacterium | reverse complement strand
CATCCTTATCGATATTGATGACCTGGCTTTCAAGGGTATCGCCGATCGCAAAAAGCTCCACCGGGTTGCTGATTTTTTTAGTCCAGGAAATCTCGGAAATATGGATCAGCCCTTCGATTCCGTTTTCAATTTCGACAAAAATTCCGTAGGGGACTATGTTGACAATTTTTCCTTTTACCTTAACGCCTACGCTGTACTTCGTCTCAATATCCTGCCACGGATCGGGAAAGCGTTGTTTCAAACCGAGCGATATTTTTCCTGATTCCTTATCTACATTCAGTATCATTACCTCGATTCTATCCCCTACCGCAACTACTTCCGAAGGATGGGAAATCTTTGACCAGGACATATCCGTAATGTAGAGAAGCCCGTCAACGCCCCCTAAGTCAATAAATGCCCCGAAATCGGTTATCGCCTTGACCGCCCCGGGATAAATGCTCCCTACTTTTAGGTCCTGCCATATTTTCTCTTTTGCTTCTTCCCGCTCCTTCATAGCCGCCTCTTTGCGGGAAAGAATCACGCTGTACCTGAGCTTATTCACTTTGATGATTTTGAACTTAAAGGGCTTGCTGAGGATATCTTTATCCGGCACATTCTTAAACGCCGAAAGCGAAGAAGGCAGGAACCCTTCGATCCCCATGACATCCACTAAAAATCCCCCCTTGACCTTCTTCATAGGCTTGCCTTCAATAAGGTCGCCCTTATTGTAGCAATCCATCACACTACCCCAGCCGTGGATACGGCTTGCCTTCTCCCTGGAAAGGACTATTGAGCCAGAGTCATCCTCAATGGATTCGACAAAGAATTCAATCTCCCTTCCCACCTGAAGCTCGCTTGTGCTGAATTCCGTGATCGCAACAACGCCTTCGGATTTAAAACCCACGTCGATAATGACGTCTTTGTTACGGATAGAGACGATTTTGCCTTTAATCACCTCGCCTTCGTTAATTATCTTGATAGTTTCGTTATAGAGCTGTTCAAGGGCACTTTTGGTTTCACTCATTTTCTGCTTCCTCCGTATTTTTTTATTTTCTCTACCACCTTTTCAACAAGCCAGCTGGGCGTAGAAGCGCCGCTAATAACACCTACCCGGCGGGCTCTTTTGATAACGGCGGGGAATCGAGAATGTTCTGATTCGATTAAATAACTATTTTTATTGATGGCCTGGCCGATCACCAAAAGCCGTTTCGTATTGGCACTTGTCTTAGACCCAATCACCAGCAATACATCGACCAAACCCGCTAAACCTTTCACCTCCTCTTGCCTGCGGCTCGTATCAAGACAAATGGTGTTGAATATATGGGCTTCCGATACTTTTTTATTTTTTTTCAGAATAGTATTGACGACATCTATAAAGAACTCCCTGGACTGGGTGGTCTGTGAAATAATCCCTATCCTTTTGCCCGAAAAAGCATCATCTTTGATTTCTTTGATAGATGCGATTACCCGCGCGCTGGGTGCGATATCAAGAAGCGCTTTTATTTCCGGGTGCGCCCTGTCGCCTACGATAAGCACCTGGAGGCCGTCACGGTTGAGTGTGGCACAAATCTTCTGCACGAGCGACACGTAGGGGCACATGGTATTGACCAACCGTAAGCTCATCTGGCGTGCCTTGCTTTCTGTATGGCGAGAGCTCCCATGTGAAGGAAGAATGAGCGTTGCGCCGGGCTTAATATTTTTAATAGAGTTGACAAGATGCAGATTATTTTTTTTGAGTATTTCCATGACGCGGTGATTGTGTATCACCGGACCGAGGGAATACACGCGCCCTTTGTGCGTGGAGAGGCTTTGTTGGACTAACTGGACTGCCCTTTTGACTCCGGAGCAGAATCCTGTGTGTGTGGCTATTGTGATACTGACCATGAAAGACGCCTGATGGATTCCATCACCATCTGAGCTGTTTGCTGAGAAGGCGTCCTCCTTTCTACAAATATTTGCTTGCCGAAATATACAGAAATTTTAGACGCATTGAGAGCGCGCGCATTTTTCGGCCACACACGTTCTGCTCCACGTATGAAGACGGGAACGATAGGGACGTTCAGCTTTGCTGCCAAAAGCCCTACCCCTTCTTCCGGGTCGCCAAGGATCCCCGCACTCTGCCGGGTCCCTTCGGGAAAAATAACCAAAGGCTCACCCCTGCGCAATCTCCGGATTGCTTCCTTAAAAGCAGAAAAATCTGCGGTTTTGCGTTTTACCGGGAACGCGCCGAGCTGCCTAATAAACCAAGCAAACAGCGGGTTATTAAACAGGTCGTGCCTGGCCATAAAATTGAGCCTGCGAAAACAGGCAACTGCCAAGACCATAGGATCAAGATAACTGGTATGATTGCTTGCCAGGATAAATCCGCCTTTCTTGGGAATATATGCCCTGCCGGTTGCAGAAA
>JBFMDA010000091.1:0-2433 GCA_040754255.1 Candidatus Omnitrophota bacterium | reverse complement strand
GTCATTCGCCTCTAAAATAGGCCTGCCCACGACAATAAAATTGGCACCCGCCTGCATTGCGTCCTGGGCAGTGGCAACACGTTTCTGATCAAACGACTCAACGCCCTGAGGCCGGATGCCGGGAGTTACTATAATAAAATCCTTTCCGCAGTTTTTTCTCACCTCGGCTGCCTCATGCACCGAGCAGACAACCCCGTCTAAGCCGGCATCTTTGGCTGCGAGAGCCATTTTTACAACCTCGCCTAATGTGGCGGCGGTGTTGTGAGCGCTCGTTAATACAGTCACTCCTACAATAAAGGGCCTTTCGATTTTCAGTTCCGCTGCCTTTTGCGCAGCCCCCTCTGAAGCATGGCGCATCATTTCTATCCCGCCTTCGGTGTGTACCGTCATCATAAAAACCGGCTGTTGAGAAACGCCGGTATATACGGCATTCTTAACGGTATTGGGGATATCATACAGCTTGAGGTCCAAAAAGACCCTGCCGCCTCTTGCGCCGATCATTTTTATTGCCTCTGGCCCATGGGCAGTAAACAGCTGGCTGCCTACTTTAAAAAGCTTTACCTGGGGGTAGAGAATATCCACAAACCGCTCTGCCCGCGTGAGGGTATCGACGTCCAGTGCAACAATAAGTTTATCTTTTATAATTTGCATAGTAAAGAACCGACTAATTTTTTAACCGAGCGTAAATTGTTTTTTTCCAGATATTGCCTGATACCATCGACGATTTCTACGCTTGCGTTCGGGTTCACGAAATTTCCCGTGCCCACGCTTATTGCGCGTGCGCCGGCAATGAAAAACTCCAATGCGCTTGCCGTATCAGTTATGCCGCCCATGCCGATAAGGGGGATTTTGACTTTGTTATACACCTCCCAGACCATTCTTAGCGCCACCGGCCTGATTGCCGGGCCGCTTAACCCAGCAGTGACAGCGGCGATTTTCGGGGAGCGCGTTACTACATCAATACCCATGGCAGTCAAGGTATTGATCAATGAGAGTGCATCGCTGCCTGCGTCTTGCGCTGCCTCGGCAATATCAGTAATGCAAGTAACGTTGGGAGAAAGTTTAGTAATAAGCACTTTCTTAGTAGCCTTGCGCACCATCCTCACCAATCGCTGCGTTGCCCGCGCATCCTGTGCAATCAACGCATGAGAGGCCTGTCTGGACTTACCGTCCTTAAGGTTAGGGCAAGAGATATTTAATTCAATACCTGCGACTTCCGGGATACTGTCTAAGCGTTCTGCCAACGAGACAAATTCTCTGGGAGAGGTTTCCGAAGCAATACTCACAATAATAGGCACGCCGATTTTTATAAAAAGAGGGAGCTTTGTGTGTATGAAAGCATCTATGCCGGGATTTTCCAAACCGATCGAATTAAGCATGCCTGCGGGTGTTTCGCATGTCCTGGGCACGGGATTACCCTGGCGCGGATGTACGGTAATCGTCTTGGTAACAATAGCACCCAGTTTCTTCAGGTTCATGTAATCCTTAAACTCTTCGGCATACCCAAATGTGCCCGACGCAACCATCACCGGGTTTTTTAGCTTAAGTGTACCTATATTAACCGAGAGCTGTGCGTGTCTTTTTAGCATAATTTATTTGAAAAATATAACTCCCATAAGCGCTGAAACTACCAAAGCCAGAATAGGGTGGATTTTCAAGAACAATATCCCTCCCACTACGCACACAAGAATAAGTATAGACCGGTAGTCTGCAATACTGACCCTACCGATACTCAGGGCAGCAACAATGATCAGACCAAATATGGCGGGCCTAAGGCCTTTAAAAGCGGCCTGTACTATTTGGTTATCTTGAATTGAGAAAAATACCGAGGCAACAACCAAAATTATTAAAAACGAAGGCAACACAACACCGGCCGTGCTGCCAACTGCGCCCCAGAACTTGGATACCTTATACCCTACAAATGTAGCAGAATTAACCGCTATAGGCCCAGGGGTCATCTCAGCAATTGCAACGAGGTCTGTAAATTGCTCCATAGTCAGCCAATGATATTTGTTCACTATTTCTTTCTCAATCAGGGGAATCATCGCATATCCGCCGCCAAATGTAAATAGCCCTATCTTAAAAAACTCCCAAAAAAGTTTTACAATAATCATATCTTCTTCGCTTCGCTAAAAACTAGGCTCTATGCAGAGTATCTTATATTTTGCGAAATCCTTTAAGCCGCCTTGAATAAAACTAAGGTTTGTTACGTATTTCATCCTACACCAAGAAAAGAATTTATTCTTCGGCTCCATGTCAAAATTCCATTTTACGTATTGGTAAAGGAAATAGAGCGTGAGTGTAAGCGCTATAAGCGTGGCTATCTGTATGCCTGGGCCGGGTACAAGAAAACTTGCCACCAACCCCAGCAGAGTCAGGATGCCGAATATATGCATGAGATGGAAATTGCCTATGTACACAAACCCACGCAGA
>JBFMDA010000090.1:0-2535 GCA_040754255.1 Candidatus Omnitrophota bacterium | reverse complement strand
GCGTGCGCTGCCATATCGTTAAATAAAGTGGTTCCCCTGGGCCATGTGCCTTTCATGGGCTTAGTCACTACCTGTGCCGCATTCTTTTTTATAAACATTTCGGGAGATAAAGAAAGTATCTGAAATTTCCCCGTATCTACATAGGCAGGATAAGGCACAGGCTGCTCCTTTAACAGCGTACTATAGAGCAAAAACGGATCGCCTGAAAATTTAAACAAGAGCTTGATGCAATAGGTGATCTGATATACATCGCCGGCTTGGATGTACCTTCGTATCCTTTGAATATGCGACGCATATGCATCGCAAGAAATGTTCAATTGCAGGTCTGTTACGCTAGTTTTGAAAGAGGGCATTGTGACGGGGGGGCGTGAAATGTGAGGAGATTCGTATGCGCCGAAATACATAAGGGGGAAATCGCCGGTCCTGTGCGAACGTAATTTTTCTTCAAAGCAATAACCGCATTCATAAGAAAAAAACCCTGCCACAAAATACCCTGCGGTAAGTGCCTGTTCGATGCGCCGAAAACAAAAGTCAATCAGATAAGGGTCATAGCAGGATATAACGAATTTCGGTTTGCGGAATAAGAGAGGCTTTTTTTCGAATTGGGTTAACAGGTCCATGGCCTTTTTTCAAAATTTTCGGTCTGGGTGCCCTGCCTAAGCGGCGGGGTTAAAGGTCATGACCTTTTTGATTTGTTGCGTGTTATTTGTGACTCTTCTGTCGCGGCTCAGGCCGGCCAAGATGGATATTACAATACTCCTCGTGATTATACACGCTGAGCACCTGTTTACAATGGGGGTATTTACATGTCCTGCCCTTCAATGAAGTCTTTACTTTCTTCATACCACTCCTTCACTCAGGCAACGTTGGGCCTCTTTGCTGAGTTCGGTAATCAACTCTTTTACGGAGACTATTTTGTCGATACGGTAGGCATTAGTCCCGCACATTGCAAACCCTTTGTCCATTTCGCCGCGGCTGGCGTTAATCAACGCTTTGGCTATGCAATAATTGACCTTCTTGTTATCGCAGGTAGAAAGACAGCGGTACGCACAATCGAAATCGATACGCTCGCCTTGCGTTATTCTTTTGACAAACTCATTACGGATCACCCTGCCCGGCATCCCTACGGGGCTTTGAATGACCACCACATCTTCTTTCTTGGCGGCAAGATACGCGTTCTTATATTCTTGCGACACATCGCATTCGTACGTACAGACAAACCGCGTGGCCATCTGTACGCCGCTTGCCCCTAAGCGCATAACCCTGGCTATATCCTTTCCGTCAAAAATACCGCCTGCAGCGACAATCGGGATCTTTTTTGCTCCGTTTGTAAACGTATGTGTGACCGCCAAGACCTCAGTAAGGATTTTATCCAGGAAAAAATGTTTGCTGTCAGCAAGCTGCTCTCTGCTATAGCCCAGGTGCCCGCCTGCCAAAGGGCCCTCCACTATAAAGGCGTCCGGAAGCCGCTTATACCTTTTCTGCCATACGCTGCAAATAATATGCGCTGCCCGCGCAGAAGAAACTATGGGGACCAATTTGGTCCGTGGGTTCTTAATCAGAGACGGTAATTTAAGCGGCAGGCCTGCCCCGGAGATAATCACCTCTACTGATTCTTCCTGGGCTGCATTCACTAAGTCCGCATAATTTGTCAGGGCGCACATGATATTTACGCCAAAAGGTTTTTTTGTCTTGCCCCTGGTCTCCCGGATGCTCGATACTAAAGCCTGCCGGGAACGCGTCTTGAAGTCAGAAGAACTGTCCCCAAACCCTTCGCCGAGCGCAACCGAAGCAATCACGCCTAAGCCGCCCTCATTCGATACTGCAGATACCAGGGAAGACATAGAGACCTTAACACCCATCCCGCCCTGTATAAGGGGTAAGTCAATCGTTAAGCCTCCTATATCCAGATTTTTAAATTCGATTTGCATATTTTGTGTCCAAAAAGGATAGAGCGGGGGGAAGAAAAAAGCCGTAAAGCTTAGCAATCTTCCTTTACGGCACCGCAAAAGATTCTCTAATCTTTTAATAATACATCTTTATTATACTATATTTGCGTAAATACACAACCATGAATTTTAAAATTTGTTACATTAACGCAAAGGAATATGGCATGTCGGTTCAATCCCCTGCTTTTTATAATAATCCTGATGATACTCCTCTGCCCTGTAAAACTCACCCGCCGCAACAATCTCAGTGACAACCGGGCTTTTGAATTTGCCTGATTTCTCAAGCCTTTCCTTGGAAAGCCTGGCAGCCTTTTCTTGCGCAGGGGTATAATAGAAAACCACTGAGCGGTACTGAGAACCCAGGTCAACTCCCTGCCTATTAGGCGTCGTAGGGTTATGGATACTCCAAAAGATATCTAGCAGCTTTTCATAAGTTACCTGGGCCGGGTCATATTCCACCCGGACCACTTCAGCATGCCCGGTAGTATTGGTACACACATCTTTATAGGTAGGGTTTTTACGCGTTCCCCCCATATACCCGGCAGAGGTCGCTTTTACCCCCTTTACCCCCTCAAACACTGCCTGC
>JBFMDA010000089.1:0-2585 GCA_040754255.1 Candidatus Omnitrophota bacterium | reverse complement strand
ATCCCGATTAAATCTTTATATATCCCCCTCACTTCTCCTTTTGCCCCAACGCCTAAAAGCGCGTCGATAATAAGCCGGCAGCCTAACATACGTTTCTTGGCTACCGCAAGGTTACGGCTGCTTATTTCAATGACCGGCTGTTTCAGTTTACAAAGGATATCGAGATTGGCCCCGGCCTCATGCGTTACTTCGCGTTTTTTTCCTGCCAGAAATACCAACGGCTTAAAACCTGCGGCGGCAAGGTGGCGGGCTGCCGCAAAACCATCGCCTCCGTTATTGCCTTTTCCGCAGAAAAGTGCAATGCGCAAGCCTCCTGCAGCCTTTTTTACTGCTTCCTGTGCGACTGCAGAGCCTGCATTTTCCATCAGCAATACTACCGGGATGCCGAACCGTTCTATAGCCAAACGGTCAAGCGCTTTTGCGCGTATCGCAGTCAAAGAGCGCACCCTGCCCATTTATTTAACCGGCGTGCTCACGCAGCGCTTTTCTAACGCTGCGAATACCTTGCCTGCAATGAATTCTTTTGCATAACTGCTGGGCGAAGAAACCTCTACGCGCACAGCTGCCTTATCTTCCTCCGTCAGGAATATCCCTGCCGGCGTGGTATCCGTCTCGGAAACATATACCGCAACCATCTTTTTATTGCTATCCTTGGCATACACATACGCGCCTATTTCTTTAAGGGTAGCAAGAATTGTATCGTAGCAATCAGATGGCGCGCATTGAAATGTCCTGACAACTGCATCCTTACGGCCCTTTTCCAGCTCTCTGGTTGAAATGCCCAGGAACCCCCTTGTCCCCTCCTTGATGCCTACGCATCCGCTTAGCATAACTGCTGCCAACAGGCATGTGAAAAACGCATACCGCCCCATAACCCCTCCTTTTATTCCTTGATAAGCTGCCATACCTTGTCGAGATTCCTGCGCATCTCCTCTTCGCCCCTTGCGGCGAACAGGGCTGCCTTGTCTAATTCAAGCCAATGCAGGCCAAGCGTGCTGGGATGCAATACGATATCGGCAAGCTGGCTTTCCTGCTTGGCGACTTCAGACTGCATGATTTCAAAACTGCTGAAGATTATATCGAGGATATTGGTCTTGAACTTATTCAAAAAGTGGCTGCGCACGCCAAGCCAGTCCTTTTTTTCCCTTTCATCGACTATGATATCTTCCTTGAGCCTCTCGTATTGCCTTACGATATCCTCTCTTGACGGCGTGACATTGACTGCGATTATTTTCTTTACACCCATCTCAAAAAGCGGCTCTGTAGGCAGAGGGTTGGTAACGCCTCCGTCAAAAAGCAGCTCTTCCTTGAATTTAAAAGGCTTAAAGACCCCGGGCATAGTGCAGCTTGCCATAATGGCATCGACCAATAAGCCCTTTTCCAGCACGCGCGGCTCTTTGCGCTTCACATCGCTGGCAATAATCTTAAGCGGGATCTTGGTATCGTAAAATGTCTTTTCCCCGAAATGTTTTTTCAGGAAATTGTACAGCTTATTGCCCTTGATAAAGCCCAAAAACGGAAAGGTAAGGTCCATAAAGCCCCAGATCCCCCTTGAGGTCTTCAGCTCCTGGGTAATGCGCAGGATTTCAGTTGAGGGAATACCTAAGGCCCAGAAACTGGCGATAATCGCGCCTATGCTGGCGCCGCAGATTATATCTATGGGCATGCGCTCTTCCTCAATGACCTTAAGCACCCCGATGTGGCAGAACCCATACCCCACGCCCACGCCCAGCACCAGGCCGACAAGGCAATCCCCGTCCTGCCTGGCTATCCTGCGTATTGCCCTGGCGTATTGCGAATCAGGGCTTTCAAGCACCAGCCTTTCGCTTAACCCTGCCTCTATCTTGGGCAGCGTGGCAAAGATCGCCTGATTCAAGGCCTTGCTCCTTTCCTGCGGCGTTAAATCCGAGAATTTATACTCGTTGATGATGACCCTGATTTTTGCCGCGGGGAAACGGTATTCGTTTTTTAGGCTGTCGATGAGCGAGCGTGTGCGTTTTAAGTCAAAACGGGTAGGGCTGCTTAAGATATGGATGAGGTCTGACTGGTTCAATATTGCGACCATCTGCTGCTCGAGGGCTGAGGGAAGGTCAAGGATGATGTAGTGGTAATCGTTCACCAGGAGGCTGACAATATCCAGTATGCGCCTGAAACAATCGCTTTCGTTCTGCCGGTATGCCAAAAATACCGCATCAATGCCGTGTGAGTCTTTTACGATAAACTCCTTAATGGATGAAACTTCTGCCCGGGGGAAAGAGAGGTCAAATACGCGGTAGTCTTTTTCCAGGGCAAGCTTCTTGGGGATGGTGGGTATTTTGTCCTTGGCAAATATATCCAGGAGTATTGCTGTTTTATGGGTTTCCTTGCCCAGGCTTAAGGCCAGATTGAGCGCATAGACGCTCTTGCCTGCCTTTGCATAGGAGCTGAACACCGAAATAATGGTGCTCTCAAAGATTGTTTTCTCATGGATATCCTTGCGCTTAAGGCGGCGGCATAAGGTCTTGCTCAAATCAATGGCCAGCGCCGGGATCTTTTGTAAAATTGCATCAAAGTCTTCTTTTTTAATCACCAGGATAAGGGAGTCA
>JBFMDA010000088.1:0-2661 GCA_040754255.1 Candidatus Omnitrophota bacterium | reverse complement strand
TTTAAGCGAAGACGACATCGAAAGATTAATACTTAGTGCCGAGCAAGGGGTATTAAAAGTGCAGCGCATAGTCGAGCATATCGGCATAGAGGACGGCGTGCTGGGCGTTCATTTGGATAGAGCGCCTGCTCAAGAATTGGATCATATAGTAGTGGACCTTTATTTTGACGGTGAGAATTTCATTCTGAATGAAATAAATGTAGGTAATATCGGCGGGTTTATTAATTATGACAGGGTATATCCGGACCGCAAGGGGATGCTCGCAGAAGCCTTATCTAGGCGCCTTGTTAAAAGAGCCGCTGATTACGAGAGAAACGTGAAAAGGTTGAGGCGATGGGAGAGGGCGGGAACTCCTACGGTAGGCACAGAAGTGGAGATAGTCCTTACCAAAATCGGCAAAGATGGCCACAGAAGACAGATGACTCCTGCGGAGGCAGGAGCAGTATTAGAGAGATGTCCGGCAGCTAAAAATGAGCCTTCTATAGCGCTTGATAGTTCCGGAGGGATCGAGACGAATTCAGGCAGCGGCACCATGTACGATATAAAGGATGAAACCGCCCGCTTTGCGCGGAACTGTTGTACTTTATTAAAATGCCTCAATGAAGTTATCGCATCCTTGCAAGGGACAGAAGATGAGGGGAGCATTCTTATAAGCTGCACAGGGCAATACAGTTCCGGGATTCATTTAAATATGCGCAAGCCTTTGTATGGGCAGGATGTTGAACCGAACGAAACGGCCGAAAAAGATTACCATAGGATTAAAAGAATCCTGCCTATTATTTCCGGCTTATCCACTAATCCTTCGGAAGGGCTTTGGCATCCTCTTACCCGTCGATTAAAGTCCAGGCAGGTTTTTGAGTTTTTTAATATCAGGAGATACGGCGAGATTGTCTATAATACGAGGCATAGTGAAGCAGGGATGCCGCCTCGCCTTGAAATAAGGCCGCCGGATACGTCTCTCCACCCGGCATACGTAGGCCTTTACTATGCGCTCATATACAGCGCGTTAGCCGGGAAAACACCTCAGGAATTGAGCTTTGAGGAGTACCATAAAGCGTTTTGCAATGGCGCAATGGATAATTTGAGAGGTTCGGTCCTCTGTGACGGAGAGAGAGTAAGCCTGGCAGAGGCGCTGAACAGATTCTACAACCACAACAAAGATATATTTGAGGAATTGGAATTAGATGCGGCGCATCAGGAATTATTGGATGCCGCACGCCTGAACGGTTTCACGTACAAAGATTTTAATGATGCCGTCGGGAGAATCGTTGATGAGGTTACTTTTCTGCGATTCACGCTTGAAATCTTCACAAGGGCCTGCTGCGCCCCGCAACGCACGCTAAGCGACATTATCCGGGATTCCCTTGCTGACGCAGGAAAGACATTTGGTGCTTCCGACAGCCAGCGCGAGGCTATTCTTGAACTTTCAGATATGTTCGCGTACCGGCCTCGAAATTTGGCGTCGCAAGATAAGGAAGAATTACCTCCTGCCATCGAGACAATAGAGCAAGACAGGGGGATATCGTTACGCGTCATCACTGAGACAGGGTCTTTTTGCGCAGTCACTCTTACCAGAATAAACGGAAAAGGGATTATCGAGTTCGTGGGAGAAGAGACAGCCGAACGTGGCATGCTCGATGTCCTTATCAAAAAAGTAATATTCCAGGCCCGGGCTTTAGGTTTGCGTTCCGTTGAGGTCTATTTAAAACCGGGACAAAGGCAAACGCGGCACTTCCTATTAGACTATAATTTTTTCTTTAAAAGGATCATACCCGGTAATAACGGCAACGTCGTGTTTATAATGTCTAAACGGCTTGATTACGATGAACCTCAGCTTCTCAGGATTAGCGAATTACCGTCCTCAGGAGAAGTCATGAGTCACATACAAGAAGGATTGGGGATAAGAATAGAAGATATAGCCGCAAAGCCCCTTCTTTTGATACTTGTACCGGAAAGGGCACGAAAAGGGATTTCAAGACGTGCTCCCGCGACCTACGTCGGTTTTATGGAGGAACGGAACAAAGAACTGGGTTGGCCTTTTGATATCGCTGTGCTTGACGCAGAACAGATATCGGATCCTTCCATTCTTACAGAGATGACCGCATGGCTTGAAAAGACAGGCGGAGTGATTTTTAACCGCATACCGTCTTCTCGGCTCCCTCAAGAGATTAAGGATTTGCTTGATGCGCATGGAATAAATTCATGGAGGTTTGAGAATGTGCCTAATCAGATGGCAGATGTCTTGGAGAGCATTTCCGGAAATCCGGAATTGAAGGAATACATTTCAGAGACGCAGTACCATATTCCGCATGAGTATTTATTACCCAAAATACAAGAGGCACTGGAGTTGAGCAATATTGTATTGGTTATCAATGAAGAAGATGTGTTGTCTGAGCCGCTGGAAATCTCAAGCGATATGCCTCAAGGAGACATAGCCGATATCGTGTCTCAGCTGGATAAGAAATATACCTATATGGTCAAATGGAAAATCGAGCCCTTGCGTACGATAGGGGGGAAGCCCTTTATTATTGATGCGATAGTGCAGAAAAATCACCTGGGCCAATTCCAGGTAGCCCAGAGATTGGTGCGAATACCTAAGAAAAAATTTGAAGGCAGGGTGCATGTAGGGGTAACGCCCGGCTATACGGGAAGACAAACCCT
>JBFMDA010000087.1:0-2675 GCA_040754255.1 Candidatus Omnitrophota bacterium | reverse complement strand
GCGGAAAAGATATGGCAAAGAATGCCTTTCCTTTTCTTCCTTACTGGCTATTCTCTTTACGGCTTGATTCCGAGCGCAAAATAAAATCCGTCAAAATCCCCAAGCTTTTCATACACAGTCTCAATGACGAAATCGTTCCTTTTGAGATGGGAAGGAAACTCTATAATGCCGCGCTAGAACCCAAAGAGTTTCTTAAGGTGCAGGGAGGGCATAATAGTTGTTTCTTTGATTCAGAAGATATCCTCAGGGAGAAAATGGCTGAATTCTTGAAGAGGACGGTACAATGAGTACATATCGCAGGATCGGATACCTTATTATATTGATGTTGTTGTCCACAGGCTTGGAGGGTTTTGCTATGGCAAAGACAAAAGAGCTCCAATTACCGCAACCTAAAAATAAAGGAACGGTTTCTCTTGAAGAGGCGATTGCAAAAAGGCGCTCTCAGAGGTCATTCAGTAATAAGGAATTGACCCTTTCTCAGATCAGCCAGCTGCTTTGGGCAGCGCAAGGCATTACGGAGAGAAAAGGCGGTCGTGTTCTGCGCAGCGCTCCTTCTGCAGGCGCGTTATATCCGATGGAAATTTATGCGCTTACCAAAGACGGCCTGTATCATTATCTTCCGGAGAGCCATGCGCTTGAGGTGTTACGCGATGGCGATTTGCGGGGTAAATTGTCTGGTGCCAGCTTAGGCCAAAGCTCAGTTAGTGACGCGCCCTTAGATATCGTCGTCTGCGCAGTGTATGAGCGGGTTACCTCTAAATACAGGGAGCGCGGAAACAGGTACGTTGCTATTGAGGCAGGTCATATTGCCCAGAATATCCATTTGCAGGCAGTCGTCTTAGGGCTAGTTTCTGTGCCGGTAGGCGCATTTAGCGATGAAGAAGTGAGCAAGATATTGAACCTTCCCGTAGATTGCGCGCCTTTATATATCATTCCTGTTGGCTACAGCCAGCCTTAAAATAATCCTGTTAGAGTTTGCCTCTTTCTGCGTCTATTAGAGTAGAAGGAGGTGGTCATTTCTATGAAACACTCAACGAGCCCGCCCTAACATGAGATCTATTATTGCGTCGTTAATTTTTTTTACCACTCTCTTATCAGCCGGCCATTACGCAACGGCCAAGGAAGGCAATTATCTGCCTCAGAAGCCCAAGCATGTTTCCGATGACCAGCTGAGAGAGAGGGCAATTGAACGTTATATTATACCGTGGAATGCGGATGAGGCGTATTTCAGAGAGGCAGTAGAGCAGGGAAATTCTATCGCCGTATGGATGATGCTGGGCAGGAAAGAAAAGTTGGAGTTAGTTACCGGCATGATAGCACGATACGCGCAGAATAATATCACTATAAAACGTCCACCCGGCTTTTACGTGGATGCGATGAACGCAGTTCTTTATAAATGCCTAGAGGGCAATCCATTTGACGACAGCACCAGCGGATATATCAGGATACTGTTTGATACTACTGCAATTCTATATGGTGATTTTGATAACGGTACGGACAAGATCGAGATGGTCAGGGAACTTTTGGGCGAGGATCAGTTTGAGGAGTACAAACAAATATTCCGCGATACCTACGAGGCATTGCGTAAGGAAGGAGAGACAGGAAAGCCCCATTAATACCACTTGACAAAAATCAAGTTATGTGGTATCTTTAATCAAGATTGGTTAGGCACAAGGTTCGTGCCAAAGAAAGGACAAAGGCGTTTTCTTTAAAGAAGCGCCTTTTTTATTTCCTTTCCCTTTTCAGCGTAAGAAAAAAACGAAAAGGAATGTTGCCTTTATGAGCGCAGTGTAGCTCAGACATAAGGACATTTCTTTTAACAAACAATGGCGTTTTATACCGAGTCACTCGGTGTAAAACGCTTTTTCTATTTATGGCATCCAAAACCGGGCTGAAAAACGGTCTTTTCGAAGAGCAGATAAAGGCGCTGTTTAAAATTAGCAAGGCGATCACCTCCGACCTTTATCTTGAGGATATCCTGCGCCTTATTGTGACCGTGACTGCGGAAGCATTAGGGTCGAATATCTGTTCTTTAATGCTGGTAGATGAGAAGAATAACGAACTGGTAGTGCGCGCCACGCAGAGCGTCAGCGATGAGTACAATAAGAAACCTCCGCTAAAAATCGGCGAAGGCATTGCCGGAAAAGTAGTAAAGGAAAACAGGCCTATTGCCGTCAAAGATATCCAGAGTGAAAAGGAATATAAGCATAAGGATATTGCCAAAAGAGAGGGGTTGCGGTCCATCCTGTGCGTGCCGCTGGCTGTAAAAAACAAGGTCATCGGGGTAATTAACTGCTACACCCCAACCCCCCACGAATTTAGCGAGACGGAAATCGAAATCTTGACTACCATTGCCAACCAGGCAGCAGTCGCTATCGAAAATACGGAATTACTGGTCAAAAGCCAGGTAATCCAGGAAGAGCTAGAGACGCGCAAGCGGGTGGAGCGCGCAAAAGGGATATTAATGGAAGACGAAAAATTAACCGAGGAGGAGGCGTATCTAAAAATTAGGAAGTACAGCATGGACAGGCGCAAGACCATGCGCGAGGTTGCAGAGGCAATCATTCTTGCGTCGGATATGAAGAAGGTAGTAAACGGAAAACACACGCATACTCATAAGGCCAAAGTAAATTAGCCCCGCGGTTGGGGTTAGTTGCGTGGGTGTGCGGCAACAA
>JBFMDA010000086.1:0-2847 GCA_040754255.1 Candidatus Omnitrophota bacterium | reverse complement strand
TAGAAATTCACACCCTGCGTATTGATTTGCGAGCGCAGCAAGCAAATCAGCAGGGTGCATACATTATTGAAGCCGACTCCTTAAGATTGCGAGGAGCTAGTTTATAGAAGCCGATTCTTTCGTAAGAGCGAGTAGCTAATTGTTGCAAGCGAGGAGCTAAACTGATAAAATAAACCGCTATGAAAATCTCCCCCGAAAAAAGAAAACGCTGGCTAAGAAAAATAAAAAGAGTCCTTTTGGTCCTTGCAGCAGTATATGTGGTCGCCTTCACAATACTTGCCGTCAAGGGCAAGGAAATCCTGGTCCGTAAGCTCTCCGAACTCACCCAGAAGAAGGTGACTGTTAAATATTTCCGGCTTATCCCCCCGTTTAACCTTAAAATCAAGAACCTTGACGTAGAAGGCTTATTCCATGCGGATTACATCTATCTTTCTCCCAGTATTATGGGCCTTGCCTCCGGTAAAATCGCCCTTAATCAGATTACGATAATCAGGCCTACCTTAACATATGAAAAAGTTGCAGTTGCCAAGCCTCAAGCCTCAGCGCAGCCTAAAGGCACTGCGCAACCGGCAAAGCCGCTCGTGCGCGTGGTCCTTCAGCACGCCGATATTATTGACGGCACATTACGGCTTATTGACAGGACAGTGGGCGAACAGCCGATCCAGGTCGATGTTAAGCACATCAGCTTCAATCTGGATAATATATACATATTCCCTTTTTCTCTCATTACTAAGTTTCAGCTAAAGGGCTCGATCCCCTGGCAGGAGAACGAAAAGAAAGGCAGCGTCGAGCTGTATGGCTGGCTTGATATGTCCAAGAAAGACATACAGGCGAAATTAAAGGTTTCGGATATTAACGGCATTGCCCTTTATCCCTACTATTCGCGCTGGGTCGATTTGGAAAAGGCAAGGATAGAGAAGGCAACGCTTAATTTCTCAAGCGATATCCAGGGGCTCGATAATAACATCACCGCAAATTGCCGCTTGGAACTGGCAGAGATCGTATTCAGGCAGCGTTCACCCGAAGAGCAGCAGGAAAAGGCGGAAAAAATCGCCTTCGCGGTCTTAGATATTTTTAAGAATCTGAATCAGGGTAAGATTGTGCTTGATTTTACGGTCCGCACCAAAATGGATAACCCCGAATTTAATTTCGGAAATATCAAAATGGCTTTTGAGGATAAGCTCTCTAAAGGCAGGGGCAAAGATAGTTTTGACCCAAGTTATGTAATGAAGGCACCGGTCAAGATCATTGAGAGCGCAGTAAGCGGGATTACCGGAGTTTCCAAGGCGATAATCGACGGCACAGTGCAGGTCGGCAAAGAAATCAAAGAGTCGGTTGAGGATGCATTCAGGAAGACGCCGAAAAACACGACCA
The DNA here is from genome assembly GCA_040754255.1 of Candidatus Omnitrophota bacterium. GTDB lineage: Bacteria > Omnitrophota > Gorgyraeia > Gygaellales > Profunditerraquicolaceae > SURF-25. Next base: position 1,473 of record JBFMDA010000086.1, on the reverse strand, counting down.
ATGCCACGGTTGGCAATGCTACCTCAGTGCAATAACAGTAACTTAAAAAAGGAGGAGTAAGGATGAAAAAGACAATCGCATTAGGGATATGTGCGTTTTTTCTGCTGGCGATAACCGGATGCGCAAGCTCTACGAACAGGTCCGGTGAAGGTGCGGCACTCGGCGGCATTCTCGGCGCTGCTGCAGGCGGCATTATCGGGCATCAGAGCGGCCATGGCGGTGAGGGTGCGGCAATCGGTGCGGCAGCAGGCGCAATTACCGGCGCGGTAGTCGGCAGCTCGATTGAAAAGCCGGCAAAGAACGAAACGGCCGTCGCAAAATAATGGCGGGTTAGGCGTTTCGCGTACAGCGTTTTGCGAGACAGTATACAACGCACTACGCATCACGCCGAACGCTCAACGCAGACAGTTTTACAGGTACTACCTACAAACAAAAACTCCGTAAGTGATTTACGGAGTTTTTTGTTAGAGTACCAGGGCTTACGTTACTGGAAGGTTATTTCGTATTGCGCCTGGTCGTTGATGGTGAGAAATGATCTTTTTTCGAATTTATATTTTATTTGATTACTCGCAAAAATATCAATCGGGTTATTGTAGTGCCTTGCTTCTGATCCCTTGGTATTAGCGCTTTGTATCGAGACCTGCGGCTGGTTGTCGGAATATTCTTCGGAAATAGCCCAAAAGTGGTTCCAGAACTTCTGGAACGCGCTGTTTTTTGACACAACGCTTAAAAACACCAAAAATGCTAATACCAAAAATCCTCTTTTCATGGTTATTTCCCTGGTTTACTTCTACCCATATTGTACGCCTCTTGAAAGGGAAAAGTCAATACAATTTCCTGAAATGAATACAGTTTTAGAGCGGAAGTGGTATAATTATCCTTATATGAAGATCAATAGCATGGTTTTTATTTTGTCGTCGGTTATGGTAATGACTTTAGCAGATTGTACTCTTTTGCACGGAGCAGAGGGCGTTTCTGATTATACGGGCGAGCATATACTTTACCTTATAACCCCTTTTGGAAAGGCAGAATACGATGATCACGGGGTGGTTGATTTGGAAGGTAGAAAGGTCAACCTGACCACATTTGTCACGAAGGCGTTTATGTTTGAAGACTCGGAACGAATCTATAGCGATCCGGAGAGTCTATTGCCTTATAGGATAGAACGAACCATTTCCAGGTTGTGGGGTAAAGAATACATAACGGAGGAGTACGACCAGGAAAAATACACAGTTACCTTTAAAAAGTTTAAAAGCGACAAACTGGTGAGTGAACAGATAAGTAAGGCAAGCGGCCCGATACATAATGCAATCCTGCTTCCTTTTGATCTGCGCACGCGCACTGATCTTGCAATAGGCTGGCGTTTTACGGCGAGGGTTCCCGAAGAGTTTCAATTAGAACTAGTTTCAATAGACGAGCTAACAGTGCCTGCGGGTAAATTTGAGGCTTACCATTTCAAGAGCACTCCCGATA
>JBFMDA010000085.1:0-2940 GCA_040754255.1 Candidatus Omnitrophota bacterium | reverse complement strand
CAAGCAGCACCTTTAAGTGCGGCATCTGAAATGCGTGGATGCCGATTACCTGCTGGTATAATTTCTGCAGGGTGAGGTGAAACTTAAACTCAAAAACCGTATTACTGCTTACCGCGTCAAATTCTTTCACCACTCCGTTTCCGTGGCTGTCATCGCGCACCAGTTCGTTAATTGTCCTCAATTTACCCAAGCTGATTTTCTCAAGCGTCGTGCCTTTCTTGACGATAATCTCATACAGGCCGGATATCTCGCCGGCAATGCCTAGCACCTGGCCGTATCCGCTGTGATGCTCCTGAAAGATGCTTGAGGCCATTCCGATAACGCCGTTATAGACGGCTTGGTGTACTATATTTTTCGCAGAGCCCTGATACGATAGCAAAGCCTGGATTTTTTGGCATAGTCTTACAAAATTGAAGTCTTGGCTTCTAAATCTCTGTAGCACCAAAAGCGACCTGATAAACTTTCTTGTTTTCTGGCCGAATACCTGCTGCGCCGGAACTTCAACAGCCCCTATAATAGACATAATCTCTTCATCATCGCTCACCGGAGAAGAGGTAGAAGATGCCCTCTCGTGCTTTAGTTGTATTTTGGGATGAACAGTAAGTAACCTGTCCAGTACCTGCCATTCGCTAAAATCTTTAATGATATAATTAACGCCGGCTTCAACTAACACCTGCCGGTTATCCGCAAATTCTTTGGCCTCGCCTTGAGGAAGTCCAAAACATATACCTTCTCGTTTTTTCACTGCCTCTATTCCTTCCCGCCAATCATCGAAATATACCAGGGTATGGTGTGGGTATTGCGCTTGAAGCGCCTCAATCATTCTTGAACGTTCGTAGTGATTCTTATCAGCCGTATATCTGCCAACTACATGCTCTTGCGGGATATATTGAAGGAACCCCGCATCTTTGAGCTGTTTCAAAATCGTGCTCCGCTCAGAGTCGCTGATTGCTATGAGAGGCACGTTTCGTTCGTTTAACGCGCGCACAAATTCCAAAGCACCATCTATAGGCCGGTTCGTCTCAAAAAGACGGATTTGCCTGCGTATTCCCTCTAAAACGCGTTTGGTTGTTTCTACGGATTTTTGCGATGCAACGCTCATCGCGGCTATGATGGAATCTTCGGACTTATGAATAATATTTGCTTCTTCCCACTCCGGAGTAATCTCTCTGCCAGTTAAAGCCTGAAAAGCCCTACGATATTCCTTCTTCCAGGTGGCTTTTAGCAAAGTGCCGTGCACATCGCAGACGACAAGGATGGGCTTGAGTATGCAAGGCACAATTGGATTTATTATTTCGATATTCCCAAAGTCAACTTGCCGGTCAATCCTTTTTCCTTTTCTTGCCATTTCGTTGGCTAATGCAATAGCCGCGTTTAAAACCTCTCTCGCCCTCCCGAATCCCTCTGCTTTTTCAAAATAAATTTCAAAGACAGAAATCCCTCCTCTGTCTGCCTCAACAATATTAGTGCGTATAATGAATTCAAGCAATTCCCCTCTTTGGTGTGCTTCCCTGATCTCTGGAGCCAAATGTTGAATAACCCCAAATATGCGTATCCTGCCTTTTTTATCCGCCATTCCCGCAACCGCCACATGCCCTTTGCCGGCGTTCCCTCCGATAGACTCCGTCATAAGTTCCTTCTTAAACTGCGTAGAAAAAATCAGTTCGGCATTGTCTCTGATAATTTCTTCATCTATTGAGCGTATCGGAGAAGATGCGCCTGATTCTTCGGCATCGCCACGCATCTGAAGTTTTTGGTACAATACTTCGGTAAGTTGTTCTACGACATGGAAAAACCTTGTGTGTTCTCCATATATATAGGGACCTAATACGCCGGACAACAGTTGGCTGTTATAGGTAAGAATCACAAATCCTGAAGACACAATTTTCTCCGTGCCCGGAGACATAATCTTTTTTTCTATCAGGAACCTTCGCGTCGCGATTTCATGCGGCTCAAATAACTGCGCATTTGTTGACAGAGCCCAGAAGATGCCTGCGCCTTCAATGTCATCATCTAAGAAGCGCCGAACGGTGCGCCCCCTGAATAAGGCGGGGTCAAAAGAAGCGAGGGTTTCAATATCGCCAATCACAAAATATTCTTTTCCGGGATTCTGCCTTATATCTTCCTGGATAAGCTCGGCGACTGTCGTATGAGCTGAAGGATCTATTACGGTAAGCTTGATTCTTGAGGCGTCTGCAATGCCCTCAAGGAAAAGATAAGCGCCTTTTGCCCGCCATTGGTACTCCGGTTCATGAAAGTCTGCGTCGGCGGTAAAGAAATGGAGAGAAAGATTGGGATAATAATTCATGAGTAAATGCAGGGCTTCAGCTTCGTAATCTTTAAGATTTGTCTTTCGTAATACAAATGCCACGGTTAAAGGATTAACCTTATCCGGTAAGAATAACTCTTCCAGCAATGGATAAAGGTTTTCCGTATCAATGGTATCTATTTCATCTTCGTGGACAATTTTTATAAATTCCGGTTCACCGTATTCTTCTTGCTCTACTTTTCCGGCGATCGCAAGGCCATCCCTTACTTCTGCATCATCTAATAGATTTCGCAGGAAATATACCTCACCATCAAATACAAAAGAAATCGTCCTTGCCTCAGGCTCGCCAAAATGCCGCTGGTATTCTTCATAGAATCTTGCCAAGACACGCAACAGAAGATTCTTATTAAGCTGGTATGTTTCTTCTCCGCCGACCAACGGCATCAAAATATCCTCTACGGCATCAATGCCCTTTTCTTCTAAGAGCCTCCGCTGGGTACAGACAAAAGGCAGCGGGCTTACAGGCTGCAACATCGCATGCTCTAGCAAGAACTCTACCCTAAAACGAAGATACGCAATCAGTTCTTCATACTGCAGGCCTTCAGGATGTGGCTCGGCAAGCGCTTTGCGGAAATCGCTCACACACACCAGCGTTGCCGGTTGCGCTTTAA
>JBFMDA010000084.1:0-3171 GCA_040754255.1 Candidatus Omnitrophota bacterium | reverse complement strand
AGCTGATGCAATAAGCGCAGCCAGGCCCGGCGCGCGCCGCGAGACGCTGGAAACCTATATCAAAAGGCTGGAGAAACTGGAGTCTATTGCCAACCTTTTTAAAGGGGTAGATAAGGCGTTTGCGATACAAGCAGGCCGGGAAATACGGGTTATTGTACAGCCCGAAAGGATTTCTGACCACGACGCGGTAAACTTATCAAGGGAGATCCGTAAAAAAATTGAAGAGGGCATGGAATACCCGGGCCAGATTAAGGTAACAGTCATCAGGGAAACAAGAGCGATAGAATACGCAAAATAGCATATGAAGATATTATTTATCGGAGATATCGTAGGCAGCCCCGGCAGGGAAGCGGTGAAGCGGCTGCTGCCTGAACTTAAAAAAGAGCTCGGGATTGATTTTGTGATAGCCAATGCGGAAAATATCGCAGGTGGCTCCGGGATAACGGCGCAGACTGCAGGAGAATTATTAGGTGCATCTGTCGACGTGATTACTGCTGGCGATCACATCTGGAAAAAGAAAGACATATTTGAGCTGATTCAGAGCGAACGCCGGATCGTAAGGCCCCTTAATTTCCCTGCCGGAGCGCCGGGTTACGGCTTTGGCGTATTTACCTTGCCATCCGGGTTAAAAATCGGCATAGCCAACGTATTGGGGAGGGTGTTTATCGACGCGTTGGTTGAATGCCCCTTTAAAACCACGATGTCTGCGGTAGATGAGATGAGGCGTGAAGCCAAGGCGATCATTGTTGATATGCATGCCGAAGCCACTTCCGAAAAAGTGGCATTAGGATGGTTTCTTGACGGCAAGGTTTCGGCAGTGGTCGGTACCCATACCCATATTCAGACTGCAGACGAAAGGATCCTTCCCGCCGGCACCGCATATATCACCGATGTAGGCATGACCGGTCCCTATGATTCAGTAATAGGCCGCAGGATAGAGGATGTACTTGAGCGGTTTGTAACCGGTATCCCTACGCGGTTTGAGGTAGCCCAAGACAATATCCAGCTGCACGCTGTGGCGATACAGATCAATGATGCGACGGGAAAGGCGGAATCCATTACCCGGGTCCAGAGGAAACTTTAATGCCTAAAGCCAGATTATTATCTTTTGTGTTGTTTTTGGCAATGTGTCTTTCTGCCCCTATTCTGTGTGCGCAGGAAAAAGAATTTGGGATAGAGATCGATGCCGCTTCCAATGCAACGGTTGCGTTGCCCGCGGTATTTAAGCCGAATATTGATTTAAGCGCAAGAGGGTTTTCACAAGATAAGGCCTGGCCCCAGGAACTCGCTGCCGAAGACACATTGCGGGTATGGGAAAAGGAAATAGGATTTTCAGGGTTTTACCGTCTGCAATATAACCTCTGGTATATTTCGCAACTCTCCCAAGATAAAGAGGCAAAAGAAAAACTGCTCGCTGCCTATGATGCGTTGATAAAAAAAATCAATGATGCGGGAGGGATAGTTATCCTGGATTTATTCGGCACTCCGGCAGGTATGGGCGCCGTATTAGATAAACGCAGCCCTCCCACTAATCAAAAAGCATTCAAGGAATACGTGAAGGCGACTATCCGGGACTTGAGCTGTAACAAAAGGTACCGTATTTGGTATGAAGTCTGGAGTGCCCCCGATTTGGATGAATTCTTCCTGGGGAAGGAGCAGGAATACCTCTTGCTTTATAAATCGGTTGCCGAAGTAGTAAAAGAATTAGAAGAGGAATCAAAAGTATACATTCCTCTAGGCGGGCCTTCGACAAGCTGGTGGTTTCAGGGTTTTGACGGCAATACCATAGTGACGCCGGAGAAGAGCCTGATATATGAGCTTATTAAGTTCTGCTATAAATACAAGTTGCCATTGGATTTTATCACTTGGCATGCCTATTCTACAGACCCCAAGGCCGAAAAAGAGGTTACGCGGTATAAGAAAAATCCTTCGATGCTCATCCGCGACTGGCTTTCGTATTTTCGTTTCGAGGGACAAACCCCCCTACTCATTGATGAATGGAATTACGACCGCAGGGCAAATCTCCTTCCGGAGCGCGCGGAAAAAGCGTGGATGGGCGCAAGCTACATCCCGGCGCGGCTGGTGCATATGTATACCGCAGGTATTACGCACCAGATGTTTTTTTCCCTCGAAGATTTTTATGATACAAAAGACAGCGTGGTCAGGAATGTAGGTATCTTTGCAGTTACGCCTTCGGGAAGCGGATTTAAAGCCGAGGCAAAAGCAACGTTTACTATTTTTAAAATGCTTAAGTCCCTGGGAAGCCAGATGTATGTCTTGCCGAAAAACGACGATGAATTTACCGGTGCTATCGCCACCAAAGACAAAGAGCAAATCGCTATTCTTGCGTTTAATTACATTGACCCCGAGATCTTCCTTAATTATGTGTCCAGAAACATTTCGTCATTGAGCGAGGGGGAGCGGCGCTCAGTGTTAAACATCGTCAAGTCAAAGAATTTCGAGAAAATCAAATCGGGGGAGACGGCGATTGAAACGTTGCGGACGACTCCCCGCGTAAAGAATATTTTGAAGAACGCACAGGAATTATACATGAAGGCGAACAAGCAGCTTTCTTACGACCGCAATGTAAAACTAGTCGTTAAGAATTTAAAAGACAGCTACCTATACACCAAATACACCGTTGATTCTTCCTGTAGCAAGAATTGTGCGTATACTCCCATTCAGGAGAAAGAAATTGCGCCCTCCGATATATACCAAGAAACGCTTGCCATGAAGCCCTACTCCGTTACGCTTGTTGTGTTCACCAAGAAGCCTCTGGAGGAAAAACCACCCGCGCAGGGGGCTTTAATGCAGGGTGCGCAGAATCAGACTGCCGAAGACGGGGCGCTTAAGGCGGCTAATGTTTCTTCGTCTGGAAACACATCTGCGGGATTAGCGGCTTTCAGCGCAGCAAATACCTCCGTGACTCCCAAGAAGGATTGATCCCCATGCCCAAAGAGTTAGGCCTCTTTGACCACGCAGAGAAGACAGTCCGTATCTATACGGTTTCCGAGATAGCCCAAAACGTAAAACACCTCCTTGAAGACATGTTTGGGGTGCTGTGGATTGAAGGCGAAATTTCTAATTACGGGGCTCATCCTTCAGGGCACCTCTATTTTTCGTTAAAAGATCAATCTGCAATCCTTTCGGCAGTGATGTTTAGTTGGGCGA
>JBFMDA010000083.1:0-3288 GCA_040754255.1 Candidatus Omnitrophota bacterium | reverse complement strand
GCGAGGATGGCGGAATTGGCAGACGCGACAGTTTGAGGGGCTGTTGGGCGCTGAGCCTGTGAGGGTTCAACTCCCTCTCCTCGCACCAACTTATTGGGAAAACTCTGTTTTCTGTTTTGGAGTTGAATACTGCAGAGGGTTCTCCCGCTTCAGCGAAACAGATAACATGGGCGGGACCCTTGCCGGAAGAAGTAAAATGAAACGGCAAGGGACTCCCTCTCCTCGCACCATAACAAAAAACCGTCCCATCTGGGAAATCAAAAATCTAGAGGGACGGTTTTTATTTATATAGCCCTTTTGTCTTTTATGTAGTTGCTTCTTTCCAGACTTTTTGCGTATGATTTGAGCTCTGCGCCGATTTCTCCAACCTGTGCGACGTGGTCAATCCTGCGGTGTTCGTTGGTAACCACCCCGATAGAAACGGACAAAAGTGGTATTTTTTGTTCTATGCCCTTGCGGTCCTTCCCGATAATGTAGCCATTCTTTCTATCTATTTCGTTATAAAAAGAAGGAGCGGTAATCTCGAATTCGGTGATTATTTTTTTACAAATCGCATCCGCCAAGTTCGCGGTAGTAATAAAGACAAAGTCGTCGCCGCCGATATGCCCGATAAAATCATCGTGATTGCCGAGCTCTTTCACCGTACGTATGAGTATGCGTGCAGTTTCCTTGATTACCTCGTCCCCATGTTCAAAGCCGTACTTGTCGTTATAGGCCTTAAATTTATCCAGATCGATATAGCCTACTGCAAGCGATGCGTTGCTCTCAAGCCGTTTAGAAAGCTCGTTCATGATGGACACATTGCCGGGAAGCCGGGTTAAGGGGTTTGCCTCCAGGTCTCTTTTTGTGCGCCTTAAAATCATACGTATGCGGGCGAGTAATTCTTTGGGCTCAAACGGCTTTACTACATAGTCGTCCGCCCCCGCATCAATTCCGTCGACCTTGTCGTTTACCTCTCCGCTTCCGGTAACCATAATAATAGGCAGGTGGCTTAGGAGGATATCTTTCTTGATTAAGCGGCAGACCTCTCGGCCGTCTTTTTTCGGCATCCTGTAATCCAAAAGCACCAGGTCAGGCGATTTGGTTTGAATCGCTTTTACTGCTTCTTCGCCATCACCGGCTTCGATTATTTCGTAATTCTCCTCGGAGAGCGTGATTTTCAAAATGTCCCTAATGTCGGGATCATCGTCAGCGACCAGTATCTTTATCGACATGCAGTGCTCCTTACGATGTTGCCAGGGGCAGCGTGAAGCTGAACGTGGAGCCTTCCCCTAGCTTACTTTTTACCCATATTGTGCCCTGGTGCGCCTCAATAATATTCTTAACCAGCGCAAGGCCAAGGCCCGTGCCTTTTACCTGCTGATTGATTGAGTTATCGATGCGGAAAAATTCTTCAAAGATTTTTTCCAGGGAATCTTCGGGGATGCCGCAGCCGGTGTCTTGTATGTCTACCTGGATTGCGTTAGTAACGCGCCGGCACTGTACGCGTATCTTGCCTTGTGCCGGGGTGAACTTCAGGGCATTATTGATAAGGTTTATGAATACCCGTTTTATCTGGTTATAGTCCGCATACACAGGCGAAAGCCCCACAGGAATATCGAGCAGAAGCTCTATCTGTTTTTCTTTGCAGAGGACAGACAGTAGATCCGCTGATTCTTCGGCGATCTGTTTTAAGTCCTGGGCGCCTTTGGTCATTGTCACCCTTCCTGATTCGATGCGGGAGATATCCAGGAGGTCGTTTACGAATTGCGCGAGCTCGTCGCTGTGTTTATTGATTTTTTCAAGCCGCAGCCTTACTTCATCAGGCAGCTTCCCCAGTTTCTCGGAGAGCAGTATCGCAGCATACCCTTTAATGGAGGTAAGGGGGGTCCTTAATTCGTGCGCAACGCTTGAGACAAAGTCGGTTTTGCGCTTGGAAGCCGTTTTGACCTCCTCCAACGCAATGGTCAATTCCCTAGTCCGCTCATTGACCTTTTTTTCAAGTTCCTGGTGCGCCTGCCATGTTTTTTCAAATAGGCGCGCGTTGTCCAGCGCCTGGCCGAGGTAGTTGGCCAACACCGTTATCAATTCTTCGTCCCCTTCGGCCAGCGGGGTGTCGGCATTTTCCGTCCCTACGAAAAGGAAGCCTTTTTGCCCTTCTTTGGGCAATACACTGGCTACGACAAAGTGGGCTACGCCGAAGACCGACCGGATTTTTTCTTTCGGCAGCAGCCCCTCTTGGGCGGTGAAGGAAGAGAAGGTTTTGCCGTGCCCGATTAATGCAAAGAGGGAGTTTTTATTCTCATCGACAAAGGCCTTAACCGGCGGCATATTTTCTTCCAAGAAGCCGATGCTCAGCCGCAGCGAGAATGTGTTTTTGGCATCGTCCCAAATGTAGAGTAGCGATTTTGAGAACCCGAGTTCTTCTAGGGAGGAGAATTCAATTTTTTTGAACACCTCGCTCTCTTCAAGGGTAGTGCTGAGCGCGCGCGAAAGTTTTTGCAGCGCATAGAGGCCGGAAAGTTTTTTATCGAGCTCCTCCTGGGTCTTGTTCAGCTCCATATCGGTGCGTATCACCAGCTTTGCCTGCTCGTCTATCTCTCTGAGTTCAGAACTTAACACCGTGACGTTTTCTTCGAGCTGCTTAATTTTATCTATTTTAAGCATCAACATAAACCCCATGCCAATAAGCGCCAGAAGGCCGCCAAACCCGAGTATATTCATAAATGTTTCAAAAAAAGTCATCCTAGCCCTCTACAATCAGAATGCTTATTGTTTGATTGCGAAGATATGCCTGTCCCTTATAGCTTACCCCTTTCAGCGGAGCCAGCTCTCCCGACGAGGTCAGGCCCACCATCGGAATATCGTCGCCGAGTTCCTCTTTGATGATTTTCAATTCTTCCCCGCTTGCACTGCCTAACAGTTTCTGGCGTGCGAAAGAACTGATGATGAGCGCAAACCGGCTCAAGGGCTCTTTCTTTAGGTTCGCTACCTGGTCGCTGCTTAAGCCTAAAAGGCTTTGTTTTGCTTCTTTTGCCGCTTCCCTGGCAGACTCAAGACAGGTCTCTTTTGTGCCTATCATCAGCCGTACGGTTTGCCCGCGGGGGACCGTTCCTTTAAAACGGAGATTCCCGTTGGGTTCGATAGCAACCACGCTGCGCAACAGGTATTCTTCTTCGTCCTCGACGCGCAGGCCCAAGGGATAAAAAACGGAAATGAAATCCAGGTCTTTTGTGAGTTGCGGCAGCCCGCAGTTCAGGTATTCTTCGTAAAGGGCGCACGCAGGCTGCCCATCGATTGTTTCCACGA
>JBFMDA010000082.1:0-3524 GCA_040754255.1 Candidatus Omnitrophota bacterium | reverse complement strand
CATAGGTATTGACAGCCAGCGAACGTGCGTATAGCGCAAAACGTTGCGACCAGCCCGAAGCAACAAATAATAACAGGATTGAGACTGTATAACAGATGCCGAGTATTTCTAGAATATAGATAAGGCGGGAATAATCTTTTGATGAGGAAGCAACTTTAAACGCCATTGCCCGTCTTTACGCCTCTAGGTGCGTGGTTCTACATTAATAAAAGTCATTGCCTTCCCGGCTGAAGTCTTTTTTCTGGTAAAATAGACCTTGCCGGCGCAGGCGGAATAAAGCGTTCCCCTGCCCCGAACGTTCTTGCCCGCTTTATACCTGTTGACCCCCCTGCATAGAACTTGGCACGCCTTCACGGCATGCCCTCCTGATACTTTAACTGCTTCGTCTTTTTTCGGTGTTGAAAATCCTCCGATCATTTCTGCCTCCTTATGTCACGTGGTCAAAATAATGTCAGTTATACTACCATAGCTACACGGATAAGGCAATGCAAAATTATCGCACATCCGTTTTAGAGGAGCTCGACCTCTTCATCTTTCGCAGGCAGGTACGCATCCACTCCTGTTGCGGTAAGCGCAGCCAGGAGCTCACCCGACTGCTCCTCATCTCCGTGAACCAAAAAAACCCGCTTCAAGGGAAGGCAGGAAGAAACGTATTCCATGAGACCGTTCTTATCCGCATGCCCCGAGAACGAGTTAATTACCACCACTTCGGCATTGAGCTCATATTCCATGCCAAAGATATGCACAAACTTCTGCTTATCAACGATTCTTTTGCCGAGCGTATCTTTTGCCATATACCCAACCACCAGGATCGTATTCCTTGAGTCCTCGATATTGTTTTTGAGGTGGTGAAGAATCCGGCCGGATTCGCACATGCCTGAACCGGCAATAATGATCATCGGGCGCTTGTCGTTATTCAGGGCCTTTGATTTATACTGGTCGCGCACATAGGTAAGCTGCAGGAATTCAAAAGGGTCGTTGCCACTTTGTATCAACTGTTTTGTCTGTTCGTTAAGATAACTAAGGTGAAACCTGAATACATCGGTAATATCTATCGCCAGCGGGCTATCCACATATATAGGAATACGCGGGACGGCCTTTTCTTTAAACAGTTGGCTTAAAAAATATATCACCTCCTGCGTGCGTTCAAGGCTAAACGACGGTATAAGGATTTTTCCTTTGCGCGCAACTGTCCTGTGTATCGCATCCTGCAATTTTGCCTTTGCCTCTTCGATAGGGGCGTGCAGCCTGCCGCCATAGGTGCTTTCAAGAATCAGGTAATCCAGCTGCTGCGGGACCTCGGGATTGTTCAAGAGAGGCAGGTTTTTTCTCCCCAGGTCTACCGCATACCCAAGCCGTAATGGTCTGGGAATACTCTTAATATCCAACACCACAATTGCCGAGCCCAGGATATGGCCCGCGTCGGCAAGGGTAACCGAGATATCTTTAGTGAGGCAGAATTTACGGCCATAGTTTAAGGAATGGAACCGCTTGGTTGCCTTTGCGGCTTCTTTCCTGGTATACAGCGGCTTACGTAAAGGATTGCCGAGCCGCCTGTTTATCTTATTGAGGTAACGGATATCTTCTTCCTGGATCTTGCCTGAGTCCTCAAGCATAAGCTTGCAGAGGTCCTTAGTGGCAGAAGTGGTAAACACTTTACAGCGGACTCCCCGCTGGGTTAACCCGGGGATATTCCCGCAATGGTCAATATGCGCATGCGAAAGCACAATGGCGTCGAGCTTGCGGGGGTTATAGGTAAACGTTTCGTTGATGCGGTAGAATTCTTCGCGGTGGCCGTGGAATAACCCTGCGTCAATAAGCACCTCAGACTCACTGGTAGATACAAGGTGGCTTGAACCGGTAACTGTCCGCACCCCACCAAGAAATTTTATTTTCACGGGCATTGCTTATCCTTTCTTTTTCATAAGTTTTACCGCCACTATAGCCACTAATACAAGATAGGCAAAACTGCCGATCAAAAGGCCTTTCTGTTGCAGTAAATAACATGAGAGCGCAGAAGGGTTGTTGAATATCCCCCTGCCCACCCCTTCAATGACATACTGGACCCAGAAAATCCTTAATGGGGACCCCAGGATGACCGCCGCAAAGTACCTTCTAAAAGGAAGCGCAGTCAAACCAGCGGCCAAATCCAAGAACCTAAACGGTATCAGCGGAACTGCCCTAAACAAAAGAAGCCAGAAGAAACTTACCCCTGCCACCTTCTGTTCAAATTTTCTATGCCTTTGCCCGTAACTCTTTTCAATAAATTCTCGGCCTAAGTAACGCGCAAGGCCAAAAAGTATACAGGCATTAATTGCCTCAGCAACCCATATCAAATATGTGCTTACACACGCACCGAACACAAACGCGCCCAGGAATTTGAATACATCTTTAGAAAACCAGACAAAAAAAGTAACGCCTACATATAAGAGGATAAACGCTAGTGCCCCATACACAGGCGCAAGCCCTTTGAGGGCACGCTCAAATCCCGCAGTGTCTATTTTAAAAAAACTCCCGAGCCACCAAATACTCAAAAGGCTTAAAGCCAAACACAGAAACCGTAATCTACTTTTTTTACCGGTGCCGTTTTTGGACTGCCCCATCGTTACGTACGCCCTTTGTATGAATTATGTGACAAAAAGATTACGGGAAGAGAATTTTCCGTCGGTAGTAAGGTTCACTCCGAGCCGCTTTAAGCCGACCTCATCGCCCGGGGTGGGTATGTGGGTCATATGCATCTGGCACCCTTTCAATTCCACCAATTTATCCATCGCCAGTTCTGCGGTATGGTTGGTGGTTGCGCTTATGGAGAGTGCAATGAGCGTCTCTTCAAGGTCTAGGCTTTCGGATTCCGCTTCAAGGATCCCCTCTTTTAGTTTTGCGATCTGGCTTATAATGTGGGGGGAAAGCAAGAGTATCTCATCTGGAATATTCGCTAACACCTTGACTGCGTTTAAGACAAGGCTTGATGCGGCGTGCATGAGCTTTGAGTTTTTCCCTGTGATAACCCGCCCGTCGGCTAATTGCAGGGCTGCTCCGCAATAGATGCCTGCATTGCCCTTACCTTCCTTCTCCGATATCTCGGCACAATTCCTGGCAACCTCAACGACTTGGCGGTCAGTTATCTTGATCCCTAATTCTTCCATAAGAAGCATGATCCGGTCGACGGTCTCTTTTTTCTCTATACCCATAACATATTCTGTGTTATAGCGGAAGTACCTGCGGATAAGTTCCTGCCTAGCTGCCTCCTGGACAATCCGGTCATCCACAATCCCGAAGCCGGCGCGATTTACCCCCATGTCTGTGGGGGAATTATATAAGGGGAGCTCGCTTTTCTTTTCAAGAATCCTGCTTAAGATCAATCTTAGGATGGGAAAACTTTCCACATCGCGGTTATAATTTATCGAGGTCTTATTATACTTGCTCAGGTGGAAAGGGTCGACTAGGTTGAAATCCAGGATATCGGCGGTAGCTGCTTCATAGGCGACATTGACCGGGTGCTTAAGCGGCAGGTTCCATATCGG
>JBFMDA010000081.1:0-3526 GCA_040754255.1 Candidatus Omnitrophota bacterium | reverse complement strand
CTTATTGCCCGGGAATTTCCATTGAATTGCTTATTCCTGATTTTTGTTACAATAGGCCGGCCGTTAAAACAGTGGTAGAGGCAGGTCCCGATATTATTGCCCATAATGTCGAGACTGTCCCCAGCCTGTACGCCTTGGTACGGCCGCAAGCCGAATATCGTAGATCGTTAGAAGTGCTCGCGTATGTAAAGAAGCTGGTCCCATCGATGCATACCAAGTCAGGGTTGATGGTGGGGCTTGGAGAGCGCAAAGAGGAAGTATCGCGCGTTTTCGCAGACTTGCGTAACGCAGAGTGTGATTTTTTGAGTATCGGGCAATATTTGGCGCCGAGCCGTGCGCACTACCCGGTAAAAGAGTATATCGCGCCTGATACGTTTGAGTATTATAAAGCAGAGGCAGAAGGCCTTGGGTTTTTACATGTGGAAAGCGCTCCGTATGTGCGCAGTTCGTACCGAGCTGCGGAATACTTAAAGAAGGTTGAGGCTAAGGCTTAGGTTAAGTAAGGTTAAGGTTTAGGTTGAGGTTAAGGTAGCTTGCGTGAATGACAAATGCACAAATGTCAAATGACAAATAAAATCTCAAATTCCAAGCACCAAATCACAAATAAGCACCAAATTCCAATCACCGAATCGCCAAAACGGGCCAGTTTCGGCCATCGGTCATTTGGACATTGAGATTTGTTTGGGATTTGAGTTTTGGAATTTGTAATTTGTCATTTATTCACTACTCTGTACTACCATGAAGCCATTATTTTTTGCGAATATAACTATCCCCGTCCCTAAAAAAGAAATATACCGGCGCCTGGGGTATCGTGATTCCGTTACCAGGATTGCTCTGCGCCAAAGGCAGGAGATAGAGCATTATATCGAGGAAGCAGCCGGGATGATCCGGCTGCGGGGGGCAGCCCGGCGGATTCCGATTCATAAAACTACAGGGGCGTACGTGGCGCTAAAGGGCGATATCGTGTTCCGAAGCAAGAATATAGCTGCGATACTCAAAGGCGCTGAAGAAGCCCTCTTGATGGGCGCGACGTGCGGTAGTACAATAATGAGGGCGATAAAGAAATACACTGCTTCAGGCAACATTATCAAGGCGGTTGTGTTTGATGCGGCTGCAAGCGAAATGGCGGATGCAGGGCTTGATTGGATAATGAGATACGTCAACCAGGACCTTACCCGGGAGAAAAAATACCTCGGCCGCAAGCGATTCTCTTGCGGCTACGGCGATTTCGGCCTTGTATACCAAAAAGATATATACCGTTTGTTGAGCTTTATGCAACTGGGCGTAGGCATTACAAAGGACTTTATTCTTGTTCCGGAGAAATCAGTTACTGCGGTTGCTGCGGTATATCTGGCGAGGGCATGAAGACAAAAGAGAAAATTATCTCTACCTTACAAAAACGCATCGTTATCCTTGATGGCGCAACTGGCACGGAATTATCGAAGCGCGGGATGCCTCAAGGGATAATGCCGGAGGCATGGGTGCTTGAAAACCCCGGTACCTTAAAAGCAATCCACGCAGAATATGGGCATGCAGGCGCGGATATAGTCTATGCCTGTACTTTTGGCGCTAACCGGATCAAGCTTGCTGAATACGGAATGCGCAACGTAGCAGAGATAAACCACAAGCTCATTTTATTGGCAAAAGAGGCGGTGAACGGCCGGATATTGGTTGCCGGTGATATAGGCCCGACCGGAAGATTTGTTAAGCCGTTTGGGAAACTTGGATTTGAGGAAGCAGTAGCAGTGTTTAAGGAACAGATACGCGGTTTATGCGCGGGCGGAGCAGACCTCTTGGTTATTGAGACGATGATGGATATCCAGGAAGCGCGTGCAGCGCTCATTGCTGCAAAAGAAATGACAGGTGCGTTTGTAATGGTGACCATGACCTTTGACCATGGCGGCCGTACGCTTTTCGGCACAGACCCTTTAAGTGCCTTGATAACCTTACAGGGATTAGGGGCTGATGCGGTAGGCGTTAATTGTGCGACAGGCCCCGAAGGGATGCAGGCGATTATCAAGTCTCTTAAGCCTTTTGCCACAGTTCCTCTCGTGGCCAAGCCTAATGCAGGTATCCCAACACTTATAGGAAGAAAGACGGTATTTGCAATGGGCCCGGAATCTTTTGCAAAAGAGGCCAAAAAATTAATAACGGCCGGTGTCAACATGCTTGGCGGATGCTGCGGAACAACGCCCCGCCATATCCGGTTTCTCAAAGATGCCGTTTCTGCGATAAGGCCGCAGGCGGTTATGAAAAAATCCGTCAGTGCGTTAAGTTCGGCGCGCAAGGCCGTTATTATTGATGCGCAAAACCCGCCTTTGGTTATCGGAGAAAAGATCAATCCCACCGGCAAAAAAAGCCTTCAGCAAGAGCTCTTAGCCGGGCATTTTTCTTTGCTGCGCGCTCTTGCAATAGAGCAGCAAGCCCATAAGCCGGCATTATTGGATGTGAACGTAGGCGTCCCTCATATAGATGAGAAAAAAGCCATGCAGGGAGCTATAGAGGCACTTGCAGGCGCGGTTGCCTTGCCGTTAGTGATTGATTCTGCGAACCCGTGCGTTATCGAGGCGGCCCTAAGGACCTATCCCGGCCGAGCCTTGATTAATTCCATTTCGGCAGAGAAAGAAAGGCTAAGGCTGTTGCCTATTGTGCGTAAATATGGCGCCATGTTTATTCTTCTGCCGCTAAGCGGGAAAGGGATACCGTCAAGCCTTTTCGAAAGAAAACGTATTATACGTAAGGTATTCAACGAAGCAAAACGCCGCGGGTTCACAAAAGACGATATTATTGTCGACGGGTTGGTGATGAGCATGGCTTCGAACCCCGAATTCGCCAGCCTTACCCTAAAAACCGTGGAGTGGGCCCGCAGGGTATTCGGCGTACATACCGTCATAGGTCTCTCCAACGTCTCCTTCGGCCTTCCTAACCGGCAGATGATTAATGCGGCATTCCTCGCCATGGCGTTACGCAAAGGCCTGACGTGTGCGATTGCCGACCCATTGATAGTGCGCCTCTTGCGCAAGAAAATGATTCAAAAGATAGTTTCCAGAAAGGGGGCCGGTCCGGAAATGCTGCGCGATTGTTTCCCCGGACAAAGCCACACACAAATCAAGCCGCTTAAAAAAATAGCGCGCATAGAAGATAAGATCTATCAGGCAATACTTGAAGGCAACAGGGATTCCATTGAAGCGTTGCTTAAAGAGGGGCTTGCGAAAGGGTTAGGCGCCTACCGCATTATTGAAGAACTGGTGATCCCCGCGATTATGAAAGTAGGGGATCTTTTTGATAAGAAGATTTATTTTCTCCCGCAGCTCATTGCCGGCGCGGAAAGCGTAAGGAACGCATTCAGTTATCTAAAGCCGCACATAAAGAAGGATTTTGTACGCGGCAGGAAGAAAAACCTTATCCTTATGGCTACCGTCAAAGGCGACATACACGATATAGGCAAGAATATCGTGATTTTGATCCTTGAAAGCAACGGGTTTAAGGTGGTCGATTTAGGCAAAGATGTCTCCGCACAAAAAAT
>JBFMDA010000080.1:0-3594 GCA_040754255.1 Candidatus Omnitrophota bacterium | reverse complement strand
GGATGAGCCACCCGTGGTGCCGCTTACGCCAGGAGCAGGAACGCTGGTCATCGGAAGCACTGGCCCTACCCCGCCAAGTGGCTGGGTCTTCTGAGATTCCTTGGTCTCTTGCGAATCCTCTGGCTTAGCCGGGCTGGAAACGCCTACTACTACGGCACCAAGCTTGTTATCTAAGCCTTGCTGCGCAACCGGCTCTAAGATAACAGGCGAAGAAGCTGAAGTAGTGGTTGCGGGAAGTTTCTCAAGCACTAACCCGAACGCAGAATTGACTGCGAGCTTCTTGGCGTCTTGCGGATTTTCAGAAGTAATTTGCTGGCTTGCAAGGACCTTGAATCCGTTCGCCTGGAAGAAATCAGCTGCTTCTTGAATAGTGGTAAACGGCTGGTATTGCGCATAGCGAGGCAGTTCTTCCTGGGCAGCCACAGCCATCTTGCTGAGGGCAGATTTAAGCTCAGCCTGCTGATTCCTGGCGATTGCGGGGATTGCATTCGCGGCAATCATCTCGATATCGGCGATGTCTGCAGTATTGGATACTTTTTCTTTTGCGGCATTCACAAGGCCGGTTAACCGCAGACCCATTTCTCCCAGGTGCAGCGTACCCTGATTATACGTATCAATCATGCCATTTAATCCGGCTGCAAATTCTATCTTGGCTTGTAAAGCATCCCTGGCAGCGATAAATTGCCTGGTGTGGCGGGAAGAAGCATCGTGCAACAAGATGACTGCTTTACCTGCGTCTCTTAACACCCTTGAAAGCTCTCCTACTACTTTATCTTTTGCGACATAATCAAGCAAGAAGGTGCTGACTACAACATCAGCGCTCTTATCCTGCAGCGGAAGCTTGGTTGCATCAGCCTGGATATGATGAGCAGGGATTGCTACCTGCCGGCTAAACTCAGCTAATTTGTTGTCCACGAACGCATCGTCTTTAACTTCGGTACGTGCACCTGCGCTTACCTCGTTGAGGAACGCATCTAATTCAGGAGAGGGGTTAAGATAAGGGATAACAGGTTTATTTTGTATATCGGTAGTGATATACGATATCTTATCCGGGCCAACTGCCTTTACTATTTCTCTTGCCAATAAGCCCCTTCCTGCGCCCACTTCAACTACCGTATCCCCGGTCCTCAGCAGTGGCTTGAGATTATCGATGACAAATGTCTTTAAGCCGGCATAGGAGAAATTCAGGTAATCAGGCGCTCCGAGCCGGGTGCTTGCCCAGAAATTATCCCAGCCGTTGCTTAACGGCGATGAGGCGGCATCTTCGGTAGGAACATACGGCTTTAATGCCTCTCTCATCTTCCATTCCATGCGGTCAGGAGTCAGGTATTTGTTCCTTAAATCCTGGTACGCAACTTTAAGAAATTCGGTTCCCTTTGTCTCACCCAAGATATCTTTGATTCCCAAGAATACGCCTTCGAAGTTCGGGTAGTGCCGGTAAAGTTCCGTAATCAAGGCAACCGGTTTTCTCGGTATTGACTCGCCGATATCTACGACTACCGGCATACGCGTGGCTTGCGCCGGGATCATGATATTATGGGAAGCCATGTCTTTTACCGTCATCATCCTGAACCTATCTTCTGCGCCAACCTGCTGGTTGGTTAAAATATTATTCATGAAGACATTGACTTTCATCCAAGAGGCGGCGATCTTTCTCACTGTATCGCGGTCCAATGTGACACTCTTATGCGCGGCAGTTTCTCCGTGGATATATTCTTCGCTGTAGGCGCTGAATTCAGGGGCTTTCACTGCCACGCCGAACGTCGGTATGGGTACGTCTGCTTTGCCGCTTAAACGCGCTAGCTTAATAGGCTCTTCGGGTATTGCAGTCTTATCTTTGGCAAAATCGAAATCCTTTGCCTTATTGATAGCGAGTTTGGTGGCGAATTCAAAGGTGCGACCGTCATTTAGGGCCACATCTACCAGATACACGTGCTTCTGGCTGCCTTTGCCGTCTTCCTTAATGCTTACTTTAGCGATATCTTCGGGAGAAACAACGATGCCGTGGATGTTAAAGAGGCTCTGGTCAAGGAAGGAATCAAACCGTATAATGCGCTCTAATGCAGAGGAGCGGTAAAAATCCTGGGCGAGTTTTTCGCCGACAAAACTAATGGTTCCGGTGTAGCGGTCTTCAGAGAGAGGCGAAGAAGACGCTATCTTTGGCGGGCCGCGGGTCACCATCGGCTCTATTTTAATTTGCTGTATGTCAATCTGCTCTTCGGGCAACGCAACTACGCCCATTGCTTCAGGCGCCTTTATTACCTGTGCGCCGGTAAAGGCCTCAATGGCTTTGCTTAAGATTTCCGGCTGGCTATACGAAAGCGGAGACGAAGCGCTTGCAACTTTCGCTGGCTTTAGCTGTTCGACCGGCTGATTAGGCGATATACTGTGCACTACCTCTTCCAATTTTTCAAATGGTATCGGGTTCCCGCGGTAATAAGTCTCGGGCGTGCGCACAGTTATAGGTTTGCCATCTTGATAAATGGTTATAATATTGGATAGCCCTCCTCCCATATTGCCTGCAAAGAGGGAAGCAACCAGCGAAATTTGCTCTTTAAGGGCCTGGCTTCTATAATTCTCCTTGCTGTTGGCGGCTTCTAAAAGTTCACGGGTTGAAGTAGTGTACATTCTATATATTTCAGAGAATTGCTCGTCTTGATATTGCTCCATCTGATGGGCATACGGAGACACAAATCCTTTCCCCTCGCTTCGAATGAGGGAATGGAACTGGTTAAAGCGCTCTAGTTCGTTATTACCCAACACTCTCCACCATACATGGTGCCCGATCTCATGGAATAGGTTAAAATCGGCTCCTCGAATTATAATAGCTCTCTCGTCCTCGAAGGCAACGCCTTTGCCACCATCTTTATCAGTGACTACAATAAACTTAACCGGGGCAAGGTGTTCTTTGGGAATTACGGTGAGTATGGGCAATATTTTACTCTCAATAAATCCTTTTTCGCGGCCAGCTCTGCCGTCATTCGCAAATACCAAAATACCAAATTCCTCAAATATCTGGCGCTGAATTGGCAGCATTGATTTTGGAAAAGTATATCGGCTTAATTGTTCGCGAGAAACAGCAGGATAATTCTCATAAATGGCATCTACGGCATTCTTCAAAGGTCGAAATACGCCGCTATACCAACCTTCATCACTAGTCGCATAACCTTGATCTTGACGCATTGGTATCACCATGGGGAGGTCTTCCATTGTTCTTATAGAAGAGGTGACTTCCTTAATGGTTGGGGATGGCAAAACTAAAGTGGAATCCACCGCAGGCCTTCCGACCTTTCCTAAATAGGTATTTGCTTCTGCGATGAACGGCATGGCGGCGGTAACTGCTCCATCAAAATCTCTGTATTCTTTGGCTGCGTTTAAAGCTTCGGTGATATAATTATCGGCTAAGCGTCCATTAAGCAGCTTTATATACTCTATATCTCCTGCCTGTGTTGCCTTATCTAATTCTGACGTATAAATACGGCGCGCCTGCGCATCCAAGCCTATCTTGTCTAACGTCAATGCACTCTGGTACGGCGCAGCAAAATACAAAGTAGCCAGCAATAGAGGAACGCCAAATACTTTGGCTAACCGGCT
>JBFMDA010000079.1:0-3805 GCA_040754255.1 Candidatus Omnitrophota bacterium | reverse complement strand
CGATAGTGCAGAAAAATCACCTGGGCCAATTCCAGGTAGCCCAGAGATTGGTGCGAATACCTAAGAAAAAATTTGAAGGCAGGGTGCATGTAGGGGTAACGCCCGGCTATACGGGAAGACAAACCCTGCTTGAAGAGCTATGGATGGACGGTACTATTGACGAAGAATTGGTCATTAGTATGGACTCAATGCTGATAAAGTTAGGCAGGCATTTAGACAACCATTTCGGACCGGTAGGCAATTTTGGCTGCAAGCTTTTGATAGGCCAAGACCAGAAGATATACGTAACCTTTATTACCGATATGCCGTTCCAGGCGCCCGTTGGTATTACTCCCATTATCCAGGAAAGAGTCGAGCAGACTATGCGTATTGCCGACCAGGCGTTATGGAGATATGTCAATTTAAGAAATCGGACTTTATCAAAAGAGTACCTAAATTCGGTTGAGCTAGACGATTCGTCACAGGGCTCAGAGAGCAGTAGCCCCCTCAATGCATTATTCCAATCGTTTGCAAATATGCGAGAAGTGTTACGAAAGGCGAAGGTGGCGAAGAGAATATTCACACAGGTGCACCAGGCTATGCTTTCGGAGGAAGAGGACGATCGAAAAGAATTTTATCTACCGGCAGAAGCTAAATTTTTCACAACAACCTTAGTAAGGCACGGCCTTATTTGGCAGGGAGCGCAGGTTTTAGATATGGGTTGCGGATTAGGCCCATTGAGTACGTTCGCTGCAATTATGAAAGCGGATGTATTAGCCATAGATATTCAAGAAAAATACATTAGGAGAACAAGAGAGATAGCCGAGGAATTGGGTGTAAGCAGGAGTGTTACCTGCGTGCAAAGTAATTTATTCGAGGCTTTAAAGACATCTGGGTTGCCTCGAAAAGAACAGTTCGACCTTATCGTATTTTTCCCGCCTATTTTTGATGATGGCGACGAAGGTAGCGAATGCCCGGAAGTACTCGATCCCGGTTTTAGGGTTATAAGAAAATTCGTACATGATGCACCTGCGTTTCTGAGGCGCCAAGGCGCGATAGCTATCCTTTATCCGTGTTACCGAAGTTACCGTTATTTGCTCGAGAAACTTGCTGCAGAGAATAAGCTCAGCGTGCAAATTATGGCAAGAAAATTCCGTTGTTCTTTTATTGTGGAGGGAGACGGCTTTGGCGGCGGTGACATAGGTTTTGCCAGGATGTACTGGGCAGTGTATGTATTAAGGCCTCTGCCGGTTGAAAGAGTAAAGGTGCAAGAGAGGAAAGTAGTACTCGGTCGCCTTGGGCTGGCTTCTTCTTCGCCGTTACAAATAGTACCTACCAAGGTGTTTATGCAGAGCTGGCGGCTGTTATCTAAAGACGAACAGAAAGTTGCCTCCAAGAAAATCAGGCACGTGTATCTACGATGGCAGCAAAGCAAGCGAATAGCCAAGCCTTTGGCGTATTTCCCCGGGGTTAATGCCGGACACATACATATTACCAAGGCGGATTCTTTATTCTATTCAGTGAATACCGACCTTGATACGCTCTTTCTTATGGTTATTGATTCACACAGCAATAGCGCCGGCTTATTCTATAACAGCGATATTGTCGTTTTGCGCAGGTTCCTTGAGCAGTTCAAGGGCCCGGACGTAGACCGCCGCATCTTGGATGAAGCGGGATTCAAGGAAATCGGCAGGGTAAAGATTGAAGGATTACTCACTCTCCAAAAGGCGCTGGAGGCCAAGACTGGGCCTGAGCCGGAAAATGAGCAGAACGATACAGGTGGCGATGAATTTGACTTAAACCGTATCTGGGTAGGCCGCCAGATAAGGACGGCAAAAGAATTGGCGAAAAAGGAAAGCGCTGATTTTGTGGATGTCTTATGGAATGAATATGGCGAGGCCGATAGAAAAGATGCGATGTACGAGTGGGTGCGTGGCGCGGTAATGCCCCGTTTGCGCCTGCAATGGCAGGAACTGCTTGCCGAAGACACGATTACTTCAGAAATAAAAAACATAGTAGACATTGCGTATACGCAAAGGGCGGTACAAGCGGTTAAAGCACAGAAACCTAACAAGCAAGGCAGGTCCGGTTTTGCTGCGGGCGTTATTGTAGACGATACGCTTAAAAGGCAGCAGCGCCGTCTCCTGCGATTAGAAGAAGAAACTAACGCTGGCCTAGTGCGTGCATTGAGCTGGAAGATAATGGACCCGCAGGAAGAGCAGGCCATCAGGTTACGCCTGGAAGTTTGGCATATTGCGGGAGGCAATTTAGATAATTTATATGTTACCGGGGACTCCCGTTCATATAAGTGTGCGTCTCAGGAAATCAAGGTTATCCTTAGTTGCCTAACGGAAAAAGTGAAGCGCATTGCGACGCTGCAGGAAGGAGCAAAACGCGCGCTCTCTGAGATACTAGAAGCCGCAGAGAAGAGATTAAATGATTTAGCGCCTCCCGTAGTCGCGCTTGAAGCTGGCCAAGGGCACATTGCTGCCTGCAGGGCTCATATCCAGACGCTTACTACTATGCAGGAGTATGGGGTATTTATTACCGCAGAAATCGGCATTAAGGAAGAGCTAGGCGCACTCAATGCCCTGAATAATCTCTTGGCAGAAGTATCGGATATGCAGTCGCAATGGTCTGGTTTGAATTTGGGCGGCTTCCAAGAAAGCTCTGGGTACGCTCAAATAATTAATACGTTGCGTACTATATCAGCTGATTTGCCGCTCGGTGAGGCAGTGAAAAGAGCCGCGGTTTGTCTTGAGCCGATAAGGCAGATAACTGGACAAACAAAGAGGCAGCTTGAAACGGTTAAAAGGCAGAATCTCTTAGAGGGGCTAGAGTTCTACGTACAGGAAACCCAAAGCCTAGCCCGCAATATTCTGTCAGAACTACGCGGTATCGCTCCTGCAGAAGTGAAGGCGCTGGATGCTATGATTGATGACTTTGATTTAGTCCTGCTTCCTTTTATGCGCAATGAAATGAGAGACATAATGCTGCAAGAGGATATCAAAAGGAGCGGCAGGGCATTTGATTTTGCAGAATCAGCCGCTTCTACGAGGCAACACGTCAAACGCGGTTACAGCGGCTATAGAACATGGGCAGGAAATCTTAGGCAGGCAATTAATGGGATGCCGCAGAGGGCGATTCAAGAGATTGAGTCAATACTTGGCACGACTCAAGAGATGATTGCAGGGTTGCGTAATAGGCTTGAAGGCCCGGGCGAGCTCACCGAGACAGAACTTTTAAAGCAAATAAAGGCCTTTAGACAAAATAACCTTAATATAGGTAAGGCGTATGCCTTGGCAGTAATGACGTTGTGTTGTGTGCGTTTCCATATCCGTGAAGAAATATTGGTTGAGACCAAAGCGATCCTTGAAGATATCGCACAGTGGAAGCTCGGCGACCGCGCCGGCATACTTAAGCATCATGACCGGCCTGCTGATATTGCCGCAGAGAGGCTTATGGAGACATTAGACAGCGACCAACAGAAAAAGCACGACGCCATGCGCGAAGTATTAGGAGATGAGATGCTTGCGCGCTACAGAGAAGCTGAATTTACTCCGAATGATATTATGGAAGGGGAAAATTTGTTTAACGCATTTCTGGCGCAAAACCGTATTTTCTCATTGCCGAGGGATTCAATGGTAATTATGGCAGGAAGGGAATTAGCGTTCTTCTGGCAATGGGCTGCGCAACTTATTAAAGCGCAACCGGCAACGCTGGTGTGTGTGAGCGATTTCCGCAAAGCGCTTGCCGAGCCACATCCTGAAGGCCTGCAGTATGAAGAACTGATTGCGTATCTTCGTTTTAGGGTAGAGTTCTTGCT
>JBFMDA010000078.1:0-3869 GCA_040754255.1 Candidatus Omnitrophota bacterium | reverse complement strand
GCAATATTTTTTCTGCACGTTCGCTCTCTACCCCTACCACGATCCTATCCGGGTGAAAGGCATCCTGCATTGCCGAGCCTTCGCGCAAGAATTCCGGGTTTGAGACCACATCGAATGCAACGCCGCCCGGATTATTCATCTCTATCGTACGCTTGATCTTCTCACCCGTCTCGGCGGGAACCGTGCTCTTTTCGACGATTACCTTGTACTCTCTTATGTTACGGGCGATTTCCTGCGACACCTTCTGCACTGCCGAAAGGTCCGCGCTGCCGTCGTGGCGCGAGGGGGTGCCTACGCATATAAAAATGACCTGCGCCGAAACGGTAGCCTCTTTAATGCTGGTTGAAAAGAGAAGCCTTTTAAGCTTTCTGTTTTTTAAAACGATTTTTTCAAGCCCGGGTTCATAGAAAGGAACAGTCCCTTTTTTTAGTTTCCTTATTTTTTCCGTATCGCTGTCTACGCACAATACCTTATTGCCTGTTTCCGCAAGGGCAGCCGCAGTCACAAGTCCGACGTAACCGGCGCCTATCACTGCAATTTTTTGCATCGTTTAGCTCCTTCCAAAATAGTCTTTTAACCGGACGATATCGTCTTCCTCAAGATAACAGCCTGCCTGCACCTCAACGATCCTAAGCCAAGAATCCTTGGGATTGATAAGCCGGTGGGCGCAGGATAACGGGATAAAAGTACTTTCGTTTTCATTAAGATAAATGCATTTCTTTCTTTTTATGATCTTGGCCTGGCCTTCAACCACCACCCAATGCTCGCTTCTCTTGCGATGATACTGGAAGCTCAGCGCACTGTGCGGCTTGACCTCAACAAGCTTGACCTTAAACCCTTTGCCCGTATCCAGGACCGTATAGCTTCCCCAGGGCCTTTTCACTGTGCGGTGGTAATAATGCTCCTGCCGCTTTGTACGCTTAAGGATATCAACAACCTTTTTGACCTCTTCGCTTCTGCTTTTCTTCGTAATCAGAAGCGCATCCGGCGTATCTACTACGATGATGTCCTCAAGGCCGATAGCGGCAACAAGGCGATTCTTGCCTAAGACGGTCAGGTTTTTGTTCTCAAGGCTTACTACGTCCTGACTAAGGGAATTTCCCTGCGCGTCTTTTTTAAGGAGGTCATCCCAGGCCTGCCAGCTGCCGAGGTCAGACCATCCTAACCCCTGCGCCTTGGACATAAGGATATTCTTCGATTTTTCAAGGACCCCGTAATCAAATGACACCGCTTCGATCGCATGCCAGGCCTTATCAATGTCCTGGGCCTTGTGGATACGGCACAGTCTGGAATAAAGCCCGGGCAGGTGCGCTTTGAACTCCTTCAAAAATATCGTACTGGAGCCCACAAAGATCCCGCTGTTCCAAAAAAATAATCCGTTTCTTAAGAAGCCCTGTGCGGTTTTCGTATCGGGCTTTTCCGTAAACCTTTCCACCTTATATACCGCTGAGCCGCTCTTGCGCAGGGGGTTTCCTGCTGCCTTGATATACCCATACCCTGTTGCCGGCCTCGTCGGCGGAATCCCAAATACCACAAGGGAATCTTGGCATACGCAGAAGGCTTTCTTCAATAACGACAAGAAGTGTTTTTTTGCCTTGATGAGATGGTCGCAAGGCAATACACAGACTCTGGCCAAACGGTCTTTTGTGTGGATAAGTTGCACTCCCGCGCAAATGGAAGCAGAGGTATTCTTCGCTTCCGGCTCAAATATGACGTTTGCAGGCGGGATCCTCAATGCAGAAATATACTCGAGCATCTGAAACCGGTAGAGTTGCGAAGTAACGACAAAAATATTTTCGGCGGGAATGAGTGGCCGGATTCGCAGCACTGTCTGCTCAAAAAGGCTTCCCTTGGCATGAAGCGACAAAAATTGCTTTGGCTCGAGGGTACGGCTTAAAGGCCAAAACCTGCTTCCCTGCCCGCCGGCTAAAAGTATCGCGTAGTTATGCCGAGACATTCTTAAAGTATTCGACTGTCCTTTTCAGCCCTTCCACAAAATCTACCTTTACCCGCAACCCGAGCATCTGCCTTGCCCTGCGTACGTCCGCAAGGGTCCTATACACATCTCCCGGGCGTTTATCCAAAAACAGGGGCTTTATGCGAAGCCCTAAAATCTTGTTAATAGTATCCATAAGCTCAAGCACCGAGTGATCCTTGCCGTTGGCAACATTAAAAACCTCACACTGTATTCCCGGCGTAGTCGCGGACAATATGTTTGCCTCCACTACATTATCAACATAAGTGAAATCACGCGATTGCCTACCCGTCCCGAAAATCGGTGGCTGCTCCCCCTTACGCATACAGGTAATAAACTTTGGTATTACCACCGCATATTCATCATCTACTGCCTGGCGCGGCCCGAATACATTAAAATAGCGCAATGAAACGGTCGCAAGTCCATAGATTGTAGAAAAAATACGGCAATAATATTCGCCGGCGAGTTTTGTCAGGGCGTAGGGGGAAATCAATTTCGGATAATCGGTTTCTTTTTCGGGGAAGGAATCGGTATCTCCGTAGACCGAGCTGGAAGATGCCAGGACAAACCGTTTTACGCCATTCGTATGCGCAGCCTTGAGCATATTCAATGTACCGTCGATATTCACGCTGTTGTATGCGTAAGGGTCGGCAAGCGATTTCGGGACAGACCGCAGCGCTGCCTGGTGCAGCACGTACTCAATGCCTTCGCACGCAGCCTGGCAGGCAGTTACATCGCGTATATCTGCGCGGATAAGCTCATAACTCGTAGCCGGCAGCCCTTGGGTACACGCAAGATTCTTTTCTTTCCCGCTTGAAAAATTATCAAGCACCCTGACAAAATTACCTTCCTTAAGGAGCCGTTCTACGATATGCGAACCGATAAAACCCGCTCCGCCAGTTACTAAAAATCTGCCCATACAATCCTCCTGCCCATAAAAGCTAGCGAGCGCTTTTGTTCTTTATCACTATTTTACGGAACTGCCTGCTTCCGACCTTTAATATGCCGGGTTGGGTAATCGGCGTATTCTCATCCGCCACCTTCCTGCCGTCGAACTCGACCGCATTCTGCCTGATAAGCCTGCGGCCTTCGTTTTTGCTTTTCACAATACCTGACGCGCTCATTGACTGTAATATAGAAGTATTTGCGTCTATAATGACTGTTTCTATTTCTTCAGGGGTACTTCGCTGCGCAAACACCCTCTTAAATTCTTCAGCGGCAGCGTGCGCTGTTTGTTGAGAATAATACCTGGCTATGATGAACTTGCCCAGCCTCTCCTTTGCCTCTTTCGGATGAAGGCGCCTTGTTTCCTCAAGGTCTTCATCGGTCAGGAGCATGTAGTATTTATACATTAATTCATCAGAAATTGACATGAGTTTTCCGAACATTTCAGAGGGCGCATCATTGATAGAAATGAAGTTACCCAGCGATTTGCTCATTTTTTGTATTCCGTCGGTGCCCTCAAGAAGAGGAAGGGTGATTACCGCCTGAGGCTCCTGGCCGAAATCTTTCTGCAGGTCCCTGCCTATTAATAGGTTAAAGATCTGGTCGGTCCCTCCCAGTTCTATATCACTGCGTAATACCACCGAATCATAGCCTTGCAGCAGAGGATACATGAACTCAAGAAGAGAAACATCCTGGTTATTCTCAAGCCTCTTTTTAAAGTCCTGGCGGGCAAGCATCTGGCTGACGGTTACTTTGCCGCTAAGCCGTAAGAAATCCGCAGTGCGCATTTTTTCAAACCAACGGCTGTTAAAGGCTACTTTTGTCTTGCGCAAATTAAGGATCTTACCGACCTGTTTTTTGTAGGTGAGGGCGTTCTTTACTATTTCGAGCCTGCCCATCGGTTTACGGATCTGGGTGCGGCCAGAAGGGTCGCCGATACGCGCAGTAA
>JBFMDA010000077.1:0-3897 GCA_040754255.1 Candidatus Omnitrophota bacterium | reverse complement strand
GGGATCCCTTACGTGATGGATGCGTACCGTAAGGAAGCCGAAGATATCCTAAACGGCAAAAGTAACGGAAAGCATGAAAACCATTTTAACGGACGCCGCGTAAGAGTAGCGGTAGGCAGGTGAGCCAATGGAGAATAAAGGACTGTGTGTCAGCTGTGCATATGACAAGACGTGTACGTTTAACCGGAAATTCCCGGTGCTTCAGTGCGAGGAATTCAGCAATTGCGGTTCAAACGGGAAATTTCGTCCTGCCAAGCCATTCGTTTGCAGCCGTGCGTCAGTAAAGTCTTGCCCGCAGGAAGAAACCATCGCGGAGTAGACCCTACTTACTAAGGGCGCTTCCTTTTAATAAAGGGAGCGCCCTCCTTTCTTATCACGCCAATCATTTCCTAAATTAAAGTTCAAATCTTGCGCTTTTTGTGTTATTATAATAACTTGAAATTTGTAATTAAAGGAAGTTTGTGATGAGGGTACATTTAGCCGGTTATAACGTAGATACTGCGGTACTGCGCGAATTACTGGAAAAAGACAAAACCCGCCAGGACGTAACCCCCGAAGTCATTTCCGCTGCCTATGCCCGCATCAGCCGCGACCCCCGCTCGATAGAAGAGATCAGGAAAGAAGCCCGCCGGGAAGTAGAGAAAGCCAGGAAGTCCAATTCTACGATAATATTCAAAATGGGCCACCATTCAGTGGCAGAACACGCGGTATTCAATTTCGATATCGTGGGTGTTTCGCGCCTGGCCATGGAAGAGGTTGAAAAATTCAGGCTTGCTTCCTATACGGAAAAATCGCAACGCTATATTACCCTGGATAAAGATTATGTCCTGCCGCAGGAGATAGAAGACAGCGGCCTTAAGGATTTATTTACCGAGACGGTAGCGTGCCAGAATGAAGCCTACCGCGCATTATTCACACAGCTAAAAGAATATGTGTTTACAAAGAATAAGGCCCTTGCGCAGGATGCAAAAAACCATACGTTACTTGAGGGCTGGGCAAAGGAGGATGCCCGTTACGTTACTTCGCTTGCCACCGAATCGCAGGTAGGCCTTACTATCAATGCCCGCAATTTAGAGCTTTTATTGCGCAGGTTTGCGTCGCATCCGCTTGCAGAAATAAGGCAGTTAGGCCAGGCTATCTACGGCCAGGTTGCGGATATCGCGCCTTCAATAGTCATTTTCCATCAAGCCAATGACCGCGATGCAAAAACCTATCCCGAATTAGAGAAGAACGCATCCCGGATTTTTAAGAACACAAAAGCCTTGCGCACTTTTAAGGCAGGCGAAGAAGTAAAGCTCGTTGAATTCACCAAAGACGGCGATTGCATAATAGCTGCTTCTTTGCTGCACAGCGTATCCGGCCTTGATTTTGAAAGTTGTTATAAGGCCGCAAAGAAACTTTCTCTTAAAGAGAAAACCGAGCTCTTTAAGTCTGCCTGGCGCAACATGCAGTTTTATGATTCGATGCTGCGCGAATTCGAGTACGTAAACCTTACCTTCAATATTGTCTTATCAGCAGCCTGTTTCGGCCAACTGAAACGCCATCGCATGGCTACAATTACTACCCAGCCCTACAACCCTGATTTCGGCATTACGGTGCCGGAATCAATCAGGGCAATCGGAAAAGAAAAGTATTTGCGGCAGATTACATCGGCAAGCGAAAAGGCATACAGGGCAATCCGTAAGAAGAGTTCCCTGGCAGCCCCTTATGTGCTCACCAATGCCCATCGTAAGCGCGTGTTGGCCAGGGTCAATGCCAGGGAGATGTACCATATCTGCCGTCTCAGGGAAGACGCGCATGCCCAATGGGACATCCAGAACATTTCGCGGGCAATGACTGTGCAGGCCAAAAAGGCAATGCCCCTTGTATTTGCGTTAGCCGGCGGCAAAGATGCCTATAACGAAACATACAGACGCGTCTTCGGTGCATTGCCGAAAGTAACCGAAGCAATCCTTCCTTCCAGCCGTAAGATCCGACAGGAAGCCTAAACACCTTTATTTACCAAAGAGCATCAAGGGAGGTAATAATGCATATTCCGGATGGATATTTAGGCCCGGCAACATGCGGTGTGTTCTACGCAATAATGCTGCCGATCTGGGGTTTTGCTTCGAAAATGGTAAAGAAAACCCTTAATGCCAAGCAGGTTCCGTTAATGGCGATAGGTGCGGCTTTCAGTTTTGTGATTATGATGTTCAATGTGCCTATCCCGGGAGGGACAACCGGGCATGCGGTAGGCGCTGTATTGGTGGCAATATTGCTCGGTCCCTGGGCAGCATGCATTGCGGTTACCGTGGCATTGGTGGTTCAGGCTTTATTATTCGGAGACGGAGGCATTACTGCCATAGGCGCAAACTGTTTTAACATGGCATTCATTGAGGTGTTTACAGGGTATTACCTATATAGGCTTATTAGCGGGCCGTCTGCCGTTATTTCGAAGAGGCGCGTAATCGCTGCAGGTATTGCCGGTTACGCAGCTTTAAACATTGCCGCGTTCAGCACCGCGGTAATGTTCGGCATACAACCTTTGTTGCATACGACTCCGCAGGGACAAGCGCTTTACTGTCCGTACGGCCTTAACGTCGCCATCCCTGCGATGGTGGGCGAACATATTTTGATATTCGGATGGGTAGAGGCGATCGTTACCGCGTTGGTAGTGAAGTACCTCCAGAGGCAAGACCCGTCTCTTTTTCGCGCAGGAGAGGAGGTGGCAGCATGAAGACCGCGGTTAAATTATGGCTTGGGTTGGTAATTCTGGTAGTTTTGTCTCCTCTGGGGCTTTTTCTGCCGGAGCATTTCAAAGCCGGGGATGCCTGGGGAGAATGGGGTATTGATTCCATCAAGAAGCTGGTGGGATATGTTCCTGAAGGGTTGGAAAAACTTTCAAGCCTCTGGAAGGCGCCTATCCCCGACTATGCCCTTAAAGGTTGGGAAGAAAAAGGATTGAGGCATTTGAGCGTTTCGTATATCGCTTCTGCGGTGCTGGGGATAGGGGTAATTATTGTCGCTGTGCTGCTTATTGCAAAATTACTTGTCAACACAAAAGGCCAGACGTATGGCAAGGGTAAATAATTTTATCGAGCGCTCTCTTAGGGGGGTGCTCTCTTTTTTAAAAGAGAGTATATTCGCGGATGAATTTGCCGCGCGGCAGGGATTTTTGCAAGCGCTTGAGCCGCACATTAAGGCCCTTAGTATGATTTTTTTTATTGCCATCGTCATTTTCGCAAAAAGTATCGCGGTCATCGCGTGCCTTTACCTTCAATGCCTGCTGTTGGCATTATTTTCAAAGATTCGTTTGGGATTTTTTCTGAAGCGGACATGGATATTCATGCCTTTGTTCGCGCTTTTCATCGCAATGCCGGCAATGTTCAGCGTTTTTACGCCGGGTGAATCTTTGTTTCGTTTTAAAGTAGCCGGTTTTGCTTTTAGTATTACCCGACAGGGTATTGCAAGTGCAAGTTTGTTTGTCAGCCGCGTGATTACCTCTGTTTCTTATGCCGTCCTTTTAAGCCTTACTACGAAGCACTTCGTGTTGCTCAAGGCATTGCGCGTCTTCAGGGTGCCGCAGGTTTTTGTTATGGTCATCGGTATGTGTTATCGTTACCTCTATCTCTTTATGGAGGTGATTGAAAATACCTATGTCGCCATTAAAAGCCGCGTGGGGGTAATAATTCGTTATCGGCATGGCCAGCATATCGTTGCCTGGAATATCGCGCAGTTGTGGCAGCGGTCGTATCAGCTCAATGAGGATGTATATAACGCCATGCTCT
Source organism: Candidatus Omnitrophota bacterium (assembly GCA_040754255.1). GTDB lineage: Bacteria > Omnitrophota > Gorgyraeia > Gygaellales > Profunditerraquicolaceae > SURF-25. Next base: position 130 of record JBFMDA010000077.1, on the reverse strand, counting down.
CCAGGGGTTATTCGGGAGAACCCGTTATATTAAACGAATTCAGGGCAGGCGTAAGAGACTGGTTTTGGCTGTGCTATTCGTTAACCCTGGCCATAGGGGCCGTTTATTTTACTTATTGGATACGATGAAT
>JBFMDA010000076.1:0-3946 GCA_040754255.1 Candidatus Omnitrophota bacterium | reverse complement strand
TGACACGCATTATTTTGCAATCTTTGTAAAAATCATCCTGCCTGCAGGAGTCTGGATGACTGAAGTAACGTTTACTTTCAATTCCTGGCCTATGGCGCGCCTGCCGTCTTCAACTACGACCATGGTCCCGTCATCCAGATAACCCACCCCCTGGTTATATTCCTTGCCTTCCTTGATAAGCTTGATCTGGAGGTGTTCACCCGGCAATACCATGGATTTGAGGGAATTCGCCAACTCGTTGATATTGAGGACCTGAACCCCCTGCAGCGTCGCCACATGATTCAGGTTAAAGTCAACGGTCAAGACTTTCGCTCCCAGCAATTTTGCCAATTTTACCAGTTTCGCGTCTACCTCACGCACTTCGGGAAATTCCTCTTCGTGTAAGGTCAGCTCTATGCCCAGTTCCTTCTGGACCTTATTCAGTATTTCAAGCCCCCGCCGGCCTCTCTGCCGTTTTAAGGGATCGGTTGAATCGGCGATCTGCTGCAATTCCCTTAACACAAATCTGGGCACGATCATTTTGCCCTGGAGGAATTTTGTTTTAAAGATATCAAGAATCCGTCCGTCGATAATAACGCTTGTGTCTAATACATTGATATCTTCTTCCTGGTCCTGCCTGCGCAGGCGTATGTAGGGAATGATGATGTTAAACTCATCCTTCCCGCGCAAGGCCATAGTCATACCGAGATAGCAGAATATAAGCGTAAGGGTAACCCTTACCACAGAAAGCGCTTCAATAGAGATCGGCGCAAGACTTACCGCGTCCCCGATCATCTTTGCCATAATCAAACCAAGGATCAGACCAAACACGGCACTGGAAAGCCCCCTCATGGAAACGCGGCGCATCCCGATCTCAAGAAGGATAATAATGCCGCTGGCAACAACACCCATTAAGGCCCCGATTATGCCCGCAACAGCCCCCCGCGGCTCAAAGGTCTGGTACCCGATCAACGCACTACCGATAAGAAAAAGAATACGCACGAATAATAGATTCATGACTTACCCTCCTGCAATGAAATATCAAGTGCTTCTTTCAACATAGAAACAGGAGCCAGCTCAAGCAGGCCCCCCTTATAATCAACGAGGTTCTTATAATTATTTCTCGGAAGCACACAGTGCCTGAAACCGAGTTTTTCCGATTCCTTAAGCCTCAGGGATAGCTGCGATATACTTCTTATTTCTCCTGCTAAGCCCACTTCACCCAAGACTACCGTATCCGAAAGCACGTTTTTTTCGCGAAACGCAGACGCGATTGCGACTGCCACTGCCAGGTCAGCTGCCGGGTCTTCGACCTTTATCCCTCCCGCTACATTGACAAAGATATCTTCCGCTTCAAGAGAAAGCCCCATGCGTTTCTCAAGAACCGCCACCAACAACGCTAACCGGTTATAATCAAAGCCCTGGCTGCGGCGACGGGCATAGCCAAAAATGGACTTGCTTACCAACGCCTGGATTTCAACAAGTAGGGGGCGGCTCCCCTCCAAGACGCACACTACCACTGACCCGGACACATTCTTCGGCCTTTCGGAAAGGAATATTTCCGACGGGTTCTTTACCTCCTGCAACCCCTCCTGGGTCATCTGAAAAACCCCGATCTCATTGGTTGAGCCAAAGCGGTTCTTGACACCCCGTAAAATCCTGTACATCGAAAACCGGTCGCCCTCAAAATACAATACGGTATCCACGATATGCTCAAGCACCCGCGGCCCTGCCAGGGAACCTTCTTTGGTCACGTGGCCGATGATAAAGATAGATACCGCGCTGCTCTTTGCCAGCTGCGTAAGCATGCCGGCGCACTCCCTTACCTGGCTGACGCTACCCGGCGAAGAGCTGATCCCCGGCTCAAAGAGCACCTGAATCGAATCGATGATGACCAGGTCGGGCTTGATCTTACGGATGTACTCTACAATCAGGGACAGGTCTGTCTGGTTGACGATATAAAGATTCTCACCCCCCGCATGGTTAAGCCGCTTTGCCCTGAGTTTCGTCTGCGATACAGATTCCTCGCCGCTGACATATAAGACGGTTTTGCCCTGCCTTGCCAGTTGGTTGGAAATCTGAAGCGATATGGTGGATTTGCCGATCCCGGGGTCGCCTCCGATTAAGACTACGGAACCCGCAACAATCCCGCCCCCAAGCACCCTATCCAACTCGCCCAATCCGGTTTTAAGACGGCCTGCTTCTTTTATTTCAACGTCTTTTAATAAAACGGGTTCATCTTTATAAAGTGCCTCTCTCTCTTTTGACTTTGCGTAAGGCGCCGTATAATCCTCTTCGACAAACGAATTCCACCTGTTGCAATCAGGGCACTTGCCGAGCCACTTGGGCGACTGATAGCCGCAATTCTGACAGGTAAATATTGTTTTTGTTTTTACCATGCTTATCGCTTAACGGGTTTTTCCTTAGTCTTCCAAAACAGTTTCCAGGGGTGGAGTCTTAAATCTTTTACCAGTGCCTCAACCTCATTATAAACCGTATCATCGTAAAGCAACTTTCCAATTGTCCCTTTTCCGTTTGAAACCTCTGAGATGCCTGTATCAATTTTCTCTGCCATGCCCTCAAGCAGTTCGAATACCTCATGCATAGGCACGGGGTCATTGCCTATTATCGTATCGCCGGGCTTAAGGCAGTCCGCGTAATTCTTCCCGGGCATGATCTCGAGGTATTTCTCACCCAACAACCCAAGCGTGTTCACCCAGACCGTCGAATCGCGGGGAAGCAAAGCCTCTTTCCTTAAAAGGCATGTCAGGGTGACCTTGGTTACCTGTTCCTCAGGCACAAAACGAAGCTGTATGGTCTTTACTTCCCCGGCATCTACTCCGGAGAACCGTACCGGCGCACCGATTTTGACGCCGTTTATGAATTTAAACACAATATTAATCCGATAGCCGGTCCCCCAGGTACTGAAATCACCTATGAATAATACAAACATAATAAGAATGATTATTCCAATAAAGACAAAAATACCGACCTTCATCTCAAGTTTAGTTTTGCCGAATATCATCTTTATAACCTCCGCTTATCTAAAACAATCTATGGTTTCGGTAATCGGCCCGTGCGCCAGGCCGTTAATGAACTGGTGCACTATCGGATGGTCTGTTTCCTGCACTTCCTTAGGTGATCCTTGAAAAATAATTTTGCCCTGGTAGAGCATGGCAATCCTATCCGCAACTTTATAGGCGCTTTTCATGTCGTGCGTTACCACAATCGAGGTAACCTTGATTTTATCGTGCAGGCTTTTAATCAGGTCATTGATACTGTCTGCGGTAATCGGGTCAACGCCCGTTGTCGGCTCGTCGTAAAGGATGATATCGGGCTTCATGCACAATGCCCTTGCCAGTGCCACGCGCTTCTTCATGCCGCCGCTTAATTCCGAAGGCATAAGGTTTGCGATCCCGCATAAACCCACCATATAGAGGGACTCTTCAATCCGCTCAAACAGTTCTTTATGTGTAATATCAGCATGCTCAATCAAGCCAAACCCCACATTTTCACCGACAGTCAGGGAGTCAAAAAGTGCGCCACCCTGAAACACCATGCCCATCTTCATCCTGATGCCGTTTATTTCCTTTTCGTTCAATTCCCCCAAATCCCTGCCGTTCACCAGCACCCTTCCTCTATCAGGCTGCAATATCCCCATGATGTGTTTAAGCATTACGCTTTTCCCGCAGCCCGAACGCCCGATAACCACTAGCGTAGTGCCTTTTTCTATGGCGAGGTTAATGCCGTCAAGGACCTTATGAGAATTAAAGGATTTGAATAAATCTTTCAAATCGATTATCGAGTCATTCATCTGTCTTTATGGAAAAATGAAATAAAAGAGCGCGGTGAAGAAACAGTCCGATGCAATAATCAGGATAAAGGTAGTGACGACTGCCTTGGTAGTCGCCCTGCCCACGCCTTCAGCGCCGCCCTCCACGTTAAAGCCTTCATAGCAACTTACTAA
>JBFMDA010000075.1:0-4033 GCA_040754255.1 Candidatus Omnitrophota bacterium | reverse complement strand
AATTAAGCGGGCCTCTCTTTAGGCTGCCTGTGGCCTAAAAGAGAGCCGGAAGCAGGCTGGCCTTGGCACATCCGCCTTTATAGGCCAGGGCGAGATTCAGAAAAAGGCTGCGCCCCGGTGTATCTTGTGTATCGGAGCCGCCGGGGTTAAGCGTAAAAGGTACACTAAGCATGTAGCGACTTTTGTCTTATGTCTTAAGGACGCCGGTTCAATTCCGGCCACCTCCACCAAAATTTTCCGACAAGGAAAATTTTGGTGGCACTCAAGCGAGCGTAAAAAACCGCGACAAGCGGTTTAGCGAGCGGAGTGCCTAACCGAATGAGTTCCGACAAGGAAAATTTTGGTGGCACTCAAGCGAGCGTAAAAAACCGCGACAAGCGGTTTAGCGAGCGGAGTGCATACCACGGCTCCCGACAAGGAAAATTTTGGTGGCACTTAAGCGACCGTAGCCGAGCGACAAGCGAGGCAGGGAGTGAAAGTGCATACCATTTTATCGCGTCGCAGTCCCGGTTCATATGTATTCGCCGGGACGATTTACCGACAAAAATGACGAGGGTAAATCGACAAGCCGAGCAGCGAGTGCGGCGTCACCATACGGTTAGCACTGATTCCGAATACCTATGCCCAACAAACATCTCATCGTCATAGTAAGTATATGCTGTTTTGTCATCGCCGGCTGCGCCACAACGCGCCTGCCTACCGACAACATTCCCCGCTACGCGCTTTACGGGACAAATTATTTACCCTTGGCCCCTGCGTGCGATGTGCAAAACATAAATCTTGAGTACGACCCGTTTACACAGGTAGTGCTTTTATCAAAAAAACCGCACCGGTTGGCATTACGCGTAGGAGATGCGTTTGCGCTTATCGACGGCCAACTGCGTTATTTCAACCATCCGGTAGTGCTGCGCGAAGGCACAGTGATGATCCCCGAATCGTTCAATAGGGAAATCGTGCTGAGACTGGTGAGCAAAACTGTTTCTGCGGCCCCGGTAAGGATTACGCAGCCTTCTTCCATCAAGCGGATCGTTATTGATGCCGGCCACGGCGGCAAAGACCCCGGCGCAATCAGCGAAAGCGGCCTGCGCGAAAAAACAGTGAACCTGGATGTTGCCAAGCGCCTTGCCAAGCTTTTAAAAGACGAAGGTTTCTCCGTGTTTATGACGCGCTCCACGGATACGTTTGTCCCGCTTTCAGTCAGGACAGCCATGGCAAACAGCTTCAAGGCAGACCTCTTTATAAGCATTCACTCAAACGCAAACCGCGTCCGCAGTATGAACGGTTTTGAAGTATATTATGTCTCTCCTACAGTGAGCGATACCGAGCGCGGCGTTGCTTCGATCAATAAAGAAATCCCCAGCGTGAAGGCATCCGAGTTGGCAGGCGCTTCTGTGCAGCTTAAAGCCACATTATGGGATATGGTCTATACGCACAACCGGGGAGAATCCATACAGTTGGGCAGGTTGATCTGCAGGTCGGTCGGCGGGACCCTGGATAATCAGATCCTGGGGCTAAAGGGTGCGCGCTATTATGTCCTGCGCGGCACCGATATGCCGGCATTGTTGATTGAGGTCGGCTTTCTCTCCAACAGAGGAGAAGAGCAGCTTCTTGGCGACGGTATGTACCGCCAGAAGATTGCACAGGGGATTAATGAGGGCATACTGCGGTATGTGCGCGAATTAGCGTTTGCAGAAAAAGACAATTAACGGAAGTTTTTTAAGAAAAGAGAGAGGCAGGCTCATGAAACCAATAGGCGTATTTGATTCAGGCGTAGGCGGCTTGACCGTGGTAAAGGAATTAATGCGGCAGGTGCCGAATGAAGACATTATCTATTTTGGGGACACGGCGCGCGTCCCGTATGGAATCAAATCAAAGGATACGGTAATCCGTTTTTCGATAGAAGATGCGCTGTTTTTGCTTAATCAGGGAGTCAAGCTTATCTGCGTTGCCTGCAATACCGTCTCAAGCGTGGCCCTGCCGGTCATCAAAAGCCATTTTAAGGTTCCTATCGTCGGAGTGATTGTGCCCGGCGCAAAAGAGGCGGCGTATGCCACGCGCAATAAAAAAGTCGGTGTCATCGGCACGCGGGGCACCATACGCAGCCGCGCCTATGAAAACGAAATACGCAAACTCGACCCCAAGGTAAGAGTCACCGCACTTGCCTGTCCGCTCTTTGTGCCTTTTGTGGAAGAAGGTTACCGTAAGGGCAAGGTTGTCAAGGAAGTGGCGTGCGGATATCTTGCGCCGATGAAAAAAGCAGGCGTCGATACGCTCATCCTGGGATGCACGCATTACCCGCTGCTTAAGCCCGTTATTAAAGAGGTGATGGGTAGAAACGTAACGCTCATTGATTCTGCGCAGCAGGTTGCCATGGAAGTGAAAAAGATCCTTGAGCTTGAAGGTATGACAAGCGCAAAGCGCCGGGGCAAATATAAATTTTACGTCAGCGATAATCCGGAATGGTTTAAGGGCTTAGCCAGGAGTTTCTTAGGCAGGCACCTTGATAACGTACAGAGGGCCAGCAATGTATAGCATACGCGTTGAATCAACGTTTAGTTCCGCGCATAACCTGCGGGGATATAAGGGCAAGTGCGAGGCCCTGCACGGCCATAACTGGAAAGTGGAAGCAGTGGTAACGAGCCAGGCTCTCGATAAGGCCGGCATGGTAATTGATTTTAAGGCCGTCAAGCATCACCTAAACAGAATTCTCGAAACACTTGACCACGCCTATCTGAATAAGATACCTTATTTTAAGGCACACAACCCCACATCAGAACAGATTGCCTTGTATGTGTACAACCAGTTAAAGAAAAAGGTGAAACAGCTGGCTTCGGTGACAGTGTGGGAGAATAGTACTTCTTCTGCGACGTATGCGCAATGACAAGAGCCGCAAGGCTGTGGTGTTATTATCAGGAGGGCTTGATTCTGCGACAACGCTCTATGCGGCAAAAAAGAAAGGGTTTCGCTGTTTCTGCCTTATTTTTGAGTATGGCCAGCGCCACTCACGCGAATTACGCGCTGCCAAGGCGATAGCGCGCGCTGCCCGCTGCGCATACCGGGTTTTAAAAATCCGGCTTCCCTGGAAGGGTTCGTCCTTACTTGAAAAAAATGTCCGCCTGCCTCAGCCGGGCAGGGCCGGAGTAAAAATACCGTCTACCTATGTAGCGGCACGCAACATTATTTTCTTGAGCTTTGCGCTTTCGTATGCGGAATCTATCGGGGCTGAGGCGATATGTATCGGAGCGCATGCCCAGGATTATTCAGGATACCCTGATTGCCGGCCGGAGTTTTACGCGGCGTTTAAAAAGGTAATCCGCACCGGCACCAAGACGGGAGCAGAAGGCAGGAGTATCCGTATCCTGACGCCTTTACTTGCGAAGACGAAATCCCAGATCGTCAGGCTCGGTAACAGCCTCAAAGTCCCTTTTGCATTGACCTGGTCCTGCTATCAGGGAGGAAGCAAGCCGTGCAGAAGGTGCGATAGCTGTCATTATCGCGCAAAGGGTTTTAAAGAAGCAGGCATACAAGACCCGCTTATACATTAAGACGGAGCATATGATAAAAGGAAAGATTTCCGAAATCTTTGAGAGCGTCCAGGGCGAGGGGCTTTTTGTCGGCGAGCGCCATCTTTTTGTGCGTTTTTACGGCTGCAACCTTACCTGTAAATTCTGCGATACGCAACTGGACCGTTTTGAGGAATACGAGCCGCAACAGCTCCTTGAAGTCATACAGCAGCGCCGCAACGGCTCAACCTGCGTCGTATTTACCGGCGGAGAGCCTCTTCTGCAGGTAAGTTTCTTAAAAGAGGTGGCGGGCCGCACCAAGAAGACAGGCTTTAAGAATTACCTTGAAACGAACGGCTCCATGCCTGAGGCGCTCGCAGAAGTAATCGAGCATATGGATATAGTGGCGATGGATTTGAAGCTTCCTACCTCAACCGGAATGCACGGATTTTTCAAGGCGCACAAAAGGTTTTTAGAGATAGCCATGCGTAAGGATTGTTTCCTCAAAACCGTCGTGTGCCTCTCAACCG
>JBFMDA010000074.1:0-4053 GCA_040754255.1 Candidatus Omnitrophota bacterium | reverse complement strand
TTAAAGATATCCAGCACCGATTTTACAGTGCTATCGTTTTTGATATCTTCTTTATGCCGTTCCTGTTTTGAAAGGATAAGGTTCACGCGTAAAGGCGCATTGCATAATTGGGAAATATGCTTTTCAACGAGCAGCTTATTCTCCTTCTTCTCAAGCGCTTCTTTATGCAGCGAATAATTCTTAGGGAACGCGATAGTGAGCACGTTGTCCTTGATGTCCGCCGGCTCTCCTTCACTCAAATAGGTTGCCACCGACATCTTCACCGGGCTTAAGTTACTAATCACATCCTGCCAGATCTTCTTTACCGTTTCTAAAAGTACCATAGAGGCAGGATTACCCTCTCCCTGGCCTGCTTCCTTTTTCTGTTGCGGCCCCTCCGGGGGAAGCTCTTCGTGCACATGCGTTTCTGCGCGGGGGGCTTCTTTGGGTAGTTGTGCAGCTTGTACCGGTGCAGGCGGCCGCGTTACCGAAGTATTTTTGTCGTGCGCAAGCCTTACTAAACTTATCTCAAAAGGGATACGTAAAGAATCAAGCCGCTTAGCCATCTCCTGCGTATTCACCAAAATAGTAAACGCACTAAAAACCTCCTGAAGGCTGAAAGCCTGCGCTTGTTCAAGCAGTCTTACGCACACCTCCTGAGGTAAGTCGATAAGGTGCTGATCGCCATCAGTCACTTTGGCAATCATAAGGTTCCTGAAATGTTCAATAAGATGCGAAAGTAGAATACCCGGGTCTTTTCCCTCATCAACTATCTGGTTGAATAATATCACTGCAGCACGGGCGTCTTTTTGAATGATATGCGTAGTGAGCGTAAAAAGGGTTTCCTGTTCAACCAAACCCAGCATCGCGATCACATCCTTAAGGGAAATGTCGCCTTTGGCAAAAGAGACCAATTGGTCAAGCATAGATTCTGCGTCCCTTAAGGAACCGTCGCTGCTTCTGGCAACTGCCAAAAGCACATCCTTGTCTATCGTTATCTTCTCCTGAGCGACTATTTTCTCAAGCTGCCCCAGCATCTCAAGTACTGAGATCCTGCGGAAATCAAGATGCTGGCAACGGGAAAGTATTGTCGGCGGGACCTTATGGGGATGGGTGGTGGCAAAAATGAACTTTACGTATTCAGGAGGCTCTTCAAGGGTCTTCAGGAGGGCGTTAAATCCTTCTTGTGTAATCTGGTGCACTTCATCTATGATGTAGACTTTGTATTTTGACTGCGCCGGCGAAAATTTTACGTTCTCGCGAAGGGCGCGTATTTCATCGATGCCGCGGTTAGAGGCACCGTCAATCTCCAGCACATCAAGGCTGCGGCCGGCAGTAATATCAAGGCAGGCCGGGCACTGATTACATGGCTTTGGCGTAGGCCCATTTTTGCAATTAAGGGCCTTTGCCAAAATCCTGGCAGTAGAGGTTTTGCCTACTCCGCGCGGCCCGGAAAAAAGATACGCATTGGCTAATCTATTCTTCTGGATCGCGCTCTTAAGCGTGGTAACGACTTTTGGCTGGCCGACGACCTCATCAAAATCCCTTGGCCGCCATTTAAGGGCAAATACCGTATACGACATAACAAACCTATCCCTTCTATGCTATCTTTTGCGTCTAAAGAAATCCTTTAACAGCTTGGCACAATCATCCTCCAAGACGAAAGGAGTCACTTTGATGCGGTGGTTGAGCTTCTTATTATTGACGATGTTGACCACTGACCCTGCTGCGCCTGTTTTGGGGTCTTTGGCTCCGAACACCAGCCTTTTTATGCGCGCAAGCACCAACGCCCCTGCGCACATGCTGCAAGGTTCAACAGTCACATACATCGCAGCTTCATCCAGCCACTTGCTCTTTAGGTAATGCGTAGCACTTGTCAACGCAAGCATTTCTGCGTGCGCGGTAGGATCCTTAAGCCTCTCGACCTGATTATGGGCACGTGCAATAATGCGGCGGTTATGCACAATAACACAACCAACAGGCACCTCGTCTTCTTCTGCCGCAGCGCAAGCCTCTTTTAAGGCTTCCGACATATAGAGCGCATCAAGAGAAGTTATCTTTTTCAAGGCTACAGGAAATCTTCCCTTTTTAGGCCCAGTTCTTCCATTACTGCTTGAGGGGTTTTGGCATACCTACGGCAGTAATCGGTTACCTCTTTGAAATCAGTAATACCCTTCTCTACCATGGCCTTGATTACCCCTGACCTCACTTTTAATTCTTCAATTATCTCCTTAGGCTGTTTCCCGCTTATCTGCGCAAGCCGGTCCCGGTATACGCTGCTGATAGCCGATTCACAGAATATAGCCTTAGACAAGTCAAATGACCACAAAAGAGACAAAAGCACCATTTTCTTTTCCATGCCGGCAGTTTCTACAAGCTCTCCCACCACGCGCTGAACCTTGCCGTTTATTGTATAGCGCCGCATAATCACAAGGGCATCCACCAGGTTAATAAGCACCTCCGGTACATTCATAGGCTCATTTTCAAGCCGCATAATCGTCTCGCGCGCAGTTGAGGCATGCAAGGTACCCATACAGTATTTTCCGATATTCATAGCAGTCATCAAATCCTGGGCTTCCCTGCCCCTTACTTCGCCTACAATAACCCTGTCCGGCCGCATGCGCAGGGAATTCTTGACCAGGTCTGCTAAGGTAGTTTCTTCGTCACTCTCAAGCCTCGAGCAGTTATCTTCAAGGTCAGTGTTAAGCTCCAGTGTATCTTCTATGACCACAATACGGTCATCTATAGGCATAAAGCTGAAAAGCGCGTTTAACAATGTGGTCTTTCCTGCACCGGGGCCGCCTGCAATAATGACGTTTGCCGGCTTTACGCCTAAGCCTTCGATATAAAGCCAGAATTGCGCTGCCAGCTCACTGTTTAAGGTGCCGCTTTTGACCAATTCAATAATACTTAGGGGCTTCTCTTTTGCCCGCGTAATAGTTATCTGCGGGCCAAAAGGAGAATAGACGATATTTACGCGGCCCTTGATCTCAGCCAACTCCACGTTGTTGATCTTTTTAATAGTCTTACGACCAGAGAAGATGATTACTTTCTTGATAAAAAGTTCGAGATCATCGCGTGTTAAGAATTTCTTTTCCGTCTTGACGAGCCCGAGCTTGGCCTTATGGACATAAATGGGCGAGAGATAATTTACCATGATGTCTTCAACTTCGGGGTCATTGATGAACTCTTCTACGATCCCGTAGGATAAAAATTCCTTAAAAAAAGTTTCCATTTCCAGCCCTTTTGATTTTTTTATGAACCGCTGGCAGCGGGGAGACTGATACACCTCAAGGAATGCCTGGAAAATGACTTCGCGCTTCTGGGTCTGGTCCTGCAGAAGGAATATCTTGCCTCCTAGCTTATCCAGAATCTCGTTCTCGATTTCGATTCTTTCTTTTTCCATCTTTCTCTCCGCAGTTTAATTTCTTTAAAAAACTGTGTGCCGGTGCGTTTTGCGCGGCGCTGCTTGAGTGCCGTGATTTTTATCGTAGCGCTTGCCCCAAAACATATTGTTGATGACATGCACTTTCGCTTCCTATGCCCCTTGTCGGGGCATTACGGTCGCTCAAGTGCCGTTGATTTTTCCGTTGTCGAACATGTCCTGCGCTCGCTGCCTCGCTTGACGCTCGGCTACGCTCGCTTAGGACCGTTTGACTTTTCTTTGTCAGAAAAGTCAAACGGAGAGGCAGGGATTCGAACCCTGGGGTCAGGTTGCCCCGACCAATTGCTTAGCAGGCAACTGCTTTCGACCGCTCAGCCACCTCTCCAAATTTTACACTGACTACATGCAAGAAAATTTGGTACGCCTGACTGGATTTCCCGCCAAACTGTTCCGGTGCTATAGCGGGATCCCACTCGTAAAATTTAAGTTTAGGAGTGGGAGAACCAGTATGGTGCGCCTGGGAGGATTTCCCGCTAAACATTTCTGGTTCTATAGCGGGATCCCGCTTGAGGATTTAAATTATGTAGCGGGAGAACCTCCATTTGTCATTAAATGCGCCTGACTGGATTTGAACCAGTAACAACCAGCTCCGTAGGCTGATGCTCTATCCAATTGAGCTACAGGCGCGT
>JBFMDA010000073.1:0-4086 GCA_040754255.1 Candidatus Omnitrophota bacterium | reverse complement strand
ACGCACCAGATACCCAGCGCGCTCAGAAAAATCTTTGCCTTCATGAAAATTACTCCCTGCCTGCTAGCCCGGAATCATACTTTACATCCACATTTTTTCCTTCGCAGAATTACAACCTGCGCGCAAGGCAAGTCTACGAACTGCCTTTGTTGCTTAGCCCCTGATGCAAATCTTGCATCCAGGGGGCTGTAATGTCTGTAGCCCCTGCCAATCATTTCCTTTACAAGTTCTTTATGCCTCTGGTATAACGCGCGTAATTTTCCCTTCCAGCGCAATGTTTCCGGATGATGCGCATAACCTTTCTTTTTCTGAACAAGTATGGACCAGATTGCATGCAGCTCCCTGTGTTCCCCTAAAAGGTGGCTGCGGCATAGCTTTTTGACAGATATATCCCAGACACGCATGTCTTATTCAAAACCAGGCATTACTGTTTCTTATCCGGCCTTAAGTTAGCCTTGGTGATCTTGGTTTTTGCTTCCCAGTATTTGCAATAGGTATAAAACTGGTACATTCCGCTGTAAAGAGCAAGAAAAAATCCGATAAAGCCGTCCCTGAACCCCTGTTTTATGAAATAAAATTTAAAGAACCGCGTACTACTCTTCCAGATACATATCCCCAGGCTCATCTTTCTTCCGTCGCGCAGCCATTTCTTGGCCTCAAAATCAGTGGCGTGGTTGACTTTCGCAAAAAGGGCGTGAAAATCCGCATAGGTATAATGCAGGATATCGTGCGTAAGTGTCTTGGTCTTGCCTTCCATGAATGCGCGCGGATGGTATTCCGACTCTTCATAGCGGAATTTATCCTTCCTGAACAGTTTTAATTTCGCATTGGGATACCACCCTCCGAACCGTATCCAGTAACTGCCCACGTGATTACGGTGCGGTATGTTATACCCGTTGAACAACAGCGGGCTGCTGAAAAGCGCTACGAGCTCATTCTTTAATTCCGGAGTAACCCGTTCATCCGCATCAAGGCTTAATATATATTCGTTGGCTGCTTTCGAATACGCGAAGTTCCGCGCCGTGCCTTCCATGTCCCATCTATTCTGGAAAATCTTATCCGTATATCTTTTTGCTATCTCAAGCGTCCTGTCTGAGCTATAGTCATCAACAACGACAATCTCCTGCACCCAGCCTTTCACGGAACCAAGGCATTCTTCAATATTCTTCTCTTCGTTTCTTGCCATTACCACTACCGATAAAGGTATTTTTTCCATTTGCGCGCCTTTCGTTCATGCATCCTGCGTACCTGTCGTAGCGCCTATGATACCTCAAACAATACCCGCCCGCAACTATTTTACTCGCGGGGTAAATCATCCGGATTGTTTCGTTGCGGCATCCTCTAGTGTGAAAGCACACTAGCCTTTTGCTTTTCTGAGACTGTTGATGCCCTTTACTACCAAGAAAATCGCAAATGCGACAATCAGAAAATCAATCACATTATTAAGAAATAATCCGTAATTGAGGGCGACTTCCGGCTTATCAACGGCTGCTGCCTTAAGGATTAACTTAAGGTTTTTGAAATCTACTCCGCCGATGAGCAGGCCTACGGGCGGCATGATTACGTCCGTGACCAGCGAACTGACGATTTTGCCGAATGCGGCGCCGATGATAATGCCTACTGCCATATCTACTGCGTTACCCTTTACTGCAAATTCCCTGAATTCCTTGACTAAAGACATATGCACCTCCTTTTTTAGCCCACACTGCCTGACCCGAACTAATTGCGTGTTACTTTATATATCCTGACCGAATCGTTTCCGAACACAAGGAAGAATTGGCCCGGATGACTGCGTGCCCATTCTTCCTCAATAGGAAAAATGTTTCCCTCAACCTGGTTAAGGGAATATACCACAAGAAAATCTACCGCCCCTGAATCAAGATTCTTCAGCCACGCATAATAATCCGGCTTCTGGCGGTAATATCCGTCTTTCTCAAGATTCTTATGTAACACAAGAAAATCATTGGTCCAGACATATTTAGTATCGATGAAATTATGCAGGTGTACCGGATGGACGTTGTTCACGGATACGTAGGCCGCCTCATTCTTAAAGTTGCTGCCGTATAGCGGCAGCACATCAGGCCTGCCTGCATAGGCGATCCTATGGCCGCCGGTATTCTGATTTAACCAAAGCCATGCCTCTGTTTCCTCCTTGGGAAAACGGGACCTTGACACATAGTTTTTGAATTCATTACTGTCATACCGTGCATTAAGGAAATAGAACACAAGAGGTAATGCAGCGAGGCCCATTAACAAAACTTGTATGGTAACTTGCCATTTTTTATGCAGTAAATAAAAAATAAGGAGGGATAACGCAACGGAGGCTAAGAGTTGTGCATGCCTTGAGATCTCAACCATTGAGGCAAATACGCAAATAGCAACGGCTGCCTTTATAAGCCTCCCCGGGTTCTTGAAGGTTGCAAGCATATAAAAAGCCGCAATGAGGGCTGACCCTACAAATGCATAGAGGTATCTTACCCAAAGCTGCGGCATAAAAAACAAAAAAGAGAACCATAGCACTAAAGGTAATGAAATGACGAAAAAATCAATTTCGCGTGCACGTTTTTTTATAATCCTGCCTATCAAAAACGGCAGCGCTGCCATTAATGCAGGAAATGCAAAGATGATAAACTGTACGCCCATCCCCTCATGGAAAAGAAGCTTTGTGAGATTAAAATCGTCGGGCGTCCAGTTGTTGCGGTAATTGGCAAAAGGCACCACTCCTTTTAATATGTTTTTTCCCGCTATTACTATATCTGCGGGGAATAGCGGATTCCCCGTAAGTAACAGGTTGCGCAGGTATGAAAACCCGCCCAGGGCAGCCGCTATGGAAGCGAACAGGAATACATACGCAATGGCCTTTGGCAGATAATGCGGCTCTTTCCGCCTTCGTAACACAATACACGCAAAACAGAGCAAGGGAAAAATACCGTACACGATGGCGGATGCCTTTATGCCAAGAAAAAGCCCGAAAGAGACGGCAACGCATATGAGCGCAGGCAAAGAAAAAGTTTTATATAACCGCAGGATGAAATTAACGCTTGAGAAAAACAAGGCAGCCAACATTACGTCGACATAGGCAATCTCTATCTGCCTGAAAATATTTGGTGTCAGGATAAAAAGCGCTGCAACATAAAACGCATAACTCTTGCCCAGGCCGGTCTTCCTTGCGATGCCGTAAAGCGAAAGAAATGCCAGCAGGAAAAAAGGCACCTGGCCTACATCCGCAAAAAACACGTTCTTAAGCGGCAGCATAAGCCAGAGAAAATATAGGCTTCCATTAAGAGGATAGTACGGAGGGCTGGGGTCATCCCCGATATAGCTGGGCATGGAGAGGTTTCCGTTTTTAAGCCACTCAACCGGAAATACGAAGTGATAATTAAGGCAGTCCCATCCGAATGGCGGGTTCACCAGGTTAACGCAAATTTTGACCAGGCCAAAGCCTGCGATGACCGAGAAAAAAAGCAACAGAACCTTGTTATCCAGAAATTCAATGATATGTTTCCGTAATTGAATTATTTCGAAATGCGGCTTTCTCCTGCGGGCTATCCACCAGACAAATAACATAATATATACATTGAGCACTATCAGCTCAGGAAGGTATAAAATTCCCAAAATACCCAGCAAAAGCTCAGAGAATACAATCTGCGCAAAATACAGTAAGAGCCAGGCGATACCGGTATCAATACAGCCCTTAAGCGCCAGTATACGGCTGCTCAACAGCCAGGCGCTGTAGGCAACCACCGCATTCATTAACAAAGAAATCAAAATCCCCATTACAACCTACTCTCTCCCCTCATCAAGCGTAACTCTTGTTATTGTATAATCTTATCAAATACCGGCTATAGTGACAAGGGGAAAGAATATAATTACCCTTCTTTTCTTCCGCTGAAGGCACATAAGAAAATTTTTTAATGTGCCAGAAGCGGAAGAGAGAAGAATGGACTCAAGACCGCTCCTAGGCTCTCATCTCGAACCTGTCGTTTCAACCTTCCATCGAATCCTAAGCAACTCAAAATCCCTGGATAAATCATATTTGATTGATTTTGAGCTAGGATTCGATGTAAAATAAAAAAGCCCTACCAT
>JBFMDA010000072.1:0-4184 GCA_040754255.1 Candidatus Omnitrophota bacterium | reverse complement strand
CGGTACCAATGTTGCCATTGGCATCCGACTAAACACTGGTGTGTTTGCGTTTATAGTTTGCAAGGATTGTTAACGCGGCCCACCCTGCGTCCGCGGCATGCTACTTCTGCCCTCAGGCTTAAGTCGAACCCTTTCACCCCCATTTCGTCATTCTAACTCAGCACTATAAAGAAGGCTAAGGCTAAGTAAGGTTAAGGTTGAGAGGTAAGGTTAATGGTTTGGTTATTTGTCTAAAGTTATTAGCGTACTTTCTTCTACCATTAACTTTACCCAATAACCAGACCCGCGACCTAACCTTAACCTATACACGATACTTCACGAATGCTTTCTTTGATTCTTGAGGGCTCGGCGAATCGAGAGGTCTGCCTCTCGTCGCTTGATATCCTCCCTGCGGTCAAAGAGCCTTTTTCCCTTGCATAACGCAAGGGTCACCTTCACCAATCCGCGGTCGCTGAAATACACATCAAGGGGTATAAGCGTAAAACCTTTTTGGGCGACCTTGCCGATTAACCTGATAATCTGATTTTTATGCAGCAGGAGTTTTCTTACGCGTGTGGGCTCAACGTTTAAATAACTTGCCTGCTCGTAAGGACTTATATGCGTATTATATAAGACCATTTCGTTGCGTTCGATGCGGGCAAAGCTGTCCTTTAAATTCACCTTACCGTCGCGGATAGACTTGACCTCGCTGCCTTTTAGCTCTATCCCGCATTCGAGCGTCTCTAAGACCTCATAATCACGTTGAGCCTGGCGGTTGGTCGCAACGATTTTCTTCATTGTATCATAACCGCAGCAAAATATAAACTCAAAAATAGCGGAATCGTCAGGATGCTTACGACATGGCTGAAAAATATCCCCTGGCTGATTAAAAGGTCCTCTTTATGGTAATGCCTGACAATGACTGAAAGCGACGTTGCCGACGGAACAGACAACTGCATCAGAACCAATAGACCCAAAAGGCCGGTAAGCCTCAAAGACAATACTACTGCCAGGCCCACAGCCGGCAGAATCAGCAATTTTGCAAGGCACAACAGGGACATTGCCTTCCTGTCGATATGTTCGAGCTTCAATTGCGCAAGGTCAGCGCCCACTACCAAAAGCGCAAGCGGCATTGTGCTGTCCCCGATAAGGTATAAAGGCTTTAAAACCGTAACGGAAAAAAATCTATTCCACCCCAGGTACACGCACACCAGGCCTACAAGCGAGGCGATAACCGGCATATTAAAGAGGTTGGCAGCATCAAACTTTGTTTCCTTTGAGAAAGAAAGCATATAGGGGCCCAGGGACCACATGACCAGATTAAAACCCAGAAGGAATAAAAAAAGATAAATAAACATCGTCGAAGCCAGGGAAGCAGGTAAAATTGCCGCGATCATGGCTAGCGGCAGATACCCCGAGTTCTGAAAAGAAACCAGGCTTAAAAACTGAAGTCTCTTGCGGCTGTCTTTTATGAACATACTCATTCCCCACCCCACCAAAAACCCAAATAGCGTAATAACGATGCTCAGTAGCGGGAAAATCCACCAGTCAGGATAAAGCCCGAAGCTGAATTCTTTGATTAATTGGGCAAAGATTAACAGGGGCAGGGTAAAATTGATTACCAGGCGGCTTAATGCATTTAACCCTCTATCGGACAAGATATTATGCTTGCGTAAAAAATATCCGAATCCGCCCAAAATAAGTATCTGCGCAACTGCCTTTATAGTAATCGCAAACGCCTCAAAAAACATCTTCTCTCCTTCTCGCAGGGGTATTATTATAGCAATAATTACCAACAGCAGCAACGCTTTTGTATTTGACAGAAAGTAACGGCTAAGCTATACTGTTCGTTACGTGCAATACGCTATACGCACTACGCTATACGCAATACGCAATACGCAAAAACCGCGGAGGTGGTGAAATGGCAGACACGCAGCGTTCAGGGCGCTGTGGGGGCAACCTCATGAGGGTTCAACTCCCTCCCTCCGCACCAGCTTATCGGAGACTACCCTCCTTCTGCGGGGAGTCAAGTAAAATAACGATTCCTCCAACTCCAACGAAATAGAATAGACGGGTTGGACCCCCATTGGATGCAGCAGAATGATACAATGGGGGCCTCCGCATTAGCTTATGGGGGACAGGTCTCCTTCTGTTGGGGAGTTAAGTAAGATAGCGACTCCTCCAACTCCAACGAAATAGAATAGACGGGTTGGACCCCCATTGGATGCAGCAGAATGATACAATGGGGGCCTCCGCACCAGCTTATCGGAGACTACCCTCCTTCTGCGGGGAGTCAAGTAAAATAACGATTCCTCCAACTCCAACGAAATAGAATAGACGGGTTGGACCCCCATTGGATGCAGCAGAATGATACAATGGGGGGCCTCCGCATAAAATTCCCCTAGCTTCTTTTATGGAAGGAATTTTAATTGCCCTCTCTGACTTCAAGCAATTTACACCGCAGCCTTGCATTTTTTCTTCAAATGTTGCAGTGCTAAAAAACTTATCCCCAGCGATAGCGAGGACTTAAGCCGGGATGTTTTCTTAGACATCCTCAAAAAAAAACGGCAAGCTGACACTCTCGTGCCGGCTTGCCGTTTCGGCAATTACTTTCTCTTAACGCATCGAATCAAGCATCAAAAGCACTTCTTTGAGCTCAGTAGTTGAAGAAGCTACTTGCTCCTCTTCCAGTTTACAAATATTAACCAAAGAAGCAACTATTTCATCCGTGTGTTCCTTAAGTACGCCCTTTTGATAACAGGCAGCAACGTATTCCTTTAAGCGTTCGCCCGAAGGAGTAATGCCAGCTTTAAGCATCTTTTGAATCTGGGCGAATTCGCTACCGAGGTTGATTTGTTCTGCGTTACTCAATCTTGGCAAGCTGAAATTGAGCCCTGAGAGATTTCCCATGGGTTGGGTATTCAATGAGATGGTACGGAAGTCAATACCACCAACTGTCTCATTTGGCGCTATTGGCGAGCTGCTCTGAGCTCCGGAAGTAACTTTTACAATGCTGCCGAAATTATCCGGCCTCAAACTAGCACCACCAACTAACGCTCCGTCAATATCAGGCTCTACTTTAAGTCCTGCGATATTATCTGCGGTAACACTTCCGCCGTATAATATGCGCATCTTAACTGAGGTTTCAGCACCAAACATATCCGTAAGTATCGACCTGATAAAAAAGTGCATCTCTTGTGCCTGTGCAGCAGTCGCGGACTTTCCTGTTCCAATGGCCCATACCGGTTCATAGGCAACAACTATGTTCGCCGCGTCTTGCGCCGAAATATTGGCAAGGCTGGCTCTAAGCATTTGTTCTACTACGGTTTTTTCCTTCCCCGCAGTTCGTTCGGCATCGCTCTCACCTACGCACACTATCGGTATAAGCTTGCTCTTGAGGGCAGCGATAGCTTTTCTATTTACGTTTGCGCTTGATTCGCCGGTTAGTTCCTGGCTCTTATTCCTTCTCACTTCAGAATGCCCCAGGATAACATGCGATAGGCCGTAGTAGCTTGAGAGCTGAGTTGCAGAGGTACCGCCTGTAAAAGCGCCTTTTTCTTCGGAATACATATTCTGAGCGGCGATCTTTATTGCGCCTTCAGCGACTTTACGCTCCGTTACTAACTTCTTCAAAGCAGCCGACACAGCAGGTATATGCAATACAGACGGTGCAATCACCGTCTCAACACCCTTACTATTACCAATCTGTGCCGCAAGCTGTTCTAACAATTTAACTGCATCCGTTTCACTTGCTAACGCCATCTTCCAGTTCCCACCGACGAGAGGCGTACGTATCGGGTTAATTGTTATGGGCGAGCTAGATGTAGTAGCGGTATTAATAAGATTGGGTATTTCGCTTGCTATCCCAATGGGCCTGGTAACCCTATTGGCTTCAGGCTTATTCTTCACCAGAAAAGGTGATTCCGGATTCTGAAGTGCCCTAAGTAGCTTAGCCAAAGGATACGATGCTTCTACTGTCCGCCAGTTAGTTCCGTAAGGCTCAAACTGCCCGCCTAATTGAGCTTTTTTAAACTCAAAGTTAAATTTGAACATCTTATTCCTAATATTACTATAGGCCCTGCTGCCAAAAATATCTTCGACATTGGCTAATGCGGTGCCATCATTAGATAAGGTATACTTCAAGCCCACCAATATGGGGTGGCTTTCCTTGTTGGCTACGGCATATTTAGCAGCCGTGGGAATAG
>JBFMDA010000071.1:0-4197 GCA_040754255.1 Candidatus Omnitrophota bacterium | reverse complement strand
CCGATCTTGCTCTCGGAGTTCGGCGCAGATTGTTACGATGCCTACCTTGGGCAGGAAGACCAGAACATGCAGGCATTTTTCCTGCAATCGCAGTGGCGCCAGATATACGATAACGTAGCCAACAGCAAGAAGGGGGCCGGCAATTGTATCGGCGGGACCATGTTTGAGTGGACGGATGAATGGTGGAAGCACAGCGAATCCGACCCCGAAAGCTGGCTGGTGCATGATACCGAGTCAAACTGGACAAACGGCAGTTATTATTTCGACATAAAAGCAAAAGGGAATAAAAATATGAACGAGGAATGGTTTGGCATCGTGGCGTTATCGGATACGGAAAAAGAAGAGGGCATTGATGCGCGCATCCCGCGCAAGGCGTATTATGTCATCAGGGAATTTTGGAAAAACCCACAGAAAGAGATAAAACTAAAAAGGTAAAAACTTTCATGCATATGAAATACCAATCCGCAACCACACACATAAAGGCCCATTTTCTTGCATTGTTCTTGCTAGTCAGTTCTGTGATATTGGGTATGCGTGCTCTTTGTATGGCTACGCCGCAAGAAGCGAAGCCGGCCGTACTTTCTAAACAAATCATTGAAGCGGATTCAGGCGAGGCGGCGTTTCCTGCGTTCGAGGCCTTGAAAGAATTGTATTATAGTGACCATAATTACTCCGGCTTTATTGCTTTGTTACAGTCGTTAAACCAAAAAAAGAAGGTTCTTGCGCCCTTTGTGAGCTATTATACGGCGCTCACCCGTTACCGGCAGCTTGAGTATCTTGAGTCGTCTCAGGATTGGAACACCTATTTTAGCAATGTAGATGCGTACCGGCAGCAAACACTCGATGAACTTCAGAACACCATACAGGCGAGCGCCGCGGATGAGCCGGTCCATGTATATGCAAAACTGTTATTATGGAAGTTTTACAGGAGCCAGCAAGAGGGAGATCAGGAAGCCTTGCTCAATGACCTGATGAATTCGGCTTTTGAGTACGCGCACAATGCAACCCCCCCCGCTCCCTTAAAAGACGTTGCGGATACGCTTCTGGAGCAGGGGCTAAAGAGCAAGGCCGCGCAGCTATACCGGGAGTATGTCGATAGCATCATTGCGGCCGGCGCAAAGGAAGAAGAATTAAAGGCCCACGCAGAAACTTTCTATAAAGAGGGTAAACTTGAGCTTTCAGAGGCGCTCTTTGACGCGCTTATAGAAAAGGCATCCCTGACATACCCTAAGGAGAAATTAGCTTCACTGCTTACCGAAATAGCGCGGTTGTTTATGTATAAAGACAAAGGCCTGAAAGATACATTGTATGCGGAGAAAGTCCTCCAGGAGCTGCAGAAGAAAGTAGGCGATAGCGCATTTGACGAAACCTTAACGTATGAAAGGGCGTTTAACCTGGAAAAAGCAAAAGAATACACTGAATCGCTCACCCGCTATACCGAGCTGCTTACACAGTACCCTGAAACTACCCATCTTGACGAAGCGATGTTTAAAGCAGCGCTTATGTATGCATACGTCAAAAGGGACCTGGTAGGCGCAAGGAAATATTTTAAACTGCTTGCACAAAAAGAGCGCAGTAGCCCGCAGGCGTTCTCAAGCTCCTACCAGCTCGGTCTATTAGCTCAATGGGAGGGTAACATAGAAGAGGCGAAGGCGTATTACAATGAAATTATTGAAAAAGCAAAAGGCAGGGATACCTCAACAGTACGGCTCACCCGGCAGCGCCTAAAAGAAATCGAAGAGGCAAAGCCAATAGAATATAATCTTAAAATGTTCCTGGATGTAGCGCTTAAGGGCGAATATGCGTCTTACGATATGTCAAAGGTAGGGCTTGAGGCGTCGGCATATAGGCCCGATACCAATACAGAACTTACTGTTACTTCGAATGCCTATGTAGCGCCCACCGGATGCATGCAGGTTGAGGTAGAATATCTCTGGTCAGGGGATACGGGTGGTTCCGTGCCCGCAACTACCGAACCTTCTTTTACTACTTCTTATGCGAGCCCGGGGACTAAAGAGGTGAACCTCGTAGTGGTAAGCCCTTCCGGGGTAATCGACAGGAATTTTGATATCCTGGACGTCCGTTAAATTTTAAAGAAATAAAAAACCCGCGCTTTTCTTGAACGCGGGTTTTTTATTAACCAGCTCGTGCGTAATTCCCAGACTTTAGTCCGGGGAGATTCAATTGGTAAACTGCGCTTTTATGTTCTGACGGCTGAAGAAATAGTACACAAAAGCCCAGAAGCCTATGGAGAGCAGGCAGGTAGCAATACCTCCTGCAATAAAGTACGCGGTATAGCGTACGTCAGCAGGGGTTGAGATTATTTTTACCACATCTTTGGCGATAGCCAGCACATTATAGGCAATACCGACAATCGTGATTACCCTAATACTCTGCAGTGCCAGTTTAGTAAGTTTGAATACCCTGAATGCCGCAAACATAACGAAAATCGCTAAAGCCAACCCCACAAAATCCACAAGGCAATCAAGGTAAGAATAAGAGAGGGTATCTGAATAGCCGCAGTAGAGCCTTCTTGCGCCGGTTTTTTGCGCCATAATGGTAATGGTTTCGATCAGGTGATAGAGAATGCTGGTCACCCTTCCCAAAAACATCGAACAGGCATATACGATGAAGTAGATTCCAAATGCCCTTGTACCTTTGCTCATCTGCGCCATCTTCCACCTCGCTTTTTATTGTTTGTCTCTTTATTTTTGGTCGCCTCGCCTAATGCCTCGGCGACATTTCCCTCAATTGCCCTTCGGGCAATTGTTGTGGTTAAGTTGGCCGCCTTTACGGCGGCACTGCCCTTAATGTCCCTGCGGGACGTATTAAAGTGGTTGCGGGGGAGAGATTTGAACTCTCGACCTTTAGGTTATGAGCCTAATGAGCTACCAGGCTGCTCCACCCCGCGAATACTATCAAAGAAATTAATTAACTGTTTTTTAAGAAATCTGTGTCCCGAACCACTCTTAAGGAATTTCTCTCTTCCTTCGGCATCGTGCTTATCGAGGTACGCTTCATAATAAATTAACTCTAATGGCCTACGGTTCTTGGTTGACTCAACATTTCCGCCATTATGAGCTGCAACTCTTTCTTCCAATAATCCCGTAGAACCGATGTATAATTTTTTATCAAATTTACTTCTTAAGACATATACAAAAAACATATTTTATTACAACGGGCTACCACCACGTAAAATGCCGCTTCGCGGCATCACGTGGTGCCCCGTGGACGCGCGAAGCGCGTCTTTACGGGGCAGGCTGCTCCACCCCGCGAATGTATATAGTATATTTATTCCGTGACTACCTTTACAGGGACCTCGTTTTTACGTACCACGCCCATTTTGTCGCGTAAAATTTTTTCCTGATAAAAGGCGTCTTTTTCAATGCGCTCGAGTTCCTTTTCCAGCACGAGGTTTTCCTGGGTCAAGCGCGCATTCTTCTCCTTAAGGTCTCGATTCCTGTCCTTAAGTTCCTGGATTTTCGTGTATCCCGGCAAAAAAATAACTAAGAGCAGAATAAGGCTTGCGCTTACAAGCCAAAACGGTTTCTTAAGAATCATTTTTTCCAGAACGTGCCGGCGTACACAGCCTTTTTGCCAAGCCCTTCTTCGATTCTTAATAATTCGTTATACTTACAGATCCTGTCTGTGCGAGACACAGAGCCGGTCTTGATCTGCCCGCACCCGCAGGCTACTGCCAGATGGGCAATGGTTGTGTCTTCTGTTTCACCCGAACGGTGCGAGATAACCGCGTTATACTTGTTTTTTTGCGCGATAGAAATCGCCTCCAGCGTTTCGGAGAGGGAGCCGATCTGGTTAACCTTTACCAGGATAGCGTTTCCTATTTTTTCAGCAATGCCTCTTTTAAATATTTTCGGATTGGTGACGAATATATCATCTCCTACCAGTTGTAGTTTTGCTCCGAGGCCTTCGGTCATATGCTTCCATCCTTGCCAGTCATTCTCGGAAAGGCCGTCTTCTATGGAAACAATGGGGTATTTTGTAAGCCATGCGCTGTATGTCTCTATCATAAAGGCCGCATCCTTACGTAAGCCTTCAAAAGAATAGGCACCGTCTTTGTAGAAAGAACTTGATGCGCAATCAAGGGCAAGGCATATATCTTTGCCAGGCGTATAGCCCGCTTTTTCGATAGCTTCAATAATACAATGGAGGGCTTCTTCGTTAGAGGCGAGGCTA
>JBFMDA010000070.1:0-4230 GCA_040754255.1 Candidatus Omnitrophota bacterium | reverse complement strand
AAAGTAAGCCAGCTGCCTACTAAGGTGGTATTGTACGACTCCGGCACAGAGGATTTTGTCGATTACGCCCGTTACGGTACATTCGAAAATATCGGGACAAAAGAGTACCGCTATATAATAAAAGACCAGGAAGGCCTGATGGCCGCAGTCGGCGAAGGTATTTATCCCAATACTACCTCTATCCGCTGGGACCCCGAATTTAAGAAGGCTGCGAAAGAAAAGAGGCTTGAGGGCAGCCACTGGGATTTTGTTACTTCTCCCGATTTAGAGGCGGCATTTTTAAAATGGGCGACTGCGCCTGAGCCGGAAGGGGTAAAATTATTCTATGTCGGCCTCACGCTTGAGAAGTCAGGGCTTATTACGCATGCGCTTAAATGTTACTATGCCATAGTGGTAAACTTTCCCGGTAGTTACGGCTGGACGTATTGGAAAACCCCCTGGCACGTGGGCCAGGCTGCGCTTTCAAAGATACAATACCTGCTTACGCAAAATCCGCAGCTTGGGTATAGGCTTGTTGACGCGGATATCAAAATTCTCAACGGGTTTGATAACGATATTTCCAACGATGTGGTGATTACCAGCCCCGGCACGTTTGTGAAGAGCAATCCCCTTGAACAGATAAAGACAAAGCCTACGCCGGAATCAAGGGCTGTTACAAAGCAGGTCGGGAAAGGCAAGGTGCACCTGGTGCAGCACGCAAACGGCGGCTGGGAACTCATTGCCGACAACAAGCCTTATGTTATTAAAGGCATAACCTATACGCCGACCAAGGTCGGCCAATCCCCAGACGAAGGCACGATGGGGAACTGGATGTACGAGGACTTTAACAACAACGGCCGCATAGACGGCCCTTATGACTCTTTTGTGGACGCAAACCGCAATAACCTGCAGGATAAAGATGAGCCGACAGTGGGAGATTTCAGGCTGTTGAAAGAAATGGGCGTCAATACCATACGGCTTTATCACCATCCCCATAAGGTGAACAAGGAATTATTGCGCGACCTCTATAATAAATATGGCATCAGGGTTATCCTGGGAGATTTTCTGGGTAAGTATGCTTTGGGCTCCGGAGCGCCGTGGTATCCGGGCACCGACTATACCAACGAGGAACACAAGAAGAATATGATGCAGTCGGTAGTCAATATGGTGCTTGAGTTTAAGGATGAGCCGTTTATCTTGTTTTGGCTTTTAGGTAATGAAAACGTCTACGGTTTTGCCTGCAATGCGGATAAAGAGCCCGATGCATTTTTTAAATTTGCCAATGAAGTCGCCGCCTATATCAAGACCATTGACCCGGATCATCCGGTAGCCATATGCAGCGGCGACGTGCTTTTCCTGGATAAATTCGGTAACGATGCGCCTGACATCGATATCTTTGGCACCAATGCCTACCGCGGGGATTACGGCTTCGGCTATATCTGGAAACAGGTCAAGGAACAGGCAGATAAACCAGTGTTTATCACGGAGTTCGGCTGCCCTGCCTATATCGAAGGAAAGAATGCCGAGGAAGCAGAAGAATCGCAGGCCAAGTACCACGAAGCAGCCTGGCAGGATATTCAGGGTAATATGGCGTTTGAAGAAGGCCAAGGTAATGCAATCGGAGGAGTTGTTTTTGAATGGCTCGATGAATGGTGGAAGGCTTACGAGCCTTCACTGCATGATACAAAAGGGCTTGCCACGGGCCCGTTTCCCGGAGGCTATATGTACGAAGAATGGTTTGGCCTCTCCGGCCAGGGTGACGGAAAGATGAGCCCATATTTACGGCAATTGCGGAAATCGTATTACTTATACAAAAAATTATTTAAAGAACATTCGTAGCAGTTCGTTGCAGTTTATAGCGTTCGTTGCAGTTTATTGCGTTTGTAGCAGTTTATAGCGTTCGTAGAGGTTTAGAACGCAACAAACGGCAATGAACGCAAAAGGGGGTGAAAGGAGGCAATTTTAGCGAAAAAATATTCTAATCGTTTATCGAGTCTTTAGCAGTTTATTGCAGTTTGTAGCGTTCGTAGCAGTTTATAGCAGTTTAGCGTTCGTAGCAGTTTAGGGCGAACGCAACAAACGCAATGAACATCAATAAACGCAATGAACGCAAAAGGAGGTGCAGGAAATGAAGAAAATTATCGTAATGAGCTTGCTGATGATATGTAGTGTTTCATTGGCTTTAGCTCAAGAAACAGCAAGCAGCCCGGCAAAGGAATTTGTGGTATTCACGGACAAGAATGCCCGTGATAACCATTTCATCCCTTCCGGATGGATGGGGGATTACGGCGACCTGAAGCTTAATGACCAGGCTATGGATAATCCCCACACAGGCACTACCAGCCTTGAGTTCACCTATACTGCCAAGAAGAGCCAGGGCAGCGGCTGGGCAGGCGTATACTGGCAGAACCCCGCAAACAACTGGGGGAGCAAAAAAGGCGGGTTTGACCTGACCGGAATGACAAAGCTTACCTTCTGGGCCCGCGGCGCAAAAGGCGGAGAAACCATCCAGAAATTCGTAATAGGAGGCATTAAAGGCACCTATTCCGATTCTTCAACGATAGAGTTCGGCCCGGTTGAGTTAACCGATACTTGGAAACAATACACCGTCAATTTGGCGGGGAAAGACCTTTCTTATATCAGCGGAGGGTTTGGCTGGGTTACCACTGCGGATCTTAATCCCGAAGGATGCACCTTTTACGTCGATGACATTAAATTCGAGGCAGATCCGGGCATGAAACCGGAAGTCCGCCAGTCTGAAAGCATGCCTTTCTATGTGTATTCAGACCGCTCTTCGATCAAAAACCATTTCATCCCTTCCGGATGGATGGGGGATTACGGCGACATAAAATACGAAGGCTCTTCGAAAGAGGACCCCTACCTTGGGGATACCTGTATTAAGATAACGTATTCCGGCAAGATATCGCAGGGAGCGCGCTGGGCAGGTATTTACTGGCAGAACCCCGCCAACAACTGGGGCTCGGTTGATGCCGGTTATGATTTGTCCAAAGCCACCAAGCTTACCTTTTGGGCTCGCGGCGCAAAAGGCGGCGAGAGGATAGAGGAATTCAAGGTCGGCGGCATAATGGGAGAATTTTCTGATTCCGACGTTGCCAGTGTCGGCCCGGTTATTCTGAATAAAGAATGGACGCAATATTCTATCGACCTGAAGGGCAAAGACATGTCCTACATCATCGGCGGTTTTTGCTGGGCAACCAATATCGACGTGAATCCCGAAGGCGCAACGTTCTATCTTGATGAAATTAAGTTTGAATAATGCTTCAGAGAAGCGGCTTACACAGGACACAGGATACAAGAAGCGCCTAAAGGCGCTGTGTATCCTGTGTTCTTTGTTTTGTGCCTGCGTTGTGCTAAGCGGCGCTGCCCGCCCCCTTACGCACAAAGTATACATTAAGACGCTTAACGCAGGCCGCTACCAGCTGATGGTGAATAACCGGCCCTATATCGTCAGGGGAGTCTGCTATAATCCTATCCCGATCGGCAAAAATCACGAATATGACTGGTGGTCCGACGAACACAAGCCGTGGATGGTTGATGGCAAGCTCATGAAGGAAATGGGGATAAATACGGTCAGGATCTACCAGGCCGGAGAGGACCCTGAGAAAGTCAAGGCAGTGATCAGGGACCTATATGATAATTACGGCATCAGGGTAATACTGGGCCACTGGCTGGGGTTCTGGGAATACCCGTGCCCTTTTTACGGCCATAAAGATTTTCGTGACCGGGTGAAACAGCAAGTGGTAGATATGGTGAGCCTCTATAAGGATGAGCCCGGTATACTCATGTGGATTCTGGGGAATGAAAATAACTACTCCTGCCTCAATATGGTCCGGCCATGGTCAAACGATGAGATTGATAACGAGCCTGACCCCCAGAAACAGAAGAAAATGCGCGCTACCATTTACTATTCCTTTGTGAACGAGCTGGCAGGCGAGATCCACGCAATCGATCCTAACCATCCTGTTGCGCTTGGCAACGGCGAATTAATAGGGCTCGATGTGGCCAATGAGGTATGCCCCGACGTTGATCTGGTCGCCTGTATTATCTACCGCGGTAAGACATTCGGTAATTTATTTAATTCCCTGAAAGCGACATTCGATAAACCGATCTTGCTCTCGGAGTTCGGCGCAGATTGTTACGATGCCTACCTTGGGCAGGAAGACCAGAACATGCAGGCATTTTTCCTGCAATCGCAGTGGCGCCAGATATACGATAACGTAGCCAACAGCA
>JBFMDA010000069.1:0-4286 GCA_040754255.1 Candidatus Omnitrophota bacterium | reverse complement strand
TGAGGCTGAAGCATTAGCCAGGATAATCGAAGGACATAACCGACAGCGCCAGAAGATAGAAAGCGAGATTTTGGAAGAGGCACAGGCATTAATCGACAAGGAAGTTAATTTTAAAGACCATAAGATACTTGTAGTAGCAAAAGAAGGCTGGCATATGGGGGTGTTGGGTGTTGTTGCCGCTAAGCTCACGGACAGATTTTACCGGCCCACAATCCTCATTTCTATGGATAAATCCCACTGCAAAGGCTCGGGTCGCTCTATCGAGAATTTTCACCTATTCCAGGGAATCTGTGAATGCCGCGACCTTCTGGAGAATTTTGGAGGGCACAAGCACGCGGTAGGTTTGGTTATTCAAAGAGGCAACATCGAAACCTTTAAGAACAGAATAAACCTTTTTGCACGCGAAAAGCTGACTATTGACGACCTCCTGCGGCGTTTTGATGTTGACATGGAGGTGTCTTTGGGGGAAGTAAACGACACGGTTATTCGTGAATTGGAGTATCTTGCGCCTTTCGGAAACGGCAACCCGGAACCTTTATTATATACCCGTAATGTAAGGATAAAGGGCAGTACGTGCGTGTTGGGGAGAGAAACGCTGAAGTTTTGGGTCACTGACGGCAGTGTTACCATGCCGGCCATCGGTTTTAAAATGGCGTCCTTACGCGGCCAATGCGAGGCAGCATCTACCCTGGATCTGGTGTATAGCCCTAAAATAGATAGCTGGCGCGACGCAGAGAACCCGATACTTGAAGTAAAGGAAATATTCTTTAAACGATAATCAGGCCTTGGTGAAATTACCCTTTTTGATGCACTTGCTGCAGACGAACACCTGCTGAGGATGGCCGTGTATAAGAATCCTCATTTTTTGCAGGTTAGGTAGGAATGCCCTTTTGGTACTGCGGACGATTTTACTGCCGGTGCCGCCTTTGCTCTTGGCCAACCCTTTCCTTACCACGCTTTTACCGATAAGTTTCCCTTTTCCGCATAACGCACATTTTTTTAGCATAGCGTGACTCCGTTTCAATATTTTTATGCAACCTTAGAAACTAAAGTATACTTGAAAATGAAATATTGTCAAGGTAAAATGTAGGCAGTGCACGCAGTGAGGGGGTAATTCGTTAGATTTCGTAGTGCGTATTGCGTACAGCGTATTGCGTACGGAGTACAGCGCGTTAATGATAAATACCAAAGCACCCTGCCCACCGGCAGGCAGGGCAGGCAGGCATAGACCATCGGCCATAGACCCTGAAATAAGGTTTTGATATTGGGTTTTGGAGCTTATTTGTGATTTGGTATTTTGAATTTGGTATTTTATTTGTCATTTGAATTTTGTACATTTGTCATTACGTTTTTACTCCGTACATCGTACTTACTACTCAATACTACAAGAATGGATAAAATATTAGACGGCCTCAATAAGGAACAGAAGAAAGCGGTCACGCATCAGGAAGGCCCGATCCTCATTATTGCGGGGGCAGGTACAGGAAAAACCACGGTGATTACGCGCCGGATATCCTGGTTGCTTGCTCAGGGGTTGGCAAAGACCAATGAGATCCTGGCGCTTACATTCACGGACAAGGCGGCCCGCCAGATGCAGGAGCGCGTTGATATACTGCTTCCTTACGGATACCTTGATATCTGGATTTCTACGTTTCATGCCTTTGGAGACAGGTTATTGCGGGAAAACGCCCTTGTTGCCGGCTTAAACCCCGATTTTAAAGTGCTCACGCGTCCAGAAGCAGCGGTGTTCTTTCGCGAGCATCTGTTTGAATATAACCTTTCTTATTACCGGCCACTTTCCGACCCTACCCGTTTTATCGAAGCGCTCATATCGTTGTTTAGCAGGGCAAAGGATGAAGATATCTCTACGGGTGAGTTTTTTGAGTTTGCGCAGGGGATTTTGCGCAAGGCAAAAGAGGCCCCTCAAGACAAAGCGCTGGAAGAAAACGCGCTGCAGCTGCTAGAAGTAGCTGGTGCGTATGCCCAATACCAGGAGTTGCTTAGCCGTTACGGCCTTTTAGATTTCGGCAACCAATTTTACCTTGCCTTGGAGTTATTGCGCAATCATCCGGCAATATTACAGAGATATCAGCAGCAGTTCAAATATATCCTGGTTGATGAATTCCAGGATACCAACTTTGCCCAATTCCAGATTATTAAATTATTGGCGGGCAGGAGTAGAAATATTGCCGTGGTGGCTGACGACGACCAATGTATTTACCGCTGGCGCGGGGCCGCATACAGCAATGTATTGAATTTTATATCAGAATACCCCGGTGCCGAAAAGGTAAGCCTTATTCAGAATTATCGCTCGACGCAGGCAATCCTGGATTGCGCCTACCGTCTTATTCAGCACAATAATCCGGAGCGATTCGAAATCAAGGCGCACATAGACAAGCGGCTCGTAAGTACGATCAAAGAAACGACTGCAGTCACCCACTTGCATTTTGACACCAGCTCTCATGAGTCTGATGCAGTGGCCAGGATGATAAAGGAGAAAGTGCAATCCAAAGAGTATGCCTACCGGGATTTTGCAATTCTTGTACGCTCTAACTCCGATGCAGAGCCGTTCTTGCAGTCGTTGAACATGCGCGATGTCCCCTGGCAGTTTAGCGGGAACCAGGGCCTTTATACGAGAGAAGAAGTAAAACTCTGTATTCACTTCTTGCGGGTTGCCGCCAATCCCTACGATTCCCTAAGTTTCTATTATTTGTTGAGTTCAGAGGTGTATAGGCTTGACCTTGCCGAACTCGGTTTATGCGCCCATTATGCCAGGAGAAGGAACAAACCGCTCTACCAGGTATTTCGTGAATTAGAAGGCATCGAAGAGCTTAAGGGCTTACGCACAGAGTTCCTGGAAGAGGTAAAGCGGGTGCGTAAGGATATCGGGGCCTTTTTGGAGACCGCACGCCAGGAGTCCACCGGAAGGCTTTTGTACAGCTTTCTTACCGATACGGGCTACCTTAAGGCCCTTACGGCGGCTGCCACGCTGGAGAATGAGACAAAAATCCAGAATGTGGCGAGGTTTTTTTCTATCGTGAGGGATTTCGAACTAGTTGCCAAAGAGCCGCGCGTCATTAATTTTGTAAACTATCTTAACCTTTTGATCGAAGCAGGAGACGATCCTTCCTGCGTTGAGGCCGACGAAGATTCGGACGCGGTAAATGTACTTACCATACATAAGGCAAAGGGCCTTGAGTTCAGGGTGGTTTTCCTGGTAAGCCTCGTGCAGGGGCGTTTCCCGTGGCCCCGGCGCAGGCACGCACTGGAGTTACCCGACGAACTGATAAAAGAGGTGTTGCCCGAAGGAGATTTCCATATCCAGGAGGAACGCAGGCTCTTTTATGTAGGCATGACCAGGGCAAAACAGGAGCTCTTCTTAACCAGCGCAAGCGACTACGGCGGCACGCGCGTAAGGCGCATAAGCCAATTCGTGGCAGAAGCGCTGGGGGAAGAAATGGCAAAAAGGCCAGAAAAAAAGACGAATGCTATCGAGCAGATAGAGCGTTTTGCGCCCCCTGCGGAGAGCATCGTTGTACCGGCAGGCTCACCCTTAGAGGATAAACTCATTTCCTTAAGTTATTATCAACTCGATGATTATCTTACCTGTCCCCTAAAGTATAAATATGTAAATATCCTGCGCATACCTATTTTAGAACACCACACCGTTATTTACGGGAGAGCGATGCATGAGGCAGTCTGCAAATTTTTTCAGCATAAGGCTACGGGTATCGATATGACTTTGGCGGAGTTGCTAGAAACATTCTCTGCCAGTTTTGACCCTCAGGGTTTTCTTGACGAACAACACCAGGAAGAGCGTCGGCGTATCGGCAAGGACGCGCTGGTCAGGTTTTTTAACGACGAACGTACACGCAGATCTCACCCCCTATTTATAGAGAAAGATTTTTCTTTTATGTTTGAACATAATAAGATTGTAGGCCGTTTTGACCGGGTCGATGATGAAGGAGGCAAGGCAGTCATTATGGATTTTAAGACCTCCGATATCAAAACCAAGAAAGAGGCGGAGAAGCGGGCTAAGGAAAGCCTGCAGCTGAGCCTTTATGCATTTGCCTACCAGCAGATCTTCGGCAGTGTGCCTGTCAGGGCAGAGCTCTATTTTCTCGAATCCGGCCTTGTAGGCAGCAAAGCTCCGGCAGACGCAGATATAGAGGCCCTCAAGGGAAAAATAAGGCTGGTATCCGCAGGAATCAGGCATTCGCATTTTGAGGCAACGCCTGCCTACATGGCTTGTACGTACTGCGCGTATGGTCAGATATGCCCCTTCG
>JBFMDA010000068.1:0-4366 GCA_040754255.1 Candidatus Omnitrophota bacterium | reverse complement strand
GTGGCGATGGATTTGAAGCTTCCTACCTCAACCGGAATGCACGGATTTTTCAAGGCGCACAAAAGGTTTTTAGAGATAGCCATGCGTAAGGATTGTTTCCTCAAAACCGTCGTGTGCCTCTCAACCGAGGAATCCGATATTGACGAGATGATACGCTTGTTCCGGGAAAACCGCATACATGCAACCGTAGTGCTGCAGCCGAATTCCCAGGAGCTAAGCATCCGGCTCTTCAAGAAAATAGACCGGTTTAAAAACAGGCTGCTTGATGAGGGTATTGCGACCTGCATGATCCCGCAGCTGCACAAAATTATAGGGGTGCCGTAGCCTATGAAGCGCAAAACTAGTTACGAGGGGTTGCAGCAGCATGTGCGCGCGATGAAAACGCCGGCTATCGATGTCTGGAAAAACCAATACCCGGATAAGGCGTATACGATTACCATTGATATCCCGGAATTCACCTGCATATGCCCTAAGACCGGCCTGCCCGACTTTGCCGATATCATTATCGAATATTCGCCGCAAACGCATTGTATCGAACTGAAGTCTTTGAAGATGTACACGATTTATTTCCGCAACGTCGGTATTTTTCACGAGCACTTCGTCAATAAGATGCTCGATGACCTGGTCGCCGCATGCAAACCGCGCTGGATGAGGATTACGGGAAAGTTCAACCCCCGCGGAGGCATTGCCACGACAGTGAACGCCGAGTACAGGAAAAAATGAGGACCATAGACGCGCATTCCATTACCGGGGCAGTTTCGGATTTATGCATTCGGGCAAACCATGTCTTGAGGAATGACGTGCTACGGGCATTAACGCTTGCCGTAAGGCGCGAATCCAACAAAAAGGCAAAGCGGCTCTTAAAGGCCATACTTGAAAATGCCGCTCTCGCCAAAAAAGAACGCCTGGCAATCTGCCAGGATACGGGATTGCCGACTGTATTCGTTGAACTGGGACAGGGAGTGCGCATAAAAGGGGATTTGACTGCTGCATTGGTAAAAGGAGTTGCGCAAGGATACAGGCGCGGTTTTTTGAGGAATTCGATTGTGCGTGACCCGATTGTAAGGACAAAGCCCGGATACCTTCCGCCGGTAATCCATATCGATATTGTAAAAGGAGAAAAACTTACACTGACAGTCCTGCCAAAAGGATTTGGCTGCGAGAATAAAACACAGCTTAAGATGTTTTTGCCGACTGCGCGCAGAGAAGAAGTCAAGAAATTCATCGTGGATGCAGTAAAGGCTGCCGGGCCTGATGCCTGTCCTCCCTATGTGGTCGGAGTTGGTATCGGCGGCACTGCGGATTACGCCTGCCTACTCGCCAAAAAGGCCTTACTCGCACGCAATACGCAATACGCGATACGCAATACGAAAAAGCTAGAACAGGAACTTTTGCGCGCAATCAACAACCTGCGCATCGGCCCTATGGGCCTGGGAGGCAAGAGCACAGCCTTGGCAGTAAATATTCTTACATACCCCACGCACATTGCAGGCCTGCCGGTTGCCGTGAATATCAGCTGTCATGCCTTACGCAGCGCTACTACTGTTTTATAACCATGAAAAAATTAATTCTGCCCTTAACCGAAAAAGATATTATTTTGTTGCGCGCAGGGGATGAGGTTTCTCTGACCGGGGCCGTGTATACTGCCAGGGACCAGGCGCATAAAAAGATTGCCGCGGCAATAGCAACACATAAGAAGATGCCATTTACGCTTAAAAACGCACTCATTTACTATTGCGGCCCGACTCACGCGCCAAAAGGAAAAGCTCTGGGCGCATGCGGGCCGACCACCAGCAGCCGCATGGATATATTTACGCCCGCATTATTGAAGTCCGGGGTAAAAGGAATGATCGGCAAGGGTGCGCGGTCATCGCAGGTAAGGCAGGCAATAAAAAAACACAAGGCGCTGTATTTTTTGGCCTATGCCGGCTGCGGGGCGTTGTTGAGTCGTTATGTAAAAAAAGCAGAAGCCATTGCATTCAAAGAGCTGGGCCCTGAAGCCGTGTATAAATTACAGGTTAAGGATTTTCCTGTTATCGTAGGCATTGATACAAAAGGCACAGATGTATACAAAAAGCGAGGAATACGATGATGATCCGTTCAGACGGAAGGGGTTTTGACAAATTACGCAACGTTTCGATAAAACGTAATTATTTGAAGTATCCCGAAGGCTCCTGCCTTATTGAGCTGGGCAATACCAAAGTGATTTGCACTGCGTCGGTTGAGGAATCAGTGCCGATGTTCTTGAAGAATTCAGGCCACGGTTGGGTGACCGCCGAATACGGTATGCTTCCCCGTTCATGCCAGTCGCGTATCCCGCGCGGCAAGGATTCAGGCCGCACGCATGAAATCCAGCGGTTGATCGGCAGGTCTCTGCGCGCAGTTACCCGCATGGATAAGCTGGGCGAACGCACGGTCTGGATTGACTGCGATGTGATTCAGGGGGACGGTGGCACGCGCACTGCTTCCATCACCGGAAGTTTTATCGCGTTAGCTGATGCGCTGCATAAGATAAAACAAAACGGCCTGCTTAAAGAGATGCCGGTTAAAGAGTTCGTGGCAGCGACGAGTGTCGGCATTGTCGGCGGGGAAATACTGCTTGACCTGACGTACGAAGAGGATTCCAAGGCAGACGTGGATATGAATATTGTGATGACCTCAAAAGGCGAATTCATCGAAGTGCAGGGCACTTCGGAGAGGAATACGTTTAATAAAGCCCAGATGGATAAGCTTGTTGACATGGCGCGCAAAGGGATCGGCGAATTGGTTAACCTGCAGAAAAACGCCCTGATTGAAGTCCTATGAGCCGCATGCTTCTGGTTGCCACCAAGAACAAAAAGAAGCTACAAGAGATCAGGGAAATACTCAAGGGCCTGAACTTACGCATCTGTTCTTTGCCAGAGTATCCGAACGCACCGCGCATCATTGAAAACGGCAAGACCTTTAAGGAAAATGCCGCCAAGAAGGCTTTGGCAATTGCGCGCTTCACCGGAGAGTTTACCCTGGGAGAGGATTCGGGCTTGTGCGTGTATGCGCTGGGAGGAAAGCCGGGAGTCTATTCTTCGCGTTTCGCAGGCAAAGGCAAGAGCGATAAGAAGAATAACGAAAAGTTGTTGCACCTTCTGGGAAACGCTCCTTTAAAGAAAAGAAAGGCCTATTACGCCTGTGCGGTTGCCTTGGCAAACGGAGACGGGCTTATTAAAATAGTTGAAGGCAGGTGTTTTGGGACAATTGCCTATGAACCCAAAGGAAGTTTTGGGTTTGGGTATGACCCGGTATTCATGCCGCCAAAATTTAAAAAGACATTTGCCCAGCTTGCTCCGTCGATTAAACACTCTATGAGCCACCGCTTCCGCGCGCTCTCCAAAGCAAAAAAGGTTATCCAGAAATATATTGAGCGCAAAAGGGTGAGTTGATATAATTGGTGAGGTCGGGATTAAACGATTAGCTCCTCGTAATTGACTTTGCAAGAACGGTCGGTACTCGGAGTGATTTTCCGAGGATAGGAAAGACTATAGAAAATCACGGGGCGTGGTCATCCTCCTGCGCCCTTTGAATAGGAAGTAAGAGCTATGTGGTGGGCTTCGGAGGATTTCGCCACGGCAGCTAAAAGATTACGGGGCGTGGCTCAGTTTGGCTAGAGCGCAACGTTTGGGACGTTGAGGTCACAGGTTCAAGTCCTGTCGCCCCGATAGAGTATAAAACGAGGTCACAGGTTCCCGCTAAGCAATCTCAATACGCAGGCGGGATCCCGTTTCGCATAATTTAAAATGGTTGAAACGGGAAGTCCTGTCGCCCCGATAAATGAGCGCATAACTTATGGAGCTCTAATATAAATATGGCGACATAAGTTATATGCGCGAATTTATCCCGCAGCTACGCAGTGTGTAGCTGCGGGGTTTAGCAGGAAAATCGCACTTTTCCGAAGGAAAAGTGCTCGGAGTAGTAATAAAGTGTTTAGCTGCGGGGATTTAATAGGCTGAAATTAAATCCTAAGCACGAAATCCCCTGCCTACCGGCAGGCAGGTAAATTCTAAACAAGCCCTAAATTATAAATCACAATGTTCTGAGCGAACTGGTTGGAATTTAGAACTTGCCAGGCAAACGCTGTACGCAATACGCTATACGCATGACGAAGATTGCGCCTGTAGCTCAAATGGATAGAGCAACTGCCTTCTAAGCAGTAGGCTGGCCGTTCGATTCGGCCCAGGCGCATGAATTTCCGTTGCAATAGAGGGCTAGAAATTCACACCCTGCGTATTGATTTGCGAGCGCAGCAAGCAAATCAGCAGGGTGCATACATTATTGAAGCCGACTCCTTAAGATTGCGAGGAGCTAGTTTATAGAAGCCGATTCTTTCGTAAGA
>JBFMDA010000067.1:0-4445 GCA_040754255.1 Candidatus Omnitrophota bacterium | reverse complement strand
CTCTAAAGTCTGGCCGGCTTTAACCTGGTCTGTGGCAAGATGATTAAGCTCTTTTAACAGCTCCGGAGTCATATTGAACTGCTTAGCCAGTTGTCTTACTGTAGTCTTTTTCTCCACTTGATAAAAAGTTATGTGCTTTTTTAATAATACGGGTAGGTTAAGGCTTCCGGGCTGTGCGCTCTCTTGTACAGATACCCGATTAGTAGTATCAGCATAGGCTATAACGCTATCGATGGGGAAATAAAGAGTAAGCATTACCAAGGCTCTCACTATTGCACTAGTAAGCAAAGGAGAAGAAGCTGTTTCTACTCTGTTCCCAACTTTATTAGCCCACATACGGAATATTTTCTGCGTGCCTTTGACATAAGGCAATCCGGTGATAACCCTGCCGGCTATATCTTCAGCTGCTCCGAATATATTTGCAACATCTGGTCTACCCTCCTGGATAAACATTTTGTCCTGAGAACGAACGATAAAATCGGGGACCAGGCAAGATACAATGGACTTACCCCGTCCACCTTCTATCAACAAATGCGCATCAGGGTTTGTCTTGACTTCCTGGGACTCCTCTGGAAAATCAGAAGTCTCTCCGACAGCCATATATTTTTCTATATCGTAACCTTCTCCGTTATCTATAATTTGACACTCTACCAATACGCTGCTTTTTTCATCGTGCCGTACCCTCACAAGCACAACTCCCATACCTTGCGGCACATGCTTTAATATGTCCGTCCACCACTCGGTAACGCAGATTCCGAGGTCATCAATTGCGCTGGAATCAAAATATTGGTCAATTTTTGCCCAATAGACAAAAGGTAAATACTTGCCCCCTTCATCTGCGAGTGGGTTTGTAATCTGGCCGCCCTCACCTCTATTTTCCCAAACGCTCCTTGTCTCTTGGGGAATTTTGTCGTTAAAGAAGGTAAAGATAGTAAAGCCGTATTTTTTCTCCATTAGCCCCTTCTCGTTATTAAATACTGGATGGTTTAATTCCCGTAATGCCTGCCAAAGCAGCTCGGTATGCAGTTTAATGTACAGTTCCTCGATAATCGCAGCGCTTTTGCCTTTATATGTCGGCGCAAGGATATCCAGGCACCGCAAGGCTTCTTGCGCGCTGAGCCCGCTTCTTCTGTAGCCTTCAAGTATTTCTCTCGCTAATGCGTCTGCGTCATGAAATGCAATGTCGTCCCCAACTGCAGAGAGGTTCTTCAGTATAATGCCGGTAAATTTCCTGCGCCCAACTGAATCTTTTGCCAGAGGAGAGCTCGAAACTTCTACGTGGCGAACGGCGGCATTGGCGGGCGTAACGTGAGATTGTAAGCTCTCAGGCGTCCTGCGGAACCGCCCGAAACGAAGGATAAAAGTCGCATCTGCACAAAGCTGGCGATTATCCGCCTCATGCCATGAAAAATTAGCCAGCATATTATATGCAGTAAGGCCTGCCAGGAATATCTTGTGTAATCCCGATATCGAGAAAAAAATACCTACAGATGCAGCCACAATCAGAAAAATAAGGTCAACTGCTATACCGGCTAATCGGCAAAGCGTTTCTTTGTAAATATCGGGGTTTTCGCCGATATACACCTGGAAATAAATATTAGGTAATGAAGATTGTAGCGCCATAATCCTAGACAGATTGCCTTCGGCGTCCTTATAACTGTTCAATATTCTGAATCTGGGACTAAGCCCTAATAATTTTGCCGTTACAATATGGGAAAGTTCGTGAATTGTTAAAATGAACATGGGAGAGACCATAAAGCTTAATACCTCAATTACTCCTAAGGGGGAACTTGAAACGTGATTCGTCACAACCACAGAAGTACCAACTTTGGCAAAGTGCAATAAATCCTGCATATCCTGACTGTTTAATCTGATACAGCCATTGCTATTATATTGACCGATTGCATCAGCAGCCCTGACTGCATGGATGGCAAAACGCCTGTCCAGGCCGCCGAGATACCCCTTTCCTAGGGGGTAATTCGGCTGGTCCGGCCAGATTACTTTATTGGTAAAACGGCTGTAGAGCGGTAAATAACCCCAACTCTTCGTCCTAATCACAAAAACGCCGGTTGGCGTAGGAGTAGTGGTTTTGCCCGTTGAAACATGGTATGTTTTGATAATTTTTGTTCCCTCCCGTAAATAAAGGAGATTCGTCCGGAGGTCAATAAAAAGATGGTATCGAATAATATCTATGCCCAAGAACCGCAAGGCAGTAACACAATATCGAACGATGAAAGAAATTGCCCTGGATGCGGCAAGCCGCGGAGAAAGAACAAAACGGAAGAATTTCATTATCCTTACCGGAATACGGCTACTCCTTTTGTTGAGAACAGCGAATACAGCTCTCCCGAGCAAATAGCGATAAGAAGACTGGGCAGACAGCGGCGAACTTGAAGATGCCCGATACTTTGCATTCAACTCTGAAATAATCTCTTTTACCCTTTGCAGCCTCCTTGTTTTAATCGGGTCCAGCCTGCCATGACTTGCACTTCTCTGCTGCTCTAATTTTTCCAGCTCTGCCCTAAGCCCATCCAAAGCGCCCCTACCGAGCTTCTTGATGGCTGCCTCTGCCGTATTGGCAGTCCTGCTATCAGCCGCGCCCAACTGCCTGATGGCTTCGTGAAGCGCCCTATTGTCCACACAGGCCCCTCTTTCCTCTGTCAACCCTTCTTCCTCTGCCTCCATAATAGTACTGATGTCCGTAATAAGGGTATTGCGGTCCAACATCACATCTACTAATTTGCCCCATAAACGCAACGTACTTTCTTCACTATCGCTGCGAGTAAAAGCTGCCAGCTCATAGAGGGCATCTGAGAACTCTTCTTCTTCATCTTTGGCAATCGTACTTATCAGATCATTAATAGAGTTCTCGCTCGCCACGTGGTCGGGATTTGCGTTAAGGAAATTCACTACTACGCGGATTATCGCTTCTCTTTTTGTAAATACTTCGGTAAGCCTATGCAGAGAGCTTGCCCAGTCAGGGTCAGCCTGAATCTCCTGTCTGTGCAGGGCATCTTCTGCTGCACGAAAGAGTGCAGGGTGCTGGACAAAACAGGTAAGCATATTTTCGAAGATATCCGGTCTCGACTCTGCACGGTTACCTGCCATAAACCAATAGAATATTGCGTGCCTAAAGCTACGGGGCAATTCTTTTCTGGCTACGCTCCAACTAAGGTATTTTTTATTACTAGATAGTTCCGCGTATGAGCTATGATTTTCATTTAAAGGCAGGGTAGGTGTTCGAGGAGTTACAATCAATTCTGTCTCAAGCACAGGCGGCGCACCCTCTAAGAGTGTTAAGAACGCTATCCAATCTTCTTTCAAGACCCCTAATCGTTCCCTGGCCATGCCTCTGATTTCCGGTGGGACATCGTTCAAAACCTCCCCTACCCATTGCACCGAAACTTCAGGATTACCATTTGCGTCTTTTTTCCCGCGAGTAGTAAAGTAAACCAACATCTGTGGTAATTGGGCCTCCTGCTTGGAGGGCTTACTGCTGTATGGATACAATAACGGCTCCCGCAACGGTGAGCTTGTGACATCCAAAGTGTTACGCAATGATTCGGTAAGTTTATCCGCGATAAACTCGACGTACATTTCGGGAGTATAAACAACCGGGCTCTTGGCAATAGTGATCACTGCCGGCCGGATATTCTTGGCTTTTAACTGTAATGCAAGATTATCAATATCTGCCCGTAATGCCGCTTCAACTTTCTCTTGGGCTACTGCCTCTCCTTCGTACCCCCCGAAACTAATACGGCTTAATTTGCCGTCTATCATCATATCAGCCGAAGGAATCCAGCCGTCACTGGCGATATTGGCCAGCATAAAGTAATCGGCGTCGATATCTAAGATTACCAGACGCCTCTTCATTTTAAAATCAGGGAGGCCCTCCAACCGCGTATCGTAGATAGGGACAGTTCTATGATCTGTAACAATGTTTCTTTGAGAAGAGAGTATTTTAAGGAACCTGGGAACCACCATGTAAATTTCGCTTATCAACCCATAATGAAGCGCCGGTATAATAAAATCTCCTATGCCATACCTGATGGCCATAGCCTCTGCAATGGTTGTGGGCCGAAGATGAATAGTGCTGGGGATAAGTAAATCATCGTGCGAATCAATATGGATTAGTATTGCGCCGTCGTTAAGCCTTCCTTGCAGCCGCGCGATTTCCCAATATTTATACGCTTCGCCATGATCCGAAACTACATTAAGATCAAGGGGTGAGCTCA
Organism: Candidatus Omnitrophota bacterium; assembly: GCA_040754255.1. GTDB lineage: Bacteria > Omnitrophota > Gorgyraeia > Gygaellales > Profunditerraquicolaceae > SURF-25. The sequence goes on along the minus strand of JBFMDA010000067.1, from coordinate 210 downwards.
CAACAAGATTGGTTTTCTGAATAAGGCTTTTTCCCAACATTTCTTCCGGCTGGGGAAGCGATAATATTTCCAAGATTGTTGGGGCAATATCGCATAACGCAGCTCCTGGCCTAAGCATTACATTTCCTAAATACCTGTCGGTATCCACTAAAACGCACGGCACCGGATTAAGCGTATGCGAAGTTTTGTGCTCCCCGGCCATTTCTTCGG
>JBFMDA010000066.1:0-4471 GCA_040754255.1 Candidatus Omnitrophota bacterium | reverse complement strand
GGGCGATAAGGCGAAACTAGATACCATTACTGTGAACGTCATTCAAGATGGCCAATTCGCTCAACCGCCAGATGCCACGAAAGAGGCGCCGCGTAAATTCGCTGAAATGGGGAGTCTTCTTACGCATGATTTTCAGCTTTCGTCCGGGAGCAATAAATATCCCGGCTGTATCTTTTCTATCGCCGTCAATAAGGAAGGCGCAATAGATTACTTTATGCATGAGCCTTACGCGGATAATTATTATAAATCTCACGATGAGCTGAACGGAATGTTTAACGAGGCTGTTTTCCGAGGCAGATTAGAAGAGGATGCCGCACACGGCATTGTCCTTATCCTTAAATTTTCACTCAGTTGGCCGGATTACCTGGAATATAAAGGAATATGGGCTCAGTTTAAAAATAGCAAGGAAGCAGACTATATCGCCGTAGGCAGAAAACTCGAACACGATGACGCAGTCTTGATTGCGCGCGCTCTCATTGCCACTGGAATGAATCCGCGCACATTAGTGACTATTACTACCTGGGATAGAAAAAGTTGTTTTGAAGAATTCGGCCAGTCGTTTAGCGCAGAGCCGTTTAAATTAATAGAATTGGCTGGCCAGCCACTTCTTGCCAGCGAAGACCAGGATAAGAAAAGCAGCAGTCCTTTGGATGGGATTGATAAGGCGGTGAGAATACTCAAGTCTAAATTAGGCGTCGGCGAAGATACCGAAAAAGCTTATTTTAGTGACAGCAATCATGTGTTTGAGATTGATGAAAAAAGCCGTTGCTATAAAAATATCGTTTTGGATGTAACTTATTTTGTAAGAATAGGTGACCTTATTTTCTTGCAAGCCGAACAGAAAGATTTGGCTGTTTCTGCGGTGGGCAATGGGTATGGTAATAGAATTTTGTTCTTTCACTCTTTGGGTAGCATCTTCTGCGGTATGTCCGATGTGTATTATACCGCGACTACGATTATGGCATTGCGCACGTTAGGAAAAAGTGTCGAGAACGAAGTCATTTTGGATTTAGGAACGGGAGAAGGGGTTTTAGGTATTACCGCACTTAAGGCTTTAGGCTCAAAGAAAATCATCGGCATAGAAAGGCAGGAGGGCTATAAAAGAACAATAGCTTTCAATAGCCATGCCAATGGCATACCCCATGATTGCTATCAATTTGTCTGTGAAAATTTTGCCCATCCAAAGGATATTGTGCAGGCCATAGGAGCAGAGAGGGATGAAATCCGCATTGTTCTGGCTAACATCGGCCCGCATTACGGCGAGTCCGATTTATATGCGATTCGCCTGTTGGAAGATTTTCCGCAAGCCCATACCTTTGTAGGCGGCGGTTATGTGCAAAAAGAACAAGGAGGGAATGATTTCGATTTAGGGTCGGAAAAGGCAGAAGAAGCCTTAGGGCAACTGGGATTTGTAACCAAGAGCGTAGTCTTGCTCAAAGGCAGTGACCCGCGGCAGCAAAAACATTTTTCCTTCAAAGCCTTTGTCGCTACAAGAACGACCGCGGATCATTCCAGTTCGCCGCTATCCTTTAAAGAGTTACTTGACTCCTTCCTGGCCGAAAAAGACGATAAGACAGCGTTAAAAACCTTTGGCCAAATCTGCCGCCTCGTCAGCAGGAATGGGGAATCTGGGGCCAGAACTATATTGATGGATAATATAAAGGATTTCTTCGAAGCATTTGTTGCGCGCATGAAGAGCCAAGATACCATGGCAGCCAATTCAAATTATGCTTCATTCTATCGGATTGCCAGGAAGATGTTAGATGAAGAATACCTTATACATTCGCTACAGGACGGAATTACCGTAAGAACACCCAGATTTTGGTCAACGCTTATAACAGTTTCCAGGCTTAAAAAGCTAAGAGAGTTTTTCGGTAGCGATGAGTTATTGCTTCAAAATAAGGAAGAGGCCGTGAAAGTGATTTCCGCGACAACAAGGAACCCCGACGTAGCAGCGATAAAGGAGATAATCTGGTCTCTCATTCATGAAGAGGTCAATTTATTAAATTTTGGCATAGAGGAAGAAGTAGTGCCCTTGAGCGAAGAAGAAGCTTGGTTGAGCGAGGCAGATGGCCGGCTTAACCAGCCTATGGCTTTGTCATGGCGAGGGCACAGCTATATCCGGGGCCGTTTTTGGGATAGGCTTTATAGCTTACGACAGGCAATGGAATATGCCGCAAGCCTGCCTATCATCAATCCCCGACTGGATGCCTCTGATATCAAGGGCCATGTCAATATTGTGAGTTTTTATGAACGGTGGTCCGATGATTTCATAGTACAGCTAAGGCACCTTATCAAAGAGAAGAAGAGCAATATGGTTTTGGCATCGGGAATTGTGAAGAATATTGTATTGCACGAAAGAGACGGCGTTGTTTCCGCACATTTGTTATCTGGCCTTTTATACGATAAGGAAGGCAGGTTAACATTGGCCAGGTTCTCAGTCCCTCTTGAGATACACTATATCTATATGGCGCTTAAAAGCCCTTATGCTGAGCATGTCCGTCGTTTAGGGATACCTGTGTTGGTTGATTATCCGCTGGGAGACCTGGCAACACAGAAGCCGGCAATCGCACAATTGCTTTCTGATTTTCAAGCTGAAACGGGCATAAAAATTCCTGCTTACGTAAGCTTTAAAAGAGGCTCTTTGTTTGATATGCCCGCAGATACATTTGGGAAAGAACTAGAGCCTCTTGCTCAAAATGAAGAAGTGGTAGTAAAACCTTCCTCTGGCAGCGGCGGAAGAGGCATACGGTTTTTCAGGAAGCAGGATATCCAAGACATATTTGCGTATGGCAAAGAATTGAGCCAGTTAACAGATATTATCCTTGAGGAAAGGATACGCATGGCGCCTGCGGTTATCGATGGGAGCGCCTTCGATTCCACGATGCGGTTTCACAGTATAAGGGATGCGCAAGGGAACCCGGTTGTGTACCGGGGTTTCTGCCAGATAGGCAAAGGAGTAGTGAACCTGACCCGCAGAGAAGGAGAGACGCAGAGCACCAGGGAAATTGCTATGAAAGACCTTCTAAGGCATATGTCCGGCTTGCATTTAAGCGAAGACGACATCGAAAGATTAATACTTAGTGCCGAGCAAGGGGTATTAAAAGTGCAGCGCATAGTCGAGCATATCGGCATAGAGGACGGCGTGCTGGGCGTTCATTTGGATAGAGCGCCTACCCAAGAATTGGATCATGTAGTAGTGGACCTTTATTTTGACGGTGAGAATTTCATTCTGAATGAAATAAACGTAGGTAATATCGGCGGGTTTATTAATTATGACAGAGTATATCCGGACCGCAAGGGGATGCTCGCAGAAGCCTTATCGAGGCGCCTTGTTAAAAGAGCCGCTGATTACGAGAGAAACGTGAAAAGGTTAAAGCGATGGGAGAGGGCGGGAGCTCCTACGGTAGGCACAGAAGTGGAGATAGTGCTTACCAAAATCGGAAAAGATGGCCACAGAAGACAGATGACCCCTGCTGAAGCAGAAGTAGTATTAGAGAGATGTCCGGCAGCTAAAAATGAGCCTTCTATAGCGCTTGATAGTTCCGGAGGGATCGAGACGAATTCAGGCAGCGGCACCATGTACGATATAGGGGATGAAACCGCCCGCTTTGCGCGGAACTGTTGTACTTTATTGAAATGCCTCAATGAAGTTATCGCATCCTTGCAAGGGACAGAAGATGACGGAAGTATTCTTATAAGCTGCACAGGGCAATACAGCTCCGGGATTCATTTAAATATGCGCAAGCCTTTGTATGGGCAGGATGTTGAACCGAACGAAACGGCCGACAAAGATTACCGTAAGATTAAAAGAGCCCTCCCCATTATATCCAGCTTATCCACTAATCCTTCAGAAGGACTTTGGCATCCCCTTACCCGCCGACTGAAAGTTCGGCAGGTTTTTGAATTTTTTAATATCAGGAGATATGGCGAGATCGTCTATAATACGAGGCACAGCGAGGCAGGGATGCCGCCTCGCCTTGAAATAAGGCCGCCGGATACCCCTCTTCATCCGGCATACGTAGGGCTTTATTATGCACTTATCTACAGCGCGTTAACCGGAAAATCGCCTCAGGAATTGACCTTTGAAGAATACCATAAGGCGTTTTGCAATGGCGCAATGGACAATTTAAGAGGTTCGGTCCTATTCGATGGAGAAAGAGTAAGCCTGGCAGAGGCGCTGAACAAATTCTATGACTATAACAAAGATATATTTGAGGAATTACAATTAGATGCAGCGCATCAGGAATTATTGGATGCTGCACGTCTGAATGGTTTCACATACAAAGATTTTAATGATGCCGTTGGAAGGATTGTTGATGAGATTACTTTTCTGCGATTAACGCTTGAAATTTTTACAAAGGCCTGTTACGTCCCGGAGCGCAAGCTAAGCGACATTATCCGGGATTCCCTTGCTGACGCAGGAAAGACATTTGGTGCTTCCGACAGCCAGCGCGAGGCTATTCTTGAA
>JBFMDA010000065.1:0-4971 GCA_040754255.1 Candidatus Omnitrophota bacterium | reverse complement strand
AGGCCCATGATACCCAAGGTTATGACCGGGATAAGGATATCCATAGTTACAATTTAAACCCCATAAAACCCATGAACGCCAAGCTCATTAATGATGCGATCACAAACGCAATAGGTATACCTTTTGCGTGTTCAGGGGTATCGAGCAGTTGGAGGCGTTCGCGTATCCCTGACATTAAAAAGAGCGCAAGCAGAAAACCCACGCCTGCAAAGAATGCCTGAAACGAAGAATAGAAAAAGCTCCCCCTTATTGCCTTTCCCGCCACAAAGAAATTGTCGACATTTAAAATAGTGACCCCCAGAACCGCACAGTTAGTCGTAATCAGCGGCAGGTATATCCCCAAGGCCCGGTAAAGGGGCATTGAGTATTTGCGGATGACCATTTCGATCAGCTGTACAAACGCAGCAATGACCAGGATAAATGTGATCGTACGTAAATATTCGATATGAAACGGTAGCAATATGAAGCGGTATAAAGCCCATGTGATAATGCTTGAGCAGGTCATGACGAAGATGACCGCAAAACCCATAGAGACGGCAGGCTTTGTTTCTTTGGAAACCCCCAGGAAGGGGCAAAGCCCGAGGAATTTGGAAAGAATGAAATTGTTAATAAAGATCATGCTTATTGCGATCGCGAGTATTTTACTTACGTCCATTGTGCGGCGTCTCTCTTTTTAAGGTTTTGTTTTTCGGGTAGCGAATGCGCGTTTTATCATATTGCTGAGCGCAATCAAAATACCCAGCGTAAGCAATGCCCCCGGTGAAAGGATCATCATCGTTATCGGTTCGGCATGCACAGCGAGTGTAAAGCCTGCGACGCTGCCCGTTCCAAGTAGTTCACGCACGAGCGCAATAAGAGTGAGCGCGAGGGTAAACCCGATACCCATACCCAGCCCGTCAAAAAACGAAGGGAGTGTCGGGTTTTTTGAGGCAAATGCCTCGGCCCGGGCCAGGATTATGCAATTGACTACAATGAGGGGGACGAAGATCCCCAGGGACACGTTGAGTGCCGGCGCATACGCCTTCATGAGCATCTCACAGATAGTCACAAACGTTGCCACGACTACGATATACGCAGGCAGCCGTATCCGGTCAGGAATCACATGGCGCAGCGCCGATATTATAGTATTCGAACAAATCAATACAAAGGTTGCTGCCATGCCCATGCCTACGGCGTTGATGACGGAGGTTGAAACCGCCAGGGTGGGGCAGAGCCCCAGGATCAGGCCGAAGGTTGGGTTTTCTTTTGCGATGCCTTTTATGCACTCTTTTATTAATCGCTTCATATCTTTCTATTGTCAGGTTCCATAAATTCGATTTTTTGTGTAACGGTCAATTATGGGAGTTGCCGCATTCATTATAAGGATTGCATACGAAACTCCTTCCGGATACCCTCCCCAGAGGCGGATCACGGCAGTGATGAGGCCGCATCCTATCCCGAAGATGAGCTGCCCGTTATAAGTAAGGGGAGAGGTCACATAGTCTGTGGCCATAAAAAACGCACCCAGAATGAGCCCTCCGGAGAGTATATGGAATAACCAGTCGCCGCTTGCGATACCATTTGGTCCGAATACATACGTAAGAAGCCCTACGGTGATGATATAGCTGAAAGGGATATGCCAGGAGATGTAGCCTTTGACCAGAAGGAAGAGGGCACCGGCCAATAATGCCACAATGCAGACCTCTCCGATACAGCCTCCTCTTTTTCCCAGGAACAGGTCAAGATATGATATGCGTTCTATGAGCGTATGTTCTTTCAGTAGCGCCAAAGGGGTGGCCTGGGTGATTGCGTCGTAGGCAAGAGGCGTGGTAAATGTAGTCATGTATTTTGGCCATGATGCCATAAGGAATACCCTTCCGATCAGGGCGGGGTTAAAGATATTTTGTCCGAGTCCGCCGAAAATCTGTTTGCCTATGGCGACCGCGAAGAAAGAACCGAACGCAGGCAGCCACAGGGGTATATCGGGGGGGAGGTTGTATGCCAAAAGGAGGCCGGTCAAAAACGCGCTGCCGTCAGAGAGGCTGATTTTTTTTCGGGTGAGCGCCTGGATAGCCGCTTCTGTTACCAACGCCGAAACAACGCCAGCGGTAAGTATCCAGAACGCGCTCATTCCGAAAAGGTATACTCCGGCAGCGCCCGCAGGCAAAAGGCTTAACCCAACCACCCACATGATTTTGCGCACAGACTCAACGGTATGCAGGTGGGGGGAAGATGAGAGCAGGAGATTATTTTTCATCGGCGTTTAATAATGTAAGGACCTCTTGCGATTTCTGTTTGATTGCTTTGATTACCGCTCCGGAAGAAATCGTGGCTCCCGTAATTGCCTCTACGCCTTCAAGCGCCGTAGCATTCTTATCGGCAAACTGCGCAGTAAAAGATTCTTGGGCAATTCGGCTGCCCAAACCGGGAGTTTCATTCTGGCTAAGTATTCTAACGGCGATAATACTCCCGTCCCGGCGTATCCCCGCCAGCGTCTCGATGGCGCTTGAATACCCTTTTGCCTGCGCGACAAGGACAACTCCCAAAAGTTCATTATTCCTTCCGTAGGCCTTGTAGTAAGTAGTATCCGAGCCGCCCCCCGCTGTCTTAAAATTAACCGCTTCCGGGATAATTTCCTTGAGGCTATTTTTCAAATTCTCTTCTGCCTGTGCTTCGATTATGGGTTTTGTGATTTTATTGATAAGCGCAAGTGCGCCTGCAGAAACTACGCAGATTAAGAATAGGATCAGGCCGTACCTATACAGTTCTTTCATTTGGGCATCTCCAGTTTAGCCCTTTTAATAGTTTGCAGGAGATTGCGGCTTGCAGGGCAGACATAATTGCAGATGCCGCATTCGATGCAATCAAGCGCCCCGTATTCTTTTGCCTGTGCCATGAGGTTTTTTAGAGAGGCCAGGTTAATCATACAGGGCATAAGGCCGGCAGGGCATTCACGTACGCAAGCGCCGCAGCGGATGCAGGGCTGCTCTTGGAGCCATTCGGCTTCTCGCGCATTCATAAGAATAATTCCGTTAGTGGATTTTATCACCGGGACTAAATCGGTGTATTGGGCAATGCCCATCATTGGCCCTCCGATGACGATTTTGGCAGGTTTTTCTCTGAGAGCTCCGCAGGCGCTGATTAATTCTTGTATGGGGGTGCCTATGCGCACCAGGAGGTTCTTAGGGTTTGTAATGCAACTGCCGGTTACCGTTACAACCCTTTCAAAAAGAGGCTTGCATAGATACACCGTTTCATAAACCGCAAATACCGTTGCGACATTTTGTACACTGACACCGACATCAAAAGGAAGTTTGCCGCGGGGCACTTCTTTATTCAGGACATTCTTGATTAATTGTTTTTCTCCGCCTTGAGGATAGTAGGATTTTAGTATTCGTATCGCGTATTGCGTATCGCGTATCGCGTGTCGGAACGCAGCAATGGCGTCGGGCTTGTTGTTTTCGATAGCGATATATACTTTTGTTGCGTTAAGGCATTTTGCGATAAGGCCGGTGCCTTTGACGATTTCGCTTGTTTTTTCTACCATCAGCCGGTCATCGGCGGTGAGGCATGGCTCGCACTCTGCCCCGTTTACAATGAGTGTATCTACGGGCTTAGGGGGGTTGAGTTTTACGTGGGTAGGGAAGCTTGCACCGCCCATCCCTACGATACCGGCTTCAAAAACCATGTTCCGTATTTCTTCAGCAGTAAGCCTGGCGATTTCTTGGTCGGACCGGGTGCTTTCATTGGCGGTTTCGTCTTTTCCTTCACGCGCAATGACTATTGTCTGGCACCGGTTGAGTACCGGATGCGGCCATGGATGAATTGCAGTAACCTTACCCGATACGGAAGCGTGCACAGGAGAGGATATCTGGGCCTGAGCTGTTGCAATCTTTTGGCCTTTTGTGACGCTATCCCCGACACCTACCTTTAGACTCGTGCATGGTTTTCCAATATGTTGAATGAGGGGAATATATGCGTTTCGGGGAGGAGGCAATGCCTCAATCGGTAAATGCCGGGTTGAGGATTTACGTTCTTCTAATCTAACCATGCAAGTTTGCGGTTAAGGGCAAAGCCCACTAGCCCTACGATAATTACTATATATCCTACCGTGATGAGTATTGCCTGGTTGGAAAAATATTCTGCGAGAGAGCTGCTGATAAACATAAAGATAAGGAAGCCCAAATGCATGACTATTTCAAGGGAACTAAAGATTTTGCCCATCATATGATTAGCGCTTGCATTATGGATGATGGTATTGGATGCGATCATGATAGGCGAAATCAAAAGGCCGAGCATAAGCGCAAGCGATGCCGCGATGAAGAATTGAGGATAACGGAAGATTATTTCGGCAAAGATAACCAGCATTATGCCGCTGCATACCAGGGAGGAAAAAATTGTTTTATACTGGGAAACCTTCTGTCCCAGGTGGCCATACACTAAAGACCCCAGCAGCAGGCCTGCTCCCAGAAACATAATAAGGAGGCCCAGGTCCTTGGTTGCTGAATGCAGCGTATTCTGCACAAAGACAATCATTACCACGTACACTGCTCCCAGTACAGACCAGAGTATAAAGATAATCCAGGCTGTAAACCTAATTTCTTTCTGGGTAATAAAATATACCACGCCCTCCTTAATTTCCTCAAAGACAGATTTCCTGATGACTTCTACAATTTCCCTGCCTACCTTTGAAATATTAATCGCTGCCCTGGGTTTATTGGCGATAAAGAAGATAAACAATCCTGAGACAAGGAAGCTAATGGAGTCCAGGAAAAAACCGCTGCGGGCGCCAAGCCATTCGACCACCAGGCCGCTGACGCCGAATCCCAACACTGCGGCAATCATCCCTGTGATGTTTACCAAGGAATTTGCCATAAGCAGCTCTTCTTTCCGTACCACTTCTGGAATAATTGACAATTTAGCAGGAACAAAAAACCTTCCGACAGAGAACGTTAAGAATATTATCAGGTAAACCCACCCGAAGTTTTGTTT
>JBFMDA010000064.1:0-5132 GCA_040754255.1 Candidatus Omnitrophota bacterium | reverse complement strand
CCACCCATCTTTTGAACCGGGGCGCTGATTTAAGAAGCGTGCAGGAGCTTCTGGGGCATGCGAGCTTATCTACTACCCAGATATACACTCACCTTACCACAGAAAAATTAAAAAGCGTGTATGATAAGGCGCATCCCCGCGCGTAACAGAAGCCGTTTTTAAGAGCCTTTTACGTAACCGATGACAATACTCTACGATATTATTTTCTTTTGTGTCGCAGCCTGTTACCTGCCGGTGTATGCACTGCGCAGAAAGTTCCATCCGGGCTTTCTGGCGCGCCTCGGGGTGTTGCCGAAGGACCTTCAACTTGATAACCCGATTTGGATACATGCGGTAAGCGTTGGGGAGGCGATGGCGATAAGGGGATTGTACGAAACGCTTAAAACGCGCTTTCCCGGTAAAAAATTTGTCATATCAACCGTAACCCCAACAGGAAATACCGTGGTGCGGCATTTTGTCAAAGGCGACGATTTTGTGTGTTATCTTCCCCTGGATATAAGCGCGATTGTGCGGCGCGTCATAGAGCGTATCCGTCCTTCGATAGTAGTGATTGCGGAAACGGAGTTCTGGCCGAATATTATTTCTTATCTGCATAGAAAAAAAATCCCCATTATGGTGGTTAACGGAAGAATCTCCGACCGCTCCTTTAAAGGGTACCTTTTCTCAAAGGTCCTCGTGCGCCCTATCCTGCGTAAAATCAGCCTGTTCTGCGTCCAGACCGAGACGGATTACCAAAGGCTCAGGCGTTTAGGCGTCGATGAATCCAAGCTCGCGGTAACCGGAAACATGAAGTTTGATAAGCTTGCAGTAAGCCCGCACATTACCACAGGGATAACCAGGGAGTCGTTGCAGATCGCAGGTGATGCAAAGGTGTTTCTCGCAGGCAGCACGCATCCCGGCGAGGAAGAGATCATTTTAAGGGCATTTGCAGAATTGGGCGGTACATTCCCTTCTTTGCGGCTTATACTTGCTCCCCGCCATCCTGAGCGGGCAGCCGAGGTCGCGCGCAAAGTTACACGCCACGGATTTGAACCGGTTGCAATTTCGGCGCAGGCCTCTATGGTGAGTTCCCCCAAGGAGGAAAAAATTTTTATCATCGACACCATCGGACAACTCCTCGCCTTTTATGCGCTCAGCGATATCGTCTTTGTGGGCGGAAGCCTGGTGAGAAAGGGCGGGCACAATATCCTTGAGCCTGCGTTGTTAGGCAAGCCGGTCCTGTTCGGCCCCTATACGTTTAATTTCCGCGATATTACGGAAGAATTCTTGAAGCACCGCGCAGCAGTGCTGGTGCGTAATGAGCAAGAGCTTGTTTTTCACGTCGCTGATTTACTGCGGAATCATGCGTCTGCTGCGCAGCTTGCCTTAAACGCCCAGGCAATAATGAAACAGTTGCGCGGCGCTACTGAAAGAAATGCCGGGCTCTTCGGGAGGGTCTATGTACAAAGTAGAGATTGCCAATAGCGGGGATTATTCTTTTCAAGTTAAGTCTAAAGACTATGAGCTTCTCGTTGATATCAAAGGGCAGGGGATAACTCCCCCGGATGCACTTCTTGCCAGCCTTGGCAGCTGTATCGGCGTCTATATCCGTAAATACGCTGAAACCGCAAGGCTTGCACTCGGTGCTTTTAGTATTACCGTAGAAGCTGAATTAGGCAAAGAAGCCCCTGTGTGTTTTAAGAAAATTGACGCGTACATAGATTTAAAGGATACACAACTAGACATGAGGCGTAAATCCGCCCTCATTGAGTTCATAGGCCATTGTCCTGTGCATGAGACGCTCAAGGCAAACCCTGAGGTCGTTGTCAAGTTTAAGTAGCGAGGAATAACCATAACAGGAGGTTTTTATGGACTGGAAGGTAGTATTGGCGACGTTTGGCGCTGTGTTCTTCGCAGAGTTAGCAGATAAAACACAGCTGGTAGGCATAGCCATGGCCGGAGAATCAAGAAGGCCGTTGAGTGTCTGGTGCGGCTCAGTAGCCGCTTACATGCTTGTTACTATTGCATCGGTGTTCTTGGGGGCAGTGCTGGGCAAGTACCTTAAGCCGGAAGTGGTCCGCTATGCGGGCGGGATAGTGTTTGTGTGTATCGGCCTCTTGATTATTTTAAAAAAGGTGTGAGGCATGTGTTTGTTATATAGGCGCTTAATAGCAGGCATCCTACCCGGAGTTTTTTTTCTTATAATGCTGACTCAGGGCCTGGCAGCTGCGCAAGGGACTTCTTTTCCCGAAAAAGAGGAACGCACAGGTACCCTTGCGCGCATAACGCAGGAATATGCCCGCAAAATCTCTGATTTCTTCGGCAGCCTCAAAGCCTATGTGGCTGAAGAAAAACAGACGGGGCTGCAAGAAGCGCAGACGCCCCTTGATGCCACATTCGCCGAGCGGTTACTCGTTTTTTGCGTAGATTTTTTGGTGTCTCTGTTATGCCTTTGGCTGACCATGTGGATACTGGTGGGAGTAAGAAAATACAATCCTTCGCCTTACCTTTGGTTTATTGCTATGTTTAATCTTGGCTGGTATGCCGTGTTGTGGTTTTTCCGGGGCATATGGCACGTTATCAATGTCCTTATCATCTCGCATCAACCTGACCTTCAGCCTTTGCTGCTGGGGCAATTAACGCTGTGCGTATTTTGTGCCGCAGTAATACTCTATGTGTGGCTTTTGGCAAGAATATTTCAGTTGCAATTGTTCGGCGCGATAAAGGCGTTTTGTATTTCCCACGGGCTTTATGTCCTGCTTGTGTTTTTCTTTGTATCCCTGCCTTATTTTAACCAAGGCCCAGGCAGGGTATTCAAAGAGAGCCTTACGTTACGCGCAGCTGTCCATACCTATGTCGCAGAAGCCAGCGAAGTCGCGTATGACACAGGCATGCTGAATTTACAAAGAATCAGATTATTCCATCTCTGAGGTATTGCGAATAAGAAGGAGGAACAATGTCGCTTAAGGAACTGCTCGTATTATGTATGCAACAGGATGCGTCCGACCTGCACCTGACGGAAAAAGAACCGCCTATTTTGCGCAAGGACGGAAAATTAATCCGTACCAGCTGGCCTGCGCTGGGCCGGGATGAGTTGAAGAATATGATATATGCGGTGCTTACCGACGAACAGAAAAAATTGTTTGAGCGGGATTTAAGGCTTGATATTGCACTGGCCCTGCCCGGGCTTGACCGCTTCCGGGTTAACATCCATTTACAAAAAGGCGCGGTAGAAGGGGCGTTCAGGCATCTGTCTTCGAGGATCCCTTCTGTTGCGGAATTAGGCCTTCTGCCTGTAGTGAGTGAACTTGCCCGAAAGCATAACGGCCTGGTATTAGTTACCGGCCCTACAGGCCAAGGCAAGACCACAACCCTGGCAGCCATGATCAACCTCATTAATAACGACAGGGAGTGCATCATCGTCTGTATTGAGGACCCGATCGAGTTCGTGCATACGAATAAGAAGAGCGTGATTAAACAGCGCGAGGTCTACAGCGATACTCATTCATTTGCAGACGCATTGAGGGACTCGCTGCGGCAGGATCCCAATGTCATAGTGGTAGGCGAGATGCGCGACCTCGATACTATTTCTACCGCACTTACTGCTGCTGAGACCGGCCACCTTGTGCTGGCAACGCTCCATACCAGGAACGCCCCCCAGACCATCGAGCGCATTATAGACGTGTTTCCCCCTCAACAGCAACTCCAGATAAAATTACAGCTTGCAGATTGTCTCCAGGGGATTATTTCCCAGCTTTTGCTTTCTTCTGCCTCCGGCTCAGGCCGTGTCCTGGTCACCGAAATCATGGTTTGCAATCACGCTATGAGGAATCTCATCCGGGAGCACCATTTGACCCAGATCCCCTCAGCGATGCAATCAGGCGCTGAACAGGGCAATATCACCATGGACAGGCACCTTAAGGAGTTATATAAGAAAGGGCAGATTACCCTTGAGACTGCCCAGGCGTATGCACATGATTCCCATGAATTTAAACAGTTATGACGGCCAGCACATTATGGCACTGGCAAAAAGGAGGTATAGGGCTCTATGGACAGGTTGAATAATTTTGTGATGGTAGCATGTGCGCTTATCAGCGCTCTGGGCGCCTTAATAGTAATGTGGGGAGTAGCTGAAACCGCCAAGGGTTTTATTCAGCTGAAGCTTTCCAGGGAAAAGAAGGCTTCTTTGGCTGAAAGCGGGGTCATCAGGCAGCGTTTGGGCGCGCACCTTCTCTTGGGCCTTGAGGTTTTTATCGCTGCCGATATCATAAGTTCCGTGGTGAGCCCAAGCTGGGAAAAGGTGGGGATGCTGGCGGCAATCGTCGGTATCAGGACGGTCTTGAGTTATTTCTTGAGGGCAGAAGTAGGGAAGGCGTAGGCCCCGGAAGCAACGCCATACTATAAACAGGCTAAGGTTAAGGCTTAGGCTACGGGTAAATTCTAAACAAATTCCAAGCATCAAACTCCAAACAAATCCGAAATCCCAAGCTCCAAACCAACATATTGTGTTTTGGTCATTGGAGTTTTGGGAATTGGAATTTGTTTGTGATTTAGTGCGTGTTTAGAATTTAGAGCTTAGGATTTAGAATTTGACGTTCTACAATGCGCCTGCTCCGGACTACCCTGCCTCTTGAAATCCCACTTCTCGTATGCTATACTTTGCCTGCCAGCCGAAAAAAAGGCATCGTATGGGGATAAAAAAGAGGTAATCAGCCTTTTAGTAGGGCAATTCTCTTAAAAAAGAGAGTTGCCCTTTTTCTTTTCTGTGGCCTTGTGCGCAAGGAGGAAATTTCTAGCTATGACCCGAGAGCAAATACTGGAACACCTCAAAACAATCCCCGGCCTATCCCATTACAATCTGTATCAGACACTCGCCGAAACTGCGCGCGATATCATTTTTATCGTGAATACCGGTTTTTACGTTGAATATATAAACAGCTGCGGCGCTCTTGCAGTCGGTGTTCCCAAAGAGCAGATTATAGGCAAGAACCTAAAGGATGTATTTCCACCTGCCGTATATGAAAAACTCAAATCCAACCTCCTGCGTATTATCAATACAGGCGAACCGCTCTCTAACGAAGAAATGGTTGTGCTGCAGGGCCAGGAGAGGCATTTAAGCACCAATTGCGTCCCTATTAAAGACGAATCCGGCT
>JBFMDA010000063.1:0-5209 GCA_040754255.1 Candidatus Omnitrophota bacterium | reverse complement strand
CTCTTTAGGGCCTGTTCTTTTCTCCATGCCTCAATATGCGCGTGGTTACCCGATAAGAGAAGGTCAGGAACCTCAAGCCCCCGGAAAACGGCTGGCCTGGTATACTGCGGATATTCTAATAGATTACCTTCAAAAGACTCGAATTTCAAGGAATTTTTATCGCCGAGCACGCCCGGCAATAACCGTACCAAGCAGTCGACAAATACCATCGCCGGCAACTCTCCCCCTGTCAGGACATAATCTCCGATGGAGATCTCATCATCTACAAGATTGGTCCTTACCCTTTCATCAACCCCTTCGTAATGGCCGCAAATCAATATGAGTTGTTTGTATTTAGTAAACCGTTTAATATTTTTCTGATTGAGCCTCTTGCCTTGCGGGGTCAGTAGTATCACCCTGCGCTGGGCACTTTTCACATTACCCTGCCGCGCTAACGCGCCTACCGCCTCAAAGATCGGCTGAGGCATCAGTACCATCCCCGAACCCCCTCCAAAAGGGCGATCGTCGACTTTCCTATGCGTGTCGCACGTATACTCCCTGAGGTTATGCACGAGTATCCTCACCTTCCCTTTTTTGCGCGCCCTTTTGATAATCGACTCTTCGACGATGGGCGTACACATTCCGGGAAATATGGTAAGGATGTCTATCCGCATAAATTAAGGATGTCTCCGGGCGATACCTTAAAAATGGTATTACGCTTCCTCGTGATAATTGCCTAAAAATGTTTTTTTGAAAACCAGGAAAACGCCTTCCGCAATTGCCTGCCTTATCGCGCGCATCAGTTCAAGGTAAAAATATACGTTGTGTAACGATACGAGGCGCGCCCCCAGCATTTCTTTGGCATTACACAGGTGCCTTAGGTATGCACGGCTAAAATTCTTGCAAGTATAGCAGGCGCACATATCATCCAGCGGACCGTAATCCTTCGCGTAGGGGGCGTTCCTGACAGTTATCTCTCCTGTGTGCGTAAACGCGGTGCCGTTCCTGCCGTAACGCGTGGGGGCGACGCAATCGAACATATCAACGCCTAACGTCACTGCCTCTATGATATCGTCGGGCAAGCCCACGCCCATCGCATACCTAGGCTTACCCTGCGGCAACACCCCCGCACAAATACCAGCCATATTATACATTAAATTCTTGGGTTCTCCAACAGAAAGCCCTCCGATACAGTATCCGTCAAAGCCTGTTTCAATTAACTCCTCGCAACAACGTATGCGCAACTCTTCATACGTTGCTCCCTGTACTATCCCAAAGAGATATTGAGGGTAGGCGCCCTCTTGCTGCATTGCGCTATGGGTAGCCCTTGATTTCTTTGCCCAGGATACGGTCCGCTCCATCGCGACCTCTGCCTGGTCGCGCGCACAAGGATAATGCACGCATTCGTCCAGCGGCATGATGATATCGGAGCCGAGCACCTGCTGGATACGTACTATGTCCTGAGGGGTAAGAAAATGCCTCATTCCGTCTATGTGGGATTGAAAATGCACCCCCTCATCGGTTATCTTCCTCAGTAACGCCAGGCTAAAAACCTGATACCCTCCGCTATCGGTTAAAATAGGCTTATCCCAGGACATAAATGTATGCAGGCCTCCCGCCTTTTCAATAATCTCTAAGCCGGGCCTCAAGAAAAGATGGTAGGTATTGGATAGCACTATCTGGGCACCTGCCTCCTTTAACTCTTGAGGAGAAAGGGTCTTCACCGTCCCCTGCGTGCCCACCGGCATAAAACAGGGCGTGTCAATAGCCCCCCTAGCCGTCAACAGCCGTCCGCACCTGGCATTACTCGATGCGTCTTTACGGATTAATGTAAAAAAATTGTTCTCTCCCATACCGTCGCGCCGTATAAGAAATACGCCTTTGTCTGCTTGCTCTCGCTATATCCGCCTTCTAAGGATAGCGGGGATTATAAGGCAGGCATGCTATTTTTTAAAAAACTCCCAAAAGATAATGGTCAGGGTCACCATGCTGAAGCCAAAAAGGAAATCCTCAAGAGGGATGGTGCCGAAACGGATACCCGAGAAGTATCTTGCGTCGTAGAGCACAATTCCTGCTCCCGTCAAATAGCCGTTCACCAAAAGCTTAAAACACAAAATTACCGCAAGGTACGCATAGAAGATTCCCCGCCTCAAAACCTTTACGCCGGTTACGGCATCCACCCATCCGGTTGCGATTACCGAAAAAAGGGCATACAGCGTGTATTCTTTCATCTGGGGCCTTTTATGTATTTTAGGGCTTCCCATGTGAATATGCAGCAGAACGGGATCACCACAAAGAACAAAGCCTCTTCAAGCGGTAAATTGAATATTGTGACTGCCCCCACCCCCGAAGGGTCAAAATGCCAGTGGTGGCGGCTCACGGCGATCACGTCCCAGAGCCCGAAGATCGCTACGATGCCAAAGATGCTGGCAGCCAGGGCTTTGCTGTTCTTGTAAAATTTTAGTTTCGGCCAGAAACTTAATACAAACGGCAGGGCCCCCGCAAGAATTAAGACGAGCATATATCTAGACATATTCATTATTGTATGCCAAACTTTTTTCTTTTCAAATAAAAGTTTGGCTTGCGCTGAATCTGGCGAAAGGATACAATGAAGGTATGTCCGGTTTTTCCTATGCCGAAAAAATACAAAAAGGATTTGCGCTCTCCGAACGTATCACCAAACAATACGCAACCACCTATTACTTCGCTTCCCTGTTTCTGCCGCAACAGATGCGCTTTCCTGCGTATGCGCTATATACCATTTGTAGGATAAGCGACGAAAGCGTGGATAGCAACTCACCCCAAGCAATGCAGGGGGCGTTTACAAGAATCAGTGACGCGATCGCCAGCGCTTACGCAACGCAGGAATGCGAAGATGAAATCCTCTGCGCGTTCAAAGATTCCATTGAACGTTATCAAATCCCTCAGTCATATTTCGACGAGTTACTTGAGGGTATTTCAATGGATCTGGCTATAAAACGGTATGAATCGTTTGATCAATTATACCGCTACTGTTACCGGGTAGCAGGGGTAGTCGGATTGATAATGCTTAAGATTTTTGGGTGCCAAGACCCGCGCGCGCAAGAATCAGCGGTAAAATTAGGGATAGCGATGCAACTCACCAATATCGTACGCGATATAAAAGAAGACTACGCGCGGGGCAGAATTTACCTCCCCCTGGATGAACTTAACCGCTACCGAGTGTCCGAAGCCGACATCGCAGACGCTCGCCTTACCCAAGATTTGAAGGCATTACTGCAGTTTCAGATCAAAAGGGCAAGGCAATTCTACAAAGATTCCTTACGCGCTATTCCTCTAGTTGAGGGCATCCGGGTACGCCTGGTTATTCTTTTGATGGCGGTTTTATACGCACGGATACTCAATGTGATAGAACGCGCCCATTACAATGTTTTTTCACGCCGCGCACGGGTAGGCACTGCTGAAAAGCTACTCCTTGTTGCCTGTGCCTTCGGCAGGTTGATTATGTATCAGATCGGCTACAATCCGAGAGCCGGCAATCACCACGGGTAACCCGCCGCCCGGCTGGGTACTCGCCCCGACATAATAAAGGCCTTTCGTCGCAGTCTCGTAATTCATCGGCCTAAAAAAAGCACTCTGCATAAGAGTATGTGCCAAGCCAAACGTAGCGCCGTGCTTGATATTATAGTAGGAAATAAAATCTGAAGGGTAAAATGCGTGGCGCACTTCAATCAAATCCTGGATTTTTACCCCTGCTGTTGCGTTGATTCTTTCGAACACAATGTCCTGTATCCTTTTTTCGAAGAGTGAGAAATTACCACTACCACCGTCAAGATTCGGCACCGGTACAAGGATGTAAAGTATTTCTTTACCCGCAGGCGCAAGCGACGGATCCGTAACTGTGGGGACGTGCACGTAGAAAGAAGGATCCTCAGGCAAGGTCTTGTCCTTAAAAATCTGAGAGAGGTTCTTCCTCAGGTCCTGCGCGAAAAACAGGTTGTGATGTGCCAAGCCCGTTAACTTCTTCTTCAGCCCCAGATACATAAGATAGACGGAACAGGAATATTTAAAATGAGGGATCTTGCGTCCTAAAAGGTCTGTTTGGGTATAGGCATAATCGGCATTCACCACCACCGCATCGCTCTCAAATGAGCCCTGGTCGCAAGAAAGCAAGAAAGTACCACGGCACTTCCTGATGCGGTTGATTGCGCAGTTGTAGCGCAGGCGTGCGCCAGCGTCGGTTGCCAGTTTTTCTATGGCACGGGGGATCTGGTACATGCCGCCGAGAGGATGGTATATCTTTTGCACATGGTCGGCATACGTGATAATACTGTAAAATGCCGGCGTCTCAAAAGGGGATACGCCGACAAACATAGCCTCAAAGGTAAAGGCATAACAAAGCTTATCGCTCTTAAAAAATCTTTTCGTAAAATCCCAGTAAGATTGGAAAGTTTTTAGCCTGGTAATGAGCGGCCAGTATCGAGGATTCCCTAACGCCAGGGGAGAGAAACAATGGTAGAGAAGCGGCTTGACCTGGGTATATATTTTTGAGATCTCTTTGATGAGCCTTTCAAACGCCTCGGATGAGCCCTTTTCAAGGCGTTCCATCTCCTGCGCGGTGCGCTGCGAGTCTTTATACACGGTAAAAGAGGTGCCGTCGGGATAGAAAATCTTATAACCCGGGTCAAGCGCAAGAAGCGTGAGATAATCCTTGATGTCTTTTTGACAATAACGAAACAATTCTTCAAATAAATCGGGCATCAATACAAAAGAAGGGCCCATATCGAACTTGAACGCGCAGTCTTCTAACATGTTATTACGGCCGCCGCTGTGCGCAAGTTTCTCGTATACCGTTACCTCATATCCCTTATGGGCCAGCCTCGCCGCAGTTGCCAAGCCACCCACCCCTGCCCCGACTATCGCTACCGTCTTTGGCATAGTGCCTCCTTATGCGCTACAAAATCAACATCGCGTCTCCATAACTATAGAAGCGGTATTTATGCGCAATAGCCTCCTCATAGGCTTTGCGCACCAACGGAAATCCCCCGAATGCGCACACAAGCATAAAAAGTGTAGTACAAGGCAGGTGGAAATTTGTCAAAAGCGCATTAATATAACGAAAGGCATATCCGGGGTAAATAAACAAGCTCGTATGCCCCTGCCTTTCTCCGGAGGCAGCGTATGCCTCCAGGGCCCGGCAACTCGTTGTCCCGACTGCGATTATCCGCGAGCCCTTTTTGCGCGCATGCGC
>JBFMDA010000062.1:0-5269 GCA_040754255.1 Candidatus Omnitrophota bacterium | reverse complement strand
TTTTTATCAAGTGGAGAAAAAGACTACAGTAAGACAACTGGCTAAGCAGTTCAATATGACTCCGGAGCTGTTAAAAGAGCTTAATCATCTTGCCACAGACCAGGTTAAAGCCGGCCAGACTTTAGAGGTTATTAATCTTACCTATAGAATTATGGTTTCAAGGCAGGAGAAGAAACTGTACTTTGAAACCGCAGACGGTAAGCTGATAAAGGCATATGATGTGGCAGTGGGCAGGAAATGCTGTCAGACACCAACAGGAACATTTAAAATTTTATCGCGGGTCAAAAAGAAACCCTATTATACCGATCCTAATAATAAGAGCTTTTCTATACCTTATGGCCATCCGGGTTATCCTTATGGAAAACTGGGCATATTTATACATATCGGAGGTAAAGTCGGCATTCACTCAACCTCAAAACCCGCAAGTATCGGCAAGGCTGCCAGCTACGGATGCATACGAATGAGCGATGAAGGAGCTTTGGAGATATATACATTTGTTCCTGAGAATACCGAAGTCAATATACGCGATACGTATACGCCCAACGGTTCTTCTTCGCCGCTGCGGACAGACAGCAAATCGATAGTAATTGCTTTAGGCGGCAATGCCTTTAGGAAAGAAGGCCAGTCCAGAGAGGCCAACGGAGACGATATTGACAGGCTGGAATTGGAGAATATCAGTGAATTTGCGCCTGCGCTTGTAGATTTGATAGAAGAGAGGTACAAGTTGATTTTTGTGCATGGCAACGGCCCGCAATCGGGAGACGTATTGAATGCGGGGAAAGCCAATTCTACGGTTGAGGCGAATGCATATACTGAATTCGATTTAGGCGCAAAGATAAAACAGGCCTTAGCTGCGGAAATCTTGCGCCGCAATGGCTTAAAAGGTCGCGAGCTTGAAAGCAAGATACGGTATATTCTTACCTATGTAGAGGTATCGCCTCAAAGCCTGTGCAAAGAGCCGAGCAAGCCCATAGGCCCGTGGTTGACCGCAACAGAGAAGGATGTGATGTGCGCCACTTATCCGGAAAGGGCCTACAGGAAATTAAGAGAAAATGCAAACGGTAAAGAATGGCGTTGGGTGGTGCTCTCCCCTGAGCCGCACGATATCGCCATGGCAGGCAGCATAAAAGGTATGTTCGAAAAAGGACTGCTTTTAATCTGTTGTGGGGGAGGCGGCATACCGGTGGTCAGGGAAGGCCTGGAAACCATTAAACCCGTCTTGGGAGTGATTGATAAAGATCTAGCTGCACAGGTATTGGCAAGAATCTTGGGAGTGAAAACACTCGTAATTCTTACCAATGTCGCGAATGCCTATATTCATTTTGGAAAACCCCAACAGCAGGCATTAGGCATGATAACCGGCACACAGGCGCAGCAATATATCGATGAAAACCATTTCGGAAAAGGCAGCATGCTTGAAAAGGTAAAAGCGGGCATCAAACATGTGCAAGAAGGGGGAGAGGTAGCAATTATCACTTCTATTAATTACCTTAAGGAGGCACTTAAAGGAAAAGCAGGCACAATCATTAAATCAGCGCAAGAGATAGGATCTTCGCCGCTGAGTGGTAGCGGATTTCCCAGGCCGCAGGCAGCACCCAGTCATGGCTGGCGGGTTGCGGCATATGCGCTTGCGGCCTGGCTGTTCTTTACCGGCCTCGCATATGCACAGGACCAGGCAGGAGAGGCCGCAGGCGATAATTTTGTAATATATACCTGGACAATCATTGCCGCTATTGTGTTGAGTTTTGCGATTACGTTCACAAGGAGATTAGTTGCGACGTTCTGGAGAGAGAGAAAGCAGCGCAAGGCAACCGAGGCAGCGCGGCGCAAAGCTATTATGGAGGCATTCGTACCGGATGAAGAAATCAAGGGAATACGGTCGATTACATTCAAGGCATTAAAGAAACCTGTCAGAGAGGTGCCCGAAGGGACAAGCGGCATAGAGCAGTATCTTCCTTATCTTTTAGTCCAGGCAAGGGTCGCTGCTTCCGTAACCGGCAGGAAAGCGCATAGCCACTTGGATTTTGTCAGGATTTATCTCTTGGAACAGGCCGGCGCTACTGCACGGAATACACTTGAACAGGTTACCTCAAGGCTTGGTTATACGCTCCGCGTGCGCAATGCCGAAGAAGAACGCGAAGAAGCACGCGCAATGGACATACGCGAGGATATGGTGTTAGGCCCTCTCCCCCAGGCGCTGGACCTCTGGGCATCTTTTGACATTGTTGAATCGACGGAAAGCCTTAATTCTCCCGTACAGTTCGGAATGTGTTCTATAGGAACATACGCGCAGCAATTCAGGGAACAGCAAAAACCAATGGCCCCTACCCGGGGAGCTTTTTATCTCATTAAATTCATGCTTTCACCGCAATTGGCATCTGCAAGAATCAATCTTTCTAAGTCGCTCGCCTACAATTATGAGGTACTCGCAAGGGCTAAATATATGCAGTCACGGCAGAAAAAGTTTACCGATTTTTTGACCCGTATTTTTGGCAGGAGGTCAAAGGCGCGAGTAAAAAGAATTCTCAGAAGCGTCGGATTCTCCCCCGAAAAAATACCCTATACGAAGATCGTATTTGGAATGCTGGCCAGGCCCCGGCATAAGCCGTGGTTCGAAAAGTTGGTTGAGTTAGGCGTGAGGGTAGAAACAAAGGATTATGACTACGCGCTTTCAGTCGCTAAGAAGCACGGAATATATAGAAATGGCAATATTATTTTAGTCGCAGAGGGCGATTTCATTCCGGCGCTTGAGCTTGTACTTGATGGAAAAATTGACTGTTTTATCGGGGCCGGCCGCGCCCTCGAAGGCGTCCTGGCAGCAGCCGTATTGAAGCCGCACGGAGGAAAATTATTTGCGGTGCCTGCGTCACTTGATAGGCTTAACGAAGCGCAAAAAGACGCTGATATCGACCGCGATAAATGGAAATTTACTCCCATAGAGGTAGCCGAAATGCACAATATCGGAATAGTTGCCCCGGGCAGCGAGCACGACCGCCAGATCCCATGGAATAAGACAATTGCTACGGAGGATATTTTCAGGGGCGAAGCAGGGATTTTGAATGTAACGGCGTTCGCAGAGGACAATCCATGGGGTTTTAAGGGCGCTTCGATCGACCCTACAACAGGCGTTATTACGGTGCCGGTAATCTTCGGCGATGAAACCGGGGAAATAACATTAGCTACTATAGAGTTCACCACCGATATTACAGAGCTGCATAGCAACGCAAGAAGTTTTAAGAATAGGAATAATTTTGAAACAATGCTTGCTCTATCGCGCGCACACTGCAAACACGGGCTTGTAGGAGAGGCCGAAAAATATATTGACCGGGCCACTATGGCCGATAGGGCCCATAAGTCACAACGCATCGTAAGGGCCCTGCCTGCCTACCGTGAGGCTATTGCAATCATCAAGTATCACCAAAAAGAGATGTATGTAGGACAAAGGCAGGAAGAAGGCATAAGAGGGATCTATGATGCTATTTGCAAGAAGTTAGAGATTGCAGTCGAGAATGATCCCGAAGATTATCTTGGTGCCAGGCAGCTTTTACGGGAAGTAACTAATTTTGCCGCGTATCGTAATTTCGATTTGGGAATGGGTTATTTTGACCGGGAGAAAGAACTGCGGTCAGAGGGAAGAAATGAAGAGGCCCGCCACGCGCACAGGCTTGGCGCTGAATGTATGAGCAAATCCCTGAAGATATATAAAGGAATGGCTACGCATAGCCAGCACTACGGCTTAAACGCGCTTTATGATGACCTAATCGGCCTACGCATTGAGGCCATCAGATGGATACGCACACGCAAGGAAACTCAGACCAAATACGGCAACCTCGGGACTATCTTTGAGATGATCGGAGATATCCATGAACAGATTGGTTATCATGCGACCGCGCTCAACATATATAAGCGCAGCATGGATTTTTATTATATAGTCGCAGAAAGATTTGCCGGGATCCTGCCTGTGCATATGATAATTAAAATAGGGGATCTGCTGATGAGGCTGGGCAGGTATCAGGAGGCGCGGGAGTGGTACAGGAGAATAATTGATAAGGATACGCGTATCTACGTGGCTTCCGCAAAGGGAGAGGCAGTAAGAGAGTTTACCGGCAATGTAGTTCCTGACTCTGAGGTCGAAAACGCCGTACGGGGCATAGTTCAGGCAGCAATTAATCTCGTCGGCCATGACCGTATTCCTCCCATAAGAAGAAGACTGCAGGGACTTTTCTTTAATGACGACCCGCTGGTAAAATACCTCGTACTTAAGGTTATGTGCGAACGGACAGACTTAACCTCGCGCCTGCTTTTACAGAACTTCTTCAAGAATGAGAACTATGCAAAGCATATCTTGCGGGATATGGGTCAAAAAGAATTCGAATTTTATTTTGTCCCAACCTTGCGTTTCATGGCGGATACATCTGCCTGCGGCAGTGTCAGGGAATTTATGGCAAGCCATCTTGATTACAGAAGGCCAGCCGTATTGCGCGCTTGCGCGCAGGCATTGGCAAAAATTGGCACAGAAAAAGAACTTACGTTATTGGAGCAAATTGACGAGCGCCTTACCAGGAAAGTAGCGGGTTTAGTCAAAGCACAGCGCCAAGAGCTGCGTAATGATATTTTACGCGCTGCCAGCCAGATCCAGGGGAGGCTTGCGGTCGCCGTATTTATAGAAGACCTGCTTAAGGCTTCCTGCGTATTTGACAGAAGCTCAAAAAATTATGCAGTCATACAGGATGAATTCGGCCCTTCGCTTGACGCAGCCGGAGTGTATGAATTTGACCCTAGCTTAAAGAACGCAGAAATTCAGGCGGTCTTTTATCCGCTTAACCTTGCTATTATACGCGCGGCGATGGAACATTATTCTGTAGTTAAAAAGCTGCCCGATGCCATTCACCACGAGCTTAGCGACGGGCTTGCTCTTTGCCTTGAGCCTCTGCAGAACATTGTCTCCGTAGTTGACGGCTCTTTGCAGGGCAGGATTTTCAAGGTAAAGATAGGGCGTTCCTGCGCGGATGATATAGAGGAAAAAACAAGCATTGAATCTAGCTCAAGCCCGCTTGCAGCATTGCAACCAGCGGCCCGTTTTGCCGCAGAAGTGCCGCATGAGGCCAGGGCTATTCTGCAGGAAGCCGTAGGAAAATATGCGCAGGAAATAGGGGCTTCCGGCGTGTCTATAGAGTTTATTGGAAACAACCCCGAAGACTTTGCGTTGCTAGAAATAGGCGCGTTGCGCAAGGCATCCCCGGATATCACCCAAACCAAAGAGCAGCTT
>JBFMDA010000061.1:0-5360 GCA_040754255.1 Candidatus Omnitrophota bacterium | reverse complement strand
CCGGACCACTTCAGCATGCCCGGTAGTATTGGTACACACATCTTTATAGGTAGGGTTTTTACGCGTTCCCCCCATATACCCGGCAGAGGTCGCTTTTACCCCCTTTACCCCCTCAAACACTGCCTGCACTCCCCAGAAACAGCCGGCGCCGAAGGTGGCTGTTTCGGTCTTGACTTTCTTGGCACTTGCCTCAAACATCGAGGCATATTGCGCGTAACCCTCCCTTGCAAGGTCCTTCGCAGGGATAAACCGCAAGGCTGCCGAATTAATGCAATACCTTGCGCCTGTCGGCTCAGGGCCATCCTGAAACACATGGCCTAAATGGGAATCGCTTGTTTTTGAACGCACTTCAGTCCTTACCGTCCCGTGGCTGGTGTCCTGCTTCTCAACGATTACATTAGGATCAACTGGCCCGGTAAAACTCGGCCATCCGGTGCCGGAATCAAACTTATCGCGCGAACTGAAAAGCGGCACCCCGCTTACAGGGTCCACATAGATACCGGGCTCCTTATTATTCCAATACTTATTCAGAAAAGGAGGTTCCGTACCGTTTTTACGCATTACATCATACTGCTGAGGAGTAAGC
Organism: Candidatus Omnitrophota bacterium; assembly: GCA_040754255.1. Classification (GTDB taxonomy): domain Bacteria; phylum Omnitrophota; class Gorgyraeia; order Gygaellales; family Profunditerraquicolaceae; genus SURF-25. Next base: position 4,774 of record JBFMDA010000061.1, on the reverse strand, counting down.
ATTTTCTTGCTATCCGTATGTTTAGCCATGATAAATCCCTCCTTCTCTACCCTTAACGCAGCGAGCAGGCCGACCACTATGACCGTTCCTATAACCGCAAATAGTAGCTTTCTCATCTCTTCCTCCATAGTTGTGATGCTTCCGGAGGAAAAAGGTTTCAAGAAAAATATGGGTAGTAACATAAAGGGGATTCGGGAAATAACAGGGAAAGGGCTACTGTCTTGGCTTGCCACCCAAAAACCAATACATCAATTGCCGCTTACCGTAATTTCTTTCTTCAGTTTTCCGCTGATACTGCAATATCCTTCGACAGAGAGCACGTCGCCTTTTTTTGCGTCGGGTATAAGATAGCTTACGGCCTGGCTTTCGTTATTATCCTGCCGGGAAATACTATGCTCAATGATCTCTTTGCCGTTTAATCCGATATCTACCTTTTTGATGTAATGATTCAGGGGATTGCTGACATTGTGCATAATAAGCGCGCGCAGTATTTTCGTTTGCGGGTCAAAAGTGATTTTGATATCATATGGAGGGTGCGCGTACGCTTCAGAAGCCAGGAACAAAAAAATAAAAAGCACTAAGACCGCAGTAATCCTCCTCATGCTAAGCCTCCTTTTTACGTAATAAATGATTTAACGCCGGGACAGCAGCATTCATACCTAAAAGGCCAAAGAGCTCGACATCGAACCGCGCGCCGAGCTCGGTTAGAATAAAGACGAGAAACGCAACGCCGGCGCCAAAAACGAGTTTCCCTGCCGTAGTAACAGGCGTTGTCTTAGGCTCAATCACCATAATAAAAATGAAAAAGTAGCTTAAGTAACCGAAAATAGATACAAGCGGCACTTTCTGAATAACAGCCTGGGCCCCAAACAGGCCCAACGCAACCGCGGCATATCCGATAATGACTTCCATTTTCCTGATCTTGTGGGCAAAATAAAGGCCGAAAGGCGCAAGTATATACCAGCTATAGGTCCCCTTCCATTGGGTAGAGGCATTAAAAAGAATGAGTGTCAAGAATATGCCAAAGGCTGCCGGATTAAAAATATGCGTATTGCGGTAACGGATTAACTGCTTGGAAAGAATAGCCAATAAGGCGGCTAAGAAAAACCTCAACCAACCCGCATCGCTTGAAAGCACATACCCGATGATCAATCCCGTAATCACGGAACTCTCGGTCAATCGGAAGGTTTTCTTTTTTAGAAACAGGATAATCGCCTCAAGGGCTGAAGCCGAAATCACCGCGATGACTATAGCAGTCGCAAATGCAAGGTCCCTTTCTTTGGCAGAAAAAAAGGCAGCAAGAGTTACTAAAAAAATAATCAACTGAGCTTTTACGGAGTTTATTTTTAACATTCGGCCATGCACATTCCTTAGGTATCCGATTATTTAAAATCCTTAAAGGTTGGCGTGATATCTATATTGTTAATCTCTATTTCTGCCAGGGCAGGCATATTACTGATGCCGCTTTTATCCTCATACGAAGGTTTATCTGCCCGATAAATGATGCCCAGAGGAATCCTCTCGCCCCATTCGCAAGCCTTCTGGTATGCTGTTGACTTATCGTGCGGGTCATAGGCAGGGTCATCGTTAACTTTATATATCCTTTTTCCGTACCATTCGTAGGTATTTTTCTTGTTGAACGTAACGCACGGTTGCAGTACGTCTATTAAAGAAAAACCCTTATGCGATATGCCTTCGCCTATCAGCCAGGAGAGATGTCCGGAATCCGCGGAATATCCCCTGGCAACAAAACCGCAGCCTAACGCAATCGCCATTTCCAAAGGGTGCAGCGGCTCAAGGATTACACCGCCCGTCTGCACCTTGGTTTCATAACCCGGGTCTGTGGTAGGAGATGCCTGGCCTTTGGTGAGGCCGTAAATCTGGTTATTGTGCACGACCACCGTGATATCTGCGTTTCTTCTGATGTTATGAATAAAATGGTTGCCTCCTTCACCGTAGCAATCTCCGTCGCCCGTTGTCACAATCACGGTAAGGTTACGGTTGGCAATCTTGGCGGCAGCTGCCACCGGGATAGCCCTGCCATGGAGCCCGTTAAAACAGTTGCTTTGTATGTAGTGGGGCAATTTTGCCGCCTGCCCTATCCCGGATACAAGCAGGATGTCTTTTGGCTTTTTGCCCAATGTAACCAGGGCCTTTTTGAGCGACGTCAGAATCCCGAAATCACCGCAGCCGGGACACCAGGTTATCTCATCATTGCTTTTGAAATCGCTTATATTCATTTATAAATATTTTTTAAGTCGCGCATCCACATACTCAAGGTCAAACGGCCTTCCGTCAAAGCGCAGTATCGAACCGTCTATTTTGATTGCGCATTCTCTTTTTAGAAGCCGCGCCAGCTGCCCGAGTGCATTATTTTCTACCGTTATAATTTTTTTTGCATCTTTCAATATCCGGTCCGTTTCTTTTGCGGGAAATGGCCAGACCTGCGAAAAATGCATGAAGCCAAGCGTATTGCCGGATTTCTCGCAAAGCTCTTTCAATACGCCATAGGTCGAACCAAAGCCAAGCAGCACGCAGGATGCGCCTGTTATGTTATATTCCGTAGGTTTTTCTATTTCACCGCAAAGGCCTGCCATCTTTTTGTAAAGCCTTTTTTCAACCATTTGTATGCGCGTTGCGGCATCTTCGGTAATATGCCCTTCTTCGGTGTGTTCATCGCTGTCCGCATAGATGACGCCTTCGATCCAGGAAGGGATTGCGCGCGGCGATATTCCGGATTCGGTGAGCTTGTAACGTGTATAGCCCGATACTTCTTTGGATTCTTCTTTTGAGATAATGGATCTTTCTACTTTTATTCTACGTAAATCAAACGGCTCAATATCCCGGTATGAATCAGCCAAATGCTGGTCAGACATAATCAAGACAGGTATCTGATACTTCTCTGCGATATTGAATGCCTTGAGCGTCAAATAGAATGCTTCTTCTATGGTGCCAGGCGCATATATCGCCCGCGCAAACTCTCCGTGGCCTGCGTGGAGAAGAAAATCAAGGTCAGCCTGTTCGGTGCGGGTGGGAAAACCGGTTGCAGGGGCAGGCCGCTGCACCTCGGCAATTACCACCGGGGTCTCAGTCATTCCGGCAAGGCTCAAACCCTCTACCATAAGCGCAAACCCTCCGCCTGAGGTCGCAGTCATGGCACGAACCCCGGCAAATGAGGCACCTAACGCCATATTGATAGCGGCAATCTCGTCTTCTGCCTGCTCTACCACAATATTGTATTGTGCTGCGTAATGCGCGAGGGTATTCATAATACTGGTGGAGGGAGTCATAGGATAGGCGGTGTAAAATTTGCAACCCGCCTTGATCGCAGCCAGCGCAATCGCCTCATTGCCGTTTAAAAACAGCGTATCCTTTAGAGGTCCTGCGTTCAGGGAAAATGCCTTTTTCTTAAAATTGCCTTGTGCAAATTCATAACCGGCTTTTGCGACCTTGATGTTCTTTTCAATAATTTCGCTTCCTTTATCAGAGAACGCTTCCCGGATTACTTCTTCAAGGAGCCCGAATGTCATTGCGGTCATGCCCGCAATGACCCCACAGGCAGCCGTATTGATGAAAATATCGCTGCCGCCTATACTAGCCGCCAATTCGTGCAGCGCAACATCAAAAAAAGAATCTTCCGTTTCAGAAATGCCGGATTGCTTTCTATCCAGGACCATAACTCCTTTATCGCTGAGGCCCGCCTTATGTAAGGCAACGCTCTTTTTATCGAGCGCTACGACAATATCCGCCTTCTGGTGAAGGGTAAATACCGGCTTTTCCGAGACCCTGAGTTGAAAGAAATTATTACCGCCCCGTACGCGGGACATATAGTCCTGGTTGGCAAAGATGTGAAATCCGGCCTTCTTATACAGCCGGGATAACGCAGCTCCTATGGTCTGCATCCCCTGGCCTGCTTCGCCTGCTATTTTTATCGTGAATTCATTTGGCATCGGTTATTTATTGTATCACCAATTTTTTAAACTATCAATGCAGTCTTTGCTTAATGGTGCTCTGTATGGAGGTGGGGGTGGACGTGCGCCGTATCTTCGTGCGTGTGCCTGTGGATATGGATGAGGTTGTGCGCTTGAAGCAGCTGAAAATCTCCAAGGATTGCCTGCGGTGTGCCGGATTTCACTATTCGCTTCTTTTGTCCCACCACATATACCGTATCTGCCAGCTCTTCCACGATATGCAGGTCATGGGTAGAGACAATGAGCGTCTTGCCTGACTTGTGTTCCTGAATCAATAAATCCACAATATGCCGGGTAGTTAAAGGGTCCAGGCCTGCGGTCGGCTCATCTAAAAGAAGCACCTCAGGGTCAATAATCAGGGTCGAGGCAATGGCAACTTTTCGCTTTTCGCCGATGCTGAGCTGATGGGGGGACCTTTCCAATAAATCCTCGATACCAATGACGGCAATAAGATTTTCCAGGCGTTTTGCGATTGTTGCCTTATCCATACCCAGCTGTAATGGCCCAAACACAATGTCTTCCCTGACTGTCGGGCAGAATAATTGAACTTCGGGGTTCTGAAACACTAACCCCACCTTTTTCCTGAAGTCCCGGGAGAAAGATTGATCATTAAAAACGCCCTCTTTCAACTCATGGCCGAACGCGCGCATAATGCCTTTGTCGGAAAAAATAAGGCCGTCGAGTAAATGTAATAACGTAGACTTACCTGAGCCGTTAGCGCCGATAAGGGCGATTTTCTCCTTTTGAGAAACGGTAAAATCTATACCGCAGAGCGCAGGAAATTTCCCCAGGTACGCAAAGTG
>JBFMDA010000060.1:0-5673 GCA_040754255.1 Candidatus Omnitrophota bacterium | reverse complement strand
AATTTATCGAGGTCTTATTATACTTGCTCAGGTGGAAAGGGTCGACTAGGTTGAAATCCAGGATATCGGCGGTAGCTGCTTCATAGGCGACATTGACCGGGTGCTTAAGCGGCAGGTTCCATATCGGGAATGTCTCAAACTTGGCGTATCCGGCATTCACTCCCCGCTTATGCTCGTGGTATAACTGCGAAAGGCACGTCGAGAGCTTGCCGCTGTTAGGCCCGGGCGCGGTTACTATCGCGATGGGTTTCTTTGTTTCGATATACTCGTTCCTGCCAAACCCCTTTTCGCTGACAATGACATCTACATCCGCAGGATAGCCTTCGATAGGAAAATGCAAGTAGACCTTTACACCCCTGCGTTCAAGTTTGTTTTTAAAAATCACTGCGCTTGGCTGGCTCGTAAAGCGGGTGATGACTACCGCAAGTATGTCCAACCCCCACTTCCTCAGGTCATCGATAAGTTTCAGTGTTGCCGCATCATAGGTGATTCCGAAGTCGCCGCGGACCCTTCCTTTTTCTATATCGCTGGCATAGATACAAAGTATTATGTCTATCTTCTCTTTTAACTGTTGGAGGAGGCGGATCTTGACGTTAGGATCATAGCCGGGCAGCACCCGTGCGGCGTGAAAATCGAAACACAGCTTCCCGCCGAATTCAAGGTAAAGCTTATTATCAAAACGCCTTACCCTGTCTAAGATGGCGGCGGTCTGTTCCCTTAAGTACTTCTCGTTATCAAAGCCGATTTTCTTATTCATGGATAGGTAATAGCCTGAAAGTATTATAATGGAGGAAGGGGATGTTGTAAAGGATTGTATTGAGTATTGGGTGCTATAGGGGTTGAGCGTACAGCGTTGAGCGTTATCCGTATAGCGTATTGCGTACGGAGTACGGCGCAAAACCGGTCATTAGATAATAGGTAAGGTCATGGGTCTGGTTATTGGGTAAGGCTGTTGGTGTTGCATACCAAAAACCTAACCTAAAAACCAAACCATCAACCTTACCCTTGCTACCCTTAACCTTGGCCTTAGCCTTACTTAGCCTAGACCTTAGCCTTAACCTCGGCCTACTGGTCGTATGAGGAGTAATAATACGGGGTGAATGCCTGGAATTCTGCGGCACAGGTATCGACAAGTTTAAATACGGGCTTTATATTCAACTTCTTGCGTAGGGTATATATTTCTTCTTCGCTTTTTTGCATCAGGACAGCAAGTTGTGTATCGCTGAACCCGTATTCCTTAGCCGCTTTGAGAATTTCACAACTAGGAGTACCCTTATGGGAAAGCAGCAATTTCTCCATCTCAATTATTTCTTTCAGGTTGTGCAGAAACCATCGGTCGATACCGGTGATCTCATATATCTTCTCGATATCCATACCTATCCGGAATGCATCGCCAAGATAAAATATCCTTTCGGCATTGGGATTTCTTAATTTCTCGACTATGGTTTCCTTGGTCCTTGCGTCGCAGGTAAAGGCGCGGGCGCTTTTAAACGCTACGCTTTCCAATCCGTGCTTCTTGATTTCCAAAGACCGCAGCCCTTTTTGCAGCGCTTCCTTAAAAGTCCTACCTACTGCCATGACCTCGCCTACGGATTTCATGGAGACGGTCAGGGTAGGGTCACAAGAAGGGAACTTCTCGAAGGTAAAACGGGGGATTTTCACTACGCAATAGTCAATAGTGGGTTCAAAACACGCCGGGGTTTCTTTGGTGATATCATTGGGTATTTCGTCAAGGGTATAACCGACTGCTAATTTTGCCGCGATCTTGGCGATGGGAAAGCCTGTTGCCTTAGAAGCAAGTGCCGAGCTCCTGGATACCCGGGGGTTCATCTCTATGATAACCATGCGGCCTGTATCCGGATGCACTGCAAACTGGATATTGGAGCCGCCGGTTTCCACTCCGATTTGGCGAATACAGGCTATCGCGGCATCGCGCATGCGCTGGTATTCTTTGTCAGTTAAGGTCTGCACAGGGGCTACCGTAATGCTATCTCCTGTATGGATGCCCATAGGGTCGAAATTCTCAATGGAACAGATAATCACCACGTTGTCCTTGATGTCGCGCATAACCTCCAGCTCGAATTCCTTCCAGCCCAGCACCGACTCTTCGATAAGTATCTCTCCTATCATGCTCGATTCAAGGCCGTGTTTTGCCAGCTCCTTAAATTCCTGAATATTATATGCGATGCTGCCGCCAGTCCCGCCGAGAGTAAAACTCGGCCTGATAATTACCGGAAATCCGATTTCTTGCGCAATGCGCATCGCCTCGCCTAACTCGTATGCCTTATCGCTGCGCGGCAAATCCAAGCCTATTTTTTTCATTGCCGCCTTAAATAGCTTTCTGTCTTCTCCTTTTTTGATAGCCTGGATATTTGCGCCGATTGTCTCGACTTTGTATTTTTTGAGTACCCCCCGCTCTGCAAGCCCAACCGCCGTATTCAGCGCTGTCTGGCCTCCGAGAGTCGGCAGGAGCGCATCCGGCCGTTCCCTTGCGATAATCTTCTCGACCGTCTCAACGGTAATCGGCTCAAGATACGTGCCATCGGCCATCTCAGGGTCAGTCATGATAGTGGCGGGGTTAGAATTCACCAAGATTACCTTATACCCTTCCTGCCTTAATACTTTGCAGGCCTGGGTACCGGAATAATCAAATTCACAGGCCTGGCCGATAACAATCGGGCCGGAACCGATAATCATTATTTTCTTTATATCAGTGCGCTTAGGCATTGCAGAAGAAGGTTGAGGTTAAGGTTGAGGCCGAGGAATACGTTCTAAATTCCGCTCCTTGGTTCTGTTATCGTTTTTTATGCCTTTCCATTAATTTCGTAAAGTTACGGAACAGATGTTCTGCGTCGTGCGGCCCGGGCGAGGCCTCCGGATGAAACTGCACGGAAAAAAACGCAAGCCGCCTATGCCGTATCCCTTCCAATGTGTTGTCGTTTAAGTTCATATGGGTAATCTCTATCCCCCTGGTATTGAGGGTATCTATATCCACGCAGAAACCATGATTCTGAACGGTGATAAAAACCTTGCCGGTCTTTAGATCTTTTACAGGATGGTTGCCGCCGTGATGCCCGAATTTAAGCTTGAAAGTTTTTCCGCCCAGTGCCAGGCCTAGCATCTGCTGTCCAAGGCAAATTCCGAACATCGGCAACTTCCCCAACAATGCCCTGACCGTCTCTATTACATATCCCACCGCAGCGGGGTCCCCGGGGCCGTTGGAAAGCAACACGCCGTCCGGCTTCATTGCCAGGATATCAATACTGTTAGTATGTGCCGGCACTACGACAACCTTACAATCAGATTGTTCCAAGAGCCTCAAGATGTTGAATTTTACCCCGCAATCAATAACCACTACTTTATACCGGCCTTTTTTGTTCCACTCGTACGCCTTCCTGCCGGTAACTTCTTTCACCAAATCCATCCCTACCAGGCCGCTCGACTGGCGGGCCTTTGCCACAAGGCTCTTGGCATCAAGGTCATTCGTAGACAGCACCGCTTTCATGGCGCCGGCCTTTCGGATATGCAAAGTAAGCGAGCGTGTATCAATCCCCTCGATAGCCACGATATTATGTTCTTTAAGATAACCTCCGAGTGATTTTTGGGAACGCCAGTTGCTGGCAATTTTACTGTATTCCTTTACCACAAACCCTTCGACAAAAGGCCGGCAAGACTCTGCGTCCTGGCTGGTAACCCCATAGTTACCAATCAAAGGGTAGGTCATCGCGACAATCTGGCCTTTATAAGAAGGATCGGTGAGGATTTCTTGATAACCGGCCATGCTGGTATTAAATACTACTTCCCCTTCTTTTTCGCCGGGTGCGCCAAACGACTTACCCTTAAACACCTTTCCGTCTTCTAATGCCAGCAGTGCATACATAATGTTATTTGGGGCAATCCTGATCCATAGATTATAGACTATGGACTATAGACCCCTCCTGTTTCTATTCTGGGATTTATGTGCTTTTATTAGTTTCGACATTGAGCGCTGCCTTAATGAATTCCCGGAACAAGGGGTGGGATTTGTCGGGCTTGGATTTGAATTCCGGATGGAACTGAACGGCAATGAAGTAGGGGTGACTTTTCAGTTCGATTATCTCCACTAGGTTTTTCTGTTGATATATACCCGAGAACACCATTCCTTTCCTTTCGAATAACCTGCGGTATGTATTATTCATTTCGTAGCGGTGGCGGTGCCGCTCATATACGCTTATCCTGCCGTACGCTTCTTTCGCGCGCGTATTTTTCTTAATCGCACAAGGGTACGCTCCGAGCCGCATTGTCGCGCCCAGGGATTTTATTTTCTTCTGTTCCTCAAGCAAACTGATCACGGGGTATTTCGTCTTCGGCTTAAACTCAGTGGAATTAGCCCCTCCTAAGCCGCATACATTACGGGCAAATTCGATTACCGCGCACTGCATCCCCAGGCAAAGGCCCAGGAAGGGAATGTGATGCTCACGGGCAAAATGTATGGCTTTGATTTTTCCTTCAATCCCGCGGTACCCGAAACCGCCGGGCACCAACACTCCTGCGACATCCTTAAGGAGCATAGCTGCTCCCTGCTTCTCAATATCTTCGGAATCAATCTTGCGTATCTGGACCTTTGTATCGTTTGCAATCCCGGCGTGCGTTAATGCTTCGTAAATTGATTTGTATGCGTCCTGTAAACCGATGTACTTTCCCACCACGGCAATTGTCGTTTTTGATTTCGGGTGAAGCAAGGGTTCAAGGACGTTTTTCTCCCAGTCCTTGAGCCCCGAATACTTACAGATAAGATTGAAATGGCTCAAGATGATTTCGTCCAAAATCTGGTTCTTAAATTCAAGCGGTATCTGGTAAATCGATTCCATGTCCCTGGCTTCAATAACGGCCTCTTTACGGACGTTACAAAAAAGAGAGATTTTTTCTTTCAATTCCGATGTAAGCGTCTTTTCGGTACGGCAGATCAGCACATCCGGGATGATGCCGATTTCACGTAGCGTACCCACACTGTGCTGCGTCGGCTTGGTCTTAACCTCATCCGCACACCGTATATACGGCACCAAGGTCAAATGTATGTACATAACCTGTTCCTTGCCCATTTCCAGGCCGAACTGCCTTGCTGCCTCAAGAAAAGGAAGGCTTTCGATATCGCCTACCGTGCCTCCTATTTCTACGATTACGACTTCGGCCGAAGAAACCTCTTTGACCTTCTTAATCCTTTCTTTTATCTCGTTGGTGATATGGGGGATGACCTGGATGGTCTTTCCTAAATAATCGCCGCGCCTCTCTTTAGAAATCACCGCATTGTATATCTGGCCTGTGGTGACGTTATTGAATTTGGTCATCTGGGAATGGGTAAAACGCTCGTAATGCCCCAGGTCAAGATCGGTTTCTGCCCCGTCCTCGGTAACATACACCTCCCCGTGCTGATAGGGGTTCATCGTCCCGGGATCGATGTTAAGGTATGGGTCGAACTTCATTAATGTTACCTTCAACCCCCGCGCTTCAAGAATCTTGCCTATCGAAGAAGATGCAATGCCTTTGCCGAGGCTTGAAATTACCCCGCCAGTGATAAACACATATTTTGCCATAGTTTCCCTCTTCGCATATAAAAAGAGGCGTTTTTAAGACAAGGATTCCGTCTTAAAAAACGCCCTCGTTTTGCTGCTAGTAGTTCTTCCTCGGACTACC
>JBFMDA010000059.1:0-5754 GCA_040754255.1 Candidatus Omnitrophota bacterium | reverse complement strand
CTTGCGCGCAGGTTGTAATTCTGCGAAGGAAAAAATGTGGATGTAAAGTATGATTCCGGGCTAGCAGGCAGGGAGTAATTTTCATGAAGGCAAAGATTTTTCTGAGCGCGCTGGGTATCTGGTGCGTGCTTGCAGTAATGGCAGTGCTAAACGGCGCATTCAGGATCGCCGTGCTTGAGCCTCTTCTGGGCATTTTTCCGGGAGCGCATATTGCTTCGACGCTATTGTTACTAGCCATAATCCTGCTGATCAGTTTTTTTTATATCAGAAACAATGCGCATGAGTGGGTTACGCATGAATTATTCTTGATCGGCCTTCTTTGGCTGGCGCTGACCGTAGGATTCGAATTTCTTTTCGGCCATTATATAGCTGGCGTGTCGTGGAAGGCGCTGTGCGCTGATTACAATATCATGAAGGGGCGCATCTGGGCCCTTGTCCCTTTAGCCATGTGTACCGCACCCTTGCTGTGGGGGATGCGGCCGAGGCGGTTGCATGCCACTTTATTAAGGCGGCCTGTAAAGTTTTTCGCGTTATCCGGCATCTTGCTTATTGTAATCTTTTTGGCTTTCTATTGGAACACAGCATACTATAAAACAAGGCCCCCGTTTTATAAAGAGATAAAGAGGATCATCGCGCCGCTGCAGTATTCAGGTATCCATGACCTGGTCAGGCCAGAAGTCGGAGTCAGGCTTGATTTTAAGAATTCCGACTGGCAATTAACGAACATTCACCGCTTTGATGACAAAGGGAGGCTTGTGCTTGCGCAGGGGCGCTTCGGCCTCTGCGGAGAGCTGGCAGTTGCCGTATACGAAAAGATCAAAGGCCTGTTTGACGACTCCTACATAATTGATTATGCCCGGGCCGCAGAATCAGGCTATTTCCTCTATCCGCAGTCAACGCATATTGTCTTACGGATTACCAGGCCTGCCTTTATGTCTGAGAAGATATATATACTGGATCCATCTTTTCAGCGCTACGGTGAGGTGAAGGAATTCGACGATTATCTATTTTTTGAAAGCATGCCCAACATCCCTTTTGTCGAGAGAAGGGAAACCGATGAACGTTTTGCGGTCGGGACTGCAACCCCTGTGTTTATCAAAAGCGGTTTTCTAATCATGCTCTCAGTTGAGAAGCAAAACGGCCTTTTCAACAGGGATAATTTTGCGCTTTCCCTTACTGCCTCGCGCCGTTTCAACTATAGCGGAAGGTACCTCTTGGCGCTAAGGAAGAATAACGGCAAAGACGAAATACTGGAAAACCAGGACCTGGTTGAGAATATATTGAGCCTTGACGAATACGAAGTGTTGCGTAAGACGATGCTGCAGTGGTTTGAAAGGATTTCTCAAGGGGAAGATGGCCGTGGAGGGGGGAAAAAGCTGCACTGAGCGTTTCATCACTACTACAGAAAAGGAGAACTACAGTGGTTACGAAAAGGTTGGCAAGTGTGTTACTGGGTTTCTTTGTGTTGATATGCGTGCAAGGCGCAGCGATTGGCCAGCCTGTGCAAAAAGGGCACAGCAGCCGCCTTAGTGCAGTAGAATTCCTTACTGGTTTCGGCACGGGAAAATTGAGCGAGAAGGGGGATTACCAGGTAGTGCCATTATACGTGGATTTTGATTTCAGGCTCTCTAAGCCTCAAGTCGAAGGGGCTGACGCAGCGCCTGTTTCGTTTTATTTCGTGGTCGAGCCTTTTATCAGCTATGTGCCTTCTCCTGACAACAACGCCGAAATAGGGAATAACTTTCTTATCAAGGCATGCTTTCTTCCTGATACCTCCCGCTTCAGGCCGTATCTTAAAGCCGGCGTCGGGGGCATATTTATCACACAGCACATCCGTGAACAGGGTACGCAGCTAAATTTTAACGAGAATGCCTGCGTTGGATTCCACTATTTTTTTAAAAAAAATGTCGCCTTTACGGCTGAATACCGTTACCGCCATCTTTCCAATGCCGATACAAAAAGGCCGAACCGCGGGATGGATGCCAATTTTGGCTTAGCCGGCGTATCTTATTTCTTCTAAAAAGAAAGCACGCATGCGTCGCTTCAACGTTCCTTTCTTAGGGTATGCGTTGAATCGGATGATTCTTACCGCACGGGTTAAAAAAGGGGAAGCACAGTGAAAGCGGCGTTGGTATTTGTGCCGTTCTGTTTTGACCTGCCTACCTATGTGCCGATCGGTATAGCTTCGATAAAAAGCTATGTGCAATCCCATTCAAGGCACAGGATAACCTGTTATGATTTTAACCAGGAATTCTTTATAAGGGCGCTTGTGCATGAAGAAGCGTACCTGCGCGCACTTGGTAAAAAAGGTAAAGACAGCCGCGCCTTTCAAAGAATCCTTACGCTTTTTGCAAAACGACGCGGCATTGCACGGGGCCTCTTTTCATGCCTGAAACAGCAAGGCGCCGATTATAGGCAGCAATGCGTTATCAGGCACCTGCTCCACTCTTTTTACTTTCCGCTTGAGCACTGTATTGTTGAAGCAGTAAAACAGGCAATTGAAAACCGTAATTATCGTAATGCGGATACAATAATTAGCCCGTATCGCCGTATACTCCTGGATGGGCCTGCGGAACTGTTCGGGTTTTCTTTATTTGAGGCAAGGCAAGTGCCTTTTGCAATCCTGTTGGCAAGGTCTCTTGCCCTGGCCAGCCGCAAGAAAATTGCCTTCGGCGGCGGAGTAATCAGCAGAATGAGCCAGGAGGAGAAAGCACGCTTTTTAGAGAGGTTCGGTTTTATTGATTATTTGATAGAGAAGGAAGGCGAAGAGGCTTTCCTGGGGCTTCTCAACGCGCAGGAGCCGTCTGCCATACCCAATCTTACCTACCGCAAGAACGGGCTCGTTGTACAATCTTCTTGCAGCAGGGGAGTTGAAGCAATGAATTATTTGCCTGCCCCGGATTACTCTGATTTTAAACTGCGTAAGTATGCCACCCCCGTACCGGTTCTGTTGCTTTCTACTTCCAGGAATTGCCCCTGGAATAAGTGCATATTCTGCCGCACAAGGGTTGACTTTAACCGCGGGTTCCGGCAGAAAAAAGTTGCGCAAGTGGTGCAAGAAATACAGCAGCTGCGCAAGAGGCACAATGTTTCCTGTTTTTTCTTTGTCGATGCCTCGATGCAGGCTGCGTATGCCAAGACACTGGCCGCGCGTATGATAAGGAAAAAGCTTGCTATACGCTATGGCGTGATGATGCGTTGCCAGAAGGAGCTGACACATAAGAAATTTGTGCAGCGGCTCTATGATTCAGGGTGCCGTTATATCCTCTTCGGGGTCGAGACATTAACGCCCCGCCTGTCAAGGTTAATCAACAAAGGCATTGAGGTGCGCGATATAGAGAAGATACTCTTGAATTGCAAGGAGCGCGGCATTTACTGCCATTTTACCATGATATTCGGCCTGCCCTCCCAGACAGGGCAGGATATGAGGAGGGAGATCGCACGCCTACGTTCTCTCTGCAAGCGGTTTGATTTTACCTGTGAGATCAACCGGTTAGGAACAGACCCGGGCACTATTTTATATGAGAGGCGTACTCAATACCCGAAGCCACCCGGTAAAAGAATGAACTCTCAGGTACTTGCCCGGATTATCGCACGCGCCAACCTCAGGCTTAATAGAGACAGGACCTTTGGGCTGGTCAGGCTCGATGATATCTTTCTGGTCTCCGTTAATTCTTGTTTGTCGCAGGGTAAAGATAGGTTATAATACGGAGAGCATAGATATGAGATATCTTACTAACAAAACGCTAATCATTTTTGTAATGCTTGTATTGGCGGGGACGTATGCAGTCAACCGCTACCACCGCAACAAGATTCTAGAGAAGATCATTGAGCGGCTTAGTGCCGATTCCCGCGTTGCAGAGGCGCTGGTGACTGATGTTAGGTATGATCCCGCCTCCAAGAAGCATTACACCACTATAAAATTTCTGGAATACGATACCAAATCCCGCCCGCTTTCGCCGAAGTATTTCACTTTTTCCCAAAATATCATCCAATTCCAGGCTATGGTGATACGCTTTGACGATTTTTATGTAAAAAGCGGCCATCCCTTAAAAGGCAAAAGCGCTTTTATTTTTTTGAGGGTCTTTGCCTTAAACGGCACTGGTGCCCAGGTGTTCGAAATCAACAAGGTTGACACGGTTCCGTCCGGCTATGCGCCACCACAGCCCGTAAGCAGGTTCGAATTACAGCTTTGGAAAAGATTCTGGGGTTATGCCCTTGACCCCAAAGAGGCAAAGAGGGTAGGGATAAAAAACGCCCAGATTGAAGCGCCCGGCACAAAATTTGTCCCCGGAATACTCTATACGATTGTCATTGAGCACGACGGCGGCTTACGCGTTGACGCAAGGCCGCTGCCGGAAATTGTCAAGGGAGAGAAAATAGGTTTTTGAGAGTTTTAACGTTTGCATGCGCCTCTTTCGCGTAAGAAATGTTGCGCAGCGGGCGCAGTATGTTAAAATGAAGAACATCTTGCCTGGGTAATTGCGGCATAGTGCGTAAGGAAGAATATGAAAGATATAATCAACGTAGGAATAGAAGCAGCAAAGCTGGCAGGGGATTTTTTACGCTCTAACTTCGGCAAGGTTGGCACGGTCGTAAGTAAAGGGGACAGGAGCCTGGTGACTAACCTTGATAAGGAAGCCGAGCAGTTAATAGTGGAGAGAATCAGGAGGCAATTTCCCGGCCACGGCGTTATTGCAGAGGAAAGCGGCGAGCAGGAGGCCTCCAAAGAGTTTGTCTGGATTATCGATCCTCTTGACGGGACGCATAATTACATCCGCTCCATCGGCCTTTTCGGTACTTCGATAGGGATCGTGCGCAAGGGAGAGTTTGTGGGCGGCGTAGTATATATGCCCGTAGAGGATGAGCTGTATGTGGGGGAAACGGGAAACGGCGCCTACAAGAACGGCAATAAGATAGAGGTATCAAAGCGCCTGGAGATAAAAGATTGCTACCTTTCTTTTGATTCCAGCATACGATATGCTGCGGATCAGATGGCCGGTGCGCTCGCAGCGCTTGCAAAAGAGGTATTTAATATACGCATGCTCGGTTCGTCGGCGCGCATATTGACCTATCTTGCGGAAGGCAAGCTTGATGCGGCGGTTGAGTATTATGATCTGCCGTGGGATTTTGCAGGGTCCGTGTGCATTATCCGGGAAGCAAAAGGGAGGATCACGGGATTAAAGGGGGGAGCTCTTACACATGCCTCAACCGGCTATGTTGCTTCAAACGGCTTGCTCCATGAGGAGATTCAGCGTATTATTGCCCCCTACGTATAAAGGAGTTAAATGGTTGCGTTTTACAAGAAGGTTGCAAAAATCATAGGCAAAGACCCCCGCTATAAGGCGGATGCCTACGAGTTTGTGCTGCGCGCCCTTTGGTTTACGCAGGAAAAATTAAAGAGAAAAGGGCACTGTAGCGGCCAGGAGTTACTCTTAGGCATAAAGGAATTTGCCCTTTCGCAATACGGCAACATGTCGGTTGCCGTATTTGAGCATTGGGGTGTCTATACTACGGAGGATTTCGGCAGGATCGTCTACAATATGATAGAAAACGGCATTATGGGTAAAGACGAAAAAGACTCACTCGGCGATTTTAAAGATGTATACGATTTTCGCGAGGCATTCAGGGTAAAAGAGGACTTTCATCTTTCGTCGTAAAAGGCGCTGCGCGTATAATAAGAAGGCCGGCATTTTGTAAATGCCGGCCTTTGTGTGTTAAGAGTGCGAAACCCGCTTAGTCTCCGTAGACGGT
>JBFMDA010000058.1:0-6409 GCA_040754255.1 Candidatus Omnitrophota bacterium | reverse complement strand
ATTATATGGAAACCCGTTATGCCATACACCAGACGCATAAAGACGTGCTTGAAATCGTACCGAAGCTTGCCCTTGAATTTTCCAAGGTGTTTGGGCGCCATTACAACGGCCTCATCGAAGAGTATCACACCAAGGATGCAGAACGCGTGATTGTCGCGATGGGGTCAGTATGCGGCACGGTGAAAGAAGTGGTCGATGAATTGAGG
Source organism: Candidatus Omnitrophota bacterium (assembly GCA_040754255.1). GTDB lineage: Bacteria > Omnitrophota > Gorgyraeia > Gygaellales > Profunditerraquicolaceae > SURF-25. The sequence goes on along the minus strand of JBFMDA010000058.1, from coordinate 6,203 downwards.
GCAAAAGGAAAAAAGGTAGGGCTACTTAAGGTTGTCGCGTACAGGCCATTCCCGGCAGAGGCAATCTACGAAGCACTCAAAGACATACCGAAGGTGGCAGTACTTGACAGGTCATTATCGCTGGGTTCCTATGCGCCTGTTGCCGCTGAGATTAAGGCGGCATTTTTTGGCAAAAAGAAGAAGCCGCAGGTAATCAGCAGTTTCGTGGTCGGCATTGGGGGGCGCGATATTACCAAGGACTCCATAAAGGAAGTGCTGCGCCTGGTAAACGGCAGGGAAAAGAGCAACGAGTTTATAGATTTAAAGCCTGAGCTCTTAAAGGAAGAATATGAACAGTGAAAAAAAACCATTGCTTGCCCCGGGCCACACGGCATGTGCCGGCTGCGGCCAGGCAATCGCAGCCCGCTTAGTGATCGATGCGGCCGGCCCTAATACCATTGTCGCAAACTCTACCGGTTGCCTTGAGGTTTTTACTACGAAATATCCTGAATCAGCCTGGGAGATACCATGGATACATTCGCTGTTTGAAAATTCCGCAGCAGTTGCCTCCGGCATAGAAGCCGCCTTGCGCTATCTTGGTAAAAAAGAGGCAATTAACGTAATCGCGCAAGGAGGAGACGGGGGGTCAGCCGATATAGGGCTCCAGGCGATTTCCGGGATGTTTGAGCGCGGCCAGGACATTTTATACGTCTGTTACGACAATGAAGCATATATGAATACCGGCGTACAGCGTAGCGGTTTAACACCGTTCCATTCTAATACCTCAACGAGCCCGGCCGGCACCGCTTCATACGGCAATATCCGTCCCAAAAAACCAATGCCTGAGATAGCGTTGGCTCACGGGATCCCGTATGTGGCTACCGCTACAGTAGCATTTGTGCCGGACCTCCAGCGTAAAGTGAAGAAGGCCCTCTCGATCAAAGGGCCGAAATATATACAGGTGCACGTGCCGTGCCCGTTAGGTTGGCGTCATGCCCCTGAGCTTACATTAGAAATCGCAAAGGTAGCGGTTGAAACAGGCCTTTATCCTATTATAGAGTACGAAAACGGAACCCTCATCGGCGTGCGTAAGATTACGCCTAGGCCGGTGGAAGATTACCTAAAGCCCCAAGGAAGATTTAAGCATCTTTTTAAGAGCCCCGAAGAAATTAAGATAATTCAGGCCATAGCAGATAACAATATTCTCAAATACGGGCTTGCCGCAACAAATAAGCCTTAAGCCAATAACGTAAACATAGTGGATTAATCAGGAGGGATACAATGGCAAAAGTGACAGTAGATGCTTCTACCTGTGTGGGGTGCGGTTTATGCGAACAGGCCTGCCCGGACGTGTTTCAGATTAAAGATGACAATATCGCTCATGTCAAGGCCCAGACCTGCAAGTCATGCAACCTACAGGAAATAGCCGAGCAGTGCCCAGTGAACGCGATAAAGGTAGAGCTTTAATACAGCGACGATTTACTCTTAAGGCTTTCCAGAAATTTAGCAAAGTATTCGTGTTGTTTAAAAGCCAGGAGCTTGCGGCCGAATGCTTCTTTCTGGGCCTGGTATTGCGCGGAGTCGATTGGTTCAAAACGTTTTACACTGATCAGGAAACAGCCTGCCGGATTCTCTATGACATTACTCCACTCATTTGCCTTCAGGTTTCTTGCTGCATTGAAGAATACATCCGAAGCGCCGACCCCTTCTATATAACTTCCGAATGTAAACAGCGGGGTGGTTCCTTCCTTAAGGCCAAAGCGCGCAGAGGCTCTTGCCAAGACTTGCTGGTTAACTGTTGCGTTCGGCTCTTTTTGTAATTGTGCCAGGCATTTTGTAAGAGCCTCTTTTGCAAGGTGTTGCGATGCCTGGCGGGTAAATGCCTCTTTTACCTTGTCCTGGATTTTATCCAATTCGGGGATAAAGGGCTCTCTTTTTTCTTTAAGCGCAAAAAGGAAATAGTTTGATTCGAGGCGGACAACGGGAGCGATCTCTGCGGTATTGAGTTTTGCTATCAAAGCGGTTATTTCCGGAGACCATCCGAATCCCGGGATGGGCTCTCCTTGCGCAAAAAAACCGCTTTCCTTGACATCAAGTTGCAAGGCGTTCCCGGCGGCTTTGAGGCTTTTCGTTTTTTTAAAGAGCGCATAAAGGCTCTTTGCTTCCTCGTCTGATTTAACTGCGACGTACTCAATATTGTACGAAGGAGGTTGTTTAAATTCTATTGCATGGCTTCGGTAATACTCTTGTAACTCTTCCTGCGCCGGGTTGACGGTTTTGGCGAAATCGGCATAGAGGCCCGCCAAATAATAAATACTTATTTTTTCATTCTCTTTTTTATATTCCTTAAGGAGCTCTTCGTCATTGGTCTTTACCGCAGCGATAACCTGCTTATATAATTTAGCCAGAATGAGGTTTTGGCGGATCTGCTCTTCAAAGACGCGCGCAGGTGTGCGGAAATTATATTCCAGGGTTTGATTATACAATACGTTGTCAAATGAGCCTTTTCGCTGAAGAAAGGGGAAATCCTGAATTTCTTGAATAACCTCTTTATCCGCTATGTTGATTTTTCTTTTTTTCGCTTCTCTTAACAAGAGCAGCCGTTCCCATGCCTGCTGGGGGAAATCAAGGTAGTCCTTGAGTTCGTCTAACTTTTCGCCGAATTGCATAATTGCCAGATTCCGCGTAGCCAGCAGAGCGTCCTCAAAATCTGCAACAGTGACCTTTTTGCCGTCTATGACCCCGACATAGCTTGCCTTTGGCTTGTTGCGCAGGAGGCTGCTTGAGCCCCAAATGAAGAATGCCGGCAGAATGAGGATGGTAAGCACTATCCAGATTATTTTCTGAGTTTTTTTGTGGTATATTTTCTTAATCACGCTGATTCCCTCCTTAAGTAGCCCAAAGACGTATTATAATCCAAAATCACCATATTGCAATTTTTTCTTTACAAACCGTTTCTAACCTTGTATAATAAACGCCTGTAATACATAAGGTTGGGCGAGAAGAGAAAGGGTATCCTCACTATGAAACAAAAGGTATTAACGCTCGGGCTCCCCAAGGGCAGCCTTCAGGAATCTACGTTTAAACTGTTCAGGAAGGCGGGGTTTAATGTCTCGCTTTCTTCGGAGAGGTCTTATTTTCCTTCGATAGATGATGCGCACATCGAGGCGATCTTATTGCGCGCGCAGGAAATGCCCCGGTATGTAGAAACTGACCTTGATTGCGGCATTACCGGAGAAGATTGGATCCAGGAGAGCAGCTCTAAGGTTGTGCGGGTAGAGGAGCTCATTTATGCGAAACAGTCTTTAAGGCCGGTCCGCTGGGTGATCGCAGTGCCGGAACGTTCGTCGATAAGAAGAATAAAGGACCTAAAAGGCAAACAGATTGCAACGGAATTGGTGAACGTGACAAAAAAATTTTTAAGACGCAACAAGGTAAGCGCCTTTGTCGAATTCAGCTGGGGCGCAACCGAAGTAAAGGTGGCGCAGGGCCTGGTTGAGGCAATCGTTGAACTCACAGAAACGGGCAGGAGCCTAAGGGCCAATAACCTCAGGGAGGTTGCAACGGTATGCGAATCTACCACTAAATTCATCGCCAATCCCGCAAGCTATAGGGACAAATGGAAAAAGGAAAAGATCGACCAGATTGCCCTGCTATTGAAGGGCGCAATTGCAGCGGAAGAAAAAGTAGGTTTGAAAATGAACGCGCACAGGCGGTCCCTTAAAAAGGTATTAGAGTGCCTCCCTGCGCTTAAAAAACCTACCATTGCCAGCCTTCAGGACCCTCAGTGGGTGGCAGTGGAGACGGTGATAGACGAGAAAGAAGTCCGGATATTGATCCCAAAATTAAAAAAGGCCGGGGCAGGCGGGATCGTAGAGTATCCTTTGAATAAAGTGATTCTCTAGGGATGTAATCGCAACGCCAGGAGGAAGAAGCAATGCCTTGCGGAAGAAAAAGAAAACTGAAGAAAATCAAGACCCACAAACGCAAGAAGATGCGTCGTCGACTCCGCCATCTGAAGAAAAGAGACTGGGGTTAATAGGTAAGCGGATTTAGTCTCTATGGCGTACGCAGGCATACAACCCATTGGGTTTAGGTAAAGGGGTGTTTGTTTCTTTCGTCCTTCCGAATGAATGGGGTAGAATCGAAAGCAGCTCGCCAGCACACACAATCAGGTTAGCATAATGCATTCCAGGAATAACAAGACCGGGATCCTTCTGATAGTTGCGTTGTGCGTTTTTTTCCTCTTACGTTGCGAATGTTTCGCCTTTGACAAAAAATTCTCCCAGGCCTTAAGCCATTACATCATGGCGGGGGTCTATGAGAACGAGGGGGATCTTGAGCTTGCCACCAAAGAGTATAAAAAGGCGATACGCATCGATAGAAATAATCCTTCCTTCCATTTCAATCTGGGTATGAATTACCTTAAAAAAAATGATATTCCCGGCGCGATGAAAGAATTTAACGTGACTGCCCAGCTTGATCCCGAGGCAGTTGAGCCGCATGCGCTTCTCTCTGCGATTTATTATTCTGATAATAAGGTTGCAGACGCCAACCGCGAGCTGGAAATCGCCCTCGAGCGTGCCTCGGCGCGCGAGCCTAAAAATGTTTCCATTTATAAAACGTTAGGCATGATATACCTGCAACAGAAGAGGTTCAAGGAGGCAGAACGTACGTACAAGTCGATTATTGCATTAGCGCCTGACGATAATGAAGCACATTTTTACCTGGGGTCCGTATATAACGAATTAGGCAACAACGCAGGCGCGATAGAAGAGTTAAAACAGGCGCTTACGCTTAAAGCCGATTACCATGAGGCGCTCAATTACTTAGGTTATTTGTATGTGGAGCAGGGCACAAACCTCCAGGAGGCAGAAAGGCTTATTAAAAAAGCCGTTGAGCTTGCGCCGGATAACGGCGCTTACATTGATAGCCTGGGCTGGTTGTATTTTAAAAAGGGCAGGGTAAAAGATGCCCTTAAGGAACTCGAACGTGCCAAGGATTTATTAAGCGACCCGGTCATATACGACCATTTGGGGGACGTGTATTTCAAACTCAATGATGTTACAAACGCAAAAACCAGCTGGCAGGAATCCTTGAAGTTGGATCCCCGTCAGAAAACCGTAGAAGAGAAGTTAAAGCAAATACCGCGCGATGGCCAGTAGCGACGACAAAAAAATACAGGAATTACAGGAGAAAGCCAGACAGATACGCCGCCTGATCGTTGAGATGCTGGCAAAGGCGGGTTCAGGCCACCCGGGCGGCAGCCTTTCTTCGGCAGACCTGGTTACTGCTCTCTTTTTTGCGGTATTGCGCCATGACCCTAAAAATCCCCGCTGGCCTGACCGCGACAGGTTCCATATGTCCAAAGGCCATTGCTGCCCTCTCTGGTACGCCGTCCTGGCAGAGAGCGGGTACTTTCCCAAAGAAAAACTTTTGACCTTGCGCCAGCTGGGGTCTATGCTGCAGGGCCACCCTGACAGGCGCACTCCCGGTGTTGAAGTCGCCTCGGGTTCTTTGGGGCAGGGTTTGTCTGTGGCTTTAGGGATGAGCCTTGCGGCCAAGCTTGACAATAGGCAGTATCGCGTGTATTGCCTCCTGGGAGACGGAGAAATCCAAGAGGGCAATATCTGGGAAGCAGCAATGGCTGCCAGCCATTATAAGCGCGACAATCTTTGCGCCATACTGGATTACAACGGTTTTCAGATAGACGGAAAGATCGAAGAGGTTATGGGCCTTGAGCCATTGGTAGCAAAATGGCAGGCATTCGGCTGGCATGCTATTGAAATCGACGGCCACGACATGAAACAAATCCTCAATGCATACCAGCAGGCAAAGGACCAAAAGGGTAAGCCCAGCATCATTATTGCCCATACTGTAAAAGGCAAAGGCGTATCTTTTATGGAGAACGTGGTAGATTTCCACGGGCGTGCGCCGAGTACAGAAGAAACCAAAAAGGCGATCGAGGAACTGGGATAATGGCTGAATTATTGTATCAGCGCGACATTTACGGCAAGACCTTGGTGGAACTCGGAAAGGCGGATCCGCGCATAGTGGTGCTGGATGCGGACTTATCCAGCTCTACGCGTACCGCATTATTCGCGCGGGAATTCCCCGAAAGGTTCTTTAACTTTGGCGTAGCGGAGCAAAACATGATGGCTACCTCTGCCGGCCTTGCCAGTTGCGGCAAGATTGTGTTTGTTTCGTCTTTTGCCATGTTTGCG
>JBFMDA010000057.1:0-6518 GCA_040754255.1 Candidatus Omnitrophota bacterium | reverse complement strand
CCTTCTTGATATTTACACATCAGCTCTTCGTCGCTCATATTCTGCACTTTTTAAGCCCTTCCTCTTCTCCACTCTATTAAACGCGCACGCATAAGAAAAGTTTCAACTTTTTTCTGTAATTATTGAGCCCTTAAGCGGCCTCCGTTTCCCTGCCTTAAGGGGTTCCTCCGGGTAGCCCAGGCTTATTACCGCGGCAAGCTCAAGCCCTCCGGGAAGGCCAAGGCAACGGGATGCCTCTTCTTTCCTATTGAGGATCTCTCCCAGCCAGCAGGCGCCTAACCCCAGCGCATGCGCCTCTAAAAGCATATTCTGGATACAGGCACCGACTGCCATAAGGTCTTTTTCTCTATGGTAGGAATCTTTGGTATTAAGGCATACCACGATTACAAGGGGGGCTTCTTCTATGATGCGGCAGTATGTGGTAAAAGAGGCGAGCGTATTCTTGACTGCGGCGTCTTTGACTACAAGGAACCGCCACGGCTGATTATTGAGGCCTGACGGCGCCCAGCGGCCTGCCTCTAAGATTGACCGTATAACGGTATCAGCGGGAATTTGCTTTTTGTATTTTCGTACGGAACGCCGCGATTGAACCACTGCCAATACATTCATACTGCACGGTGAGTAGTATAGAGAATAAAAATGACGGGATGAATATAGGGCCTTCGCTATTATCTAAGCAGCAGGTCAATGCGCATAATGAGTTCGTCGCTGGTCACGGGCTTTGCGATAAAAGGATGGCCTGCAATCTCTCCGGCGCCTTCCTCCACTTCGCTCTTTAACGCTAGTGCGGTCAAGAATACGACGCGTATGTCCTTGGTAGCCTTATCCTGTGCCAGGGCCGCAGCGATGTCGCCCCCGTCCATTTCAGGCATAAATACATCCAGCAGCACTAAATCCGGATGGAATGATTTTGCCAGGGCAAGGCCTTCCTGAGACTTGGTAGTGTAGTTTACTTCGAACCGGCCTGTCTTTTCCAGCACCGACTTGGTGAATTGGCAGATGTCTTCTTCGTCATCGATAACCAGGATCTTTTTCTTGTCAGCCACAGGACCACCCCCTTATGTGTTGTTACTTAATCTTCCACTCGTAGTCATTGCGTGCGCTATTGAATACTTCAATCGGCGTGCCGGAAGGCGCGTCTTCCTGCAGGCGCTTGGCATACATCTTCTGTACCTCTGCTACGGAAATGCCGTTTTTCCCGGCAATGGCCGTATAAATAACCATCCTGTCCTTGTTCTCGGCGGCAATAAGCGGCTCAACAGGAGGGTCGGTGAACCCGGGTTTGCGCATTTCGACCAACCCCTTGCTGTTTTCGCCGATTATACCCTGTTTCTGCCAGGCCTCTAGCGCAGATTTCCTGTCTTTACGCCGCAGCGCGGCTTTTTCCACATCAGCATCCAGCACTTCCTGCGCATAGGCGGAGCCGACCAGGTAACGCATCAGGCTTTGTGTATTGGCTTTGGAAGAGGGCTGTGTTTCCCCTGAAACAATGCTTTCGATAGCATCAATATCCTTGGCAACGTGTTGGTAAATATCCAGCCTCATAGAGATATCTACTTTGATCGGCTCTTTTGCGCCTTCTACTCTTACCCGCGCGCATCCGAATAGTAGGAACACCCCCATTGCCGCTATCAGCATCTTCTTCATTACGTGCCCCTTTCCTTTATCAAATCATGGATTACAATGGATATAGCGCGTTTTCCCTGGGGCCCGTCAAGCTCAAGACCCAACTCAATATCTTCACCTCGCATACCCATATGTGCATCACCTATATTATAGTGGTAATTTTTGAAACTTTCTACTAATATCTCCAACGACTGTTTATTGCGTTGTGCCATGCGTTCAAGAAAACTGGTATCTTTGATGGTAAGCATGCCTCCCGGCTTGCGCATGGTAAAATCGCCTCTTAGGGCGGTAATGCCTGTGCCTTGAGCCTCGCATTGAAGCTCCCCGCGCAGCATCCCGGTCATTTCCGCCTTTTCGCCGAGGTCAAAGTCATGGATAATGTTTTCTAGGTTAGCGTCATCGGTTTTTACGCGCAGCGCATACTGCGGCAGGCCAGCCATCGCGAAAGAAAAACTGCCTTGGAGGGTCCCGCCGAAACCGCGCGCAGAAAACGGCGAGCAGAATAAAAATGGCCCTTTAAGCACCGGCTTTGATGCAAGCGCGGTTATGGTAATCTTATCATACGCAGCCTCTTCTATTGCCAGCATCCCTTCCTTGTCCTGTGCCGCTTCAAGGAAGGCGTTACGGACCTTGATTGCCCCCATTTCCAATCTCTTGCACGAAAGAGTAACGAAATCAAGCATCCTCTCTGACGGCCTTATCTTGGCAGAAAGTGTTGTTTCTAACGATACGTCTTTTGATGCCACGTCAATACTGATATTGTTCAGCTCTATGGAATTCACCAGAAAGTTTTTTGCGGCAGGGGCCTGCGCTACGCCGTATGAACCGATTAAGGCTTGCCCCGGCATGCGCACAGTCAAGACAACGCCATCGATGGAAACACTGCGTATAGCCCTGCGCAGCAACGATAGAGGAGTGTAGCGTATTACTGCTTCTTTTACATGTATAGTCAAGGCCTTGCGGTGAGTGACACTGATATCGCTTACTACAAGGGAATTAAGAAGATTGCCTTTACAGGCACCGATAGACACATTGCTGTCTAACAACGCAGTGCTGAGTTGCTTTTCAAGCCGTGCAACCAACAACGGCCTTGCCAGGAGCAATAACAAATAACTACAGATGACGGATATGACAATCGAGATGATAAGGCGCTTCATAAAAAAAGAATGCGTAGGTTAGGGTGCAATGATTTTTGCCGCAGCCTGTAATGCGTCCTGTGTAGTCTTGATTTTCCCTATTGCCTGCAACTCGCGCAACTCTGCAAGGAGAGTGCCTATTAAAGGAGAGGGCGTAAGGCCCAGCCGCTTCATAAGTATATTGCCATTCACAAGGGGAAGCTGTTTTTTTTGGTGTAAAGAGGCGAAGTATTCGGCAACCAGCCGGCGGATGAGCCTCTCATGGCGCTTGCGCGCCCTTTCAATAGTGCGATACCCGTGCGTAGCCCTTTGGTCAGCCAAAGAAATCAAAAGGATGCTTACTGCCTCATTTCCCGCGTCACGGAAAAACCTGAATTTCGCCCGTTTCGTCAGTACGGGGTTCGTGGCAAGATAACCCGGCCGTAGGTGGCAGAAGGTCATTTGCTTTATTGCGCGCACTTCGGCGTTCGAAAGTTTAAGCCTTGAGCCTATCTCTTCGATCATCGCTGCGCCGACACGTTCGTGGCCGTGAAAAGACACTTTGCCCTTTTCAGCGCGAAAGGTACGCGGCTTGCCAATATCGTGGAGTAATCCTACCAGCTTAACCAGTGAGGCACGGGGCCTTCCTGCAGAAAACTCTTCCTGCAGGTACTTGCCTGCCTCTTCGCTGCGGGCACTACGCGCAATAATGCCCTCCAGGTGCTTTAACGTAAGAAGGCTATGCCCGAATACATCGAGGCGATGATAGGGGCGCTTAAAAGGCTTCTGCATCGCTTTGATTTCCGGAAAAACTATCTCCAGTATTCTGTGCCTGGCAAGCTGCTGCATACATTCAAACGGCTTCTGACTTGAGAGGATCCTGAATAACTCCTCCCGTATCCGCTCCTTGGCAACGCTTCCTAACCGGCTCTTCCTGCGCACCGCAGCAGCCAGGGTCTTTTTTTCTATCGCAAAATCAAACAAAGAAGCAAAGCTGAATGCCCTGAGGATCCGCAACGGATCGTCGTCAAACCCTCCGGGCGTAATCATGCGTATAAGGTGCTGCGATAAATCATTTTTACCTGCGTGCGGGTCTATCAAAGAGGCAATAAAGGGCTTTTTGCCAAACAGCTCTTTTAGTTCCAGGGCAATGCTGTTGATGGTGAAATCACGGCTACGCAGGTCTTCTTCTAATGTCTTACCTTTAAAATCCGTAAAATCAAGCGTGTACGTCTTATGCGCTGTTTTTTTTACTACGCGGGCACAGCCGTGCTCCTTATCCAAGACGACAAAACCAGCAGACATTTTTTTTGCGGCTGCCCTGGCGAACGCGATCGCCTGCGTGCGCAGGCAAAAATCAAGGTCCGGATTGTCTTTTAAACGCCGCGCAAGTATATCCCGCAGCGCCCCGCCTACCAGGAAGAGCCGGATATTGTTTTTTTGGGAAAGCCTGTATACTTCTTCAAGCAATGAGAGCGTTTCCGGAGGGAAGATACCGCTATTTTTCATCGGGAGACTCAACCTTGCTTATGATTTCGTCTTCGACAAATATCGGCGCGTGAGCCCGCACCGCAAGCGCGATGCTGTCAGAAGGCCTGGCATCAATAACCTTTGACTGGCCGTCCAAGGTCTTGATGATTAATTTGGCGTGAAACGTATTGTCTTTAAGCGAATCAATAATGACTTTGTCGATACGCGCCTGCAGGTTCTCTATGGTCGTAAACAACAAGTCGTGGGTCATCGGCCGCGGAGGGTTAAACCCGCTGATTTTTAATTTTATGGCAGAGGCCTCGTTAATGCCGATTACGATAGGCAAAAGACGGCTGCCGTTTTTTTCTTTAAGTACGATGAGCTGGTCATGCCTCTTCTCATCGATGACTATTTTATTAAGCTCAACCTCTATCATTTACCCAGGACCCCCTTCTTGAACCGTATCCCTGCGTTTTTCTTGGTAAGTATGCCTTTGAGCTCTTCCATGAACTGACTGACATCTTTGAATTGGCGGTACACCGACGCGAAGCGCACGTATGCCACATCGTCAAGCGTTTTGAGCTTCTCGATCACCAGCTCCCCGATCCTCGTAGAAGGGATTTCGCGCACCGCCTTCTTCATGAGCTCTTTCTCCACCTGCGAAATTATCTCTTCCATCTTCTCGATGCTTACCGGCCTTTTTTCACAGGCCTTGATAATGCCGTTTAAAATTTTCTTGCGGTCAAACGGCTGGCGTTGCCCGTCTTTCTTTATCACCAAAAGCGAGGTCTCTTCTATGTATTCATAAGTCGTAAAACGCTTCTTGCATTTGAGGCACTCGCGCCTGCGCCGGATAGCCTTGCCTTCCTGGCTTAGCCTTGAGTCAACGACCTTATCTTCCTGATAGCCGCAATAAGGGCACTTCATGGATGTCCTATGGTATTACCCTGAGTTTTATTTTTGCTTGGTTAAGGAACTCAAGGGCCATTGTATCGGGATAGCCGGCAGCAATCACGATCTCTTTGATGCCGGCATTAATGAGCATCTTGGCGCAGATAATGCATGGCTGATTGGTGATATAGATACTGCTGTCTTTTGCGCATATGCCGTATAGAGAGGCCTGGATAATCGCATTCTGTTCTGCATGCAGCCCCCGGCAGAGCTCGTGCCTCTGCCCCGAGGGGATCTTAAGTTCTTCCCGCAAGCACCCTATGTCCAGGCAATGCGGCAACCCGGAAGGGGCGCCGTTATAGCCGGTGGCAAGGATGCGTTTGTCTTTCACGATTACCGCCCCCACCTGCCGCCTAAGGCAGGTGCTTCTCTGGGACACAAGGCGGGCGATCTGGATAAAATATTCATCCCAACTGATTCTCTTCCTCTGAGTTTTATTCTTTTTCATGGCATTGACTTAGTATGCGTTCAATTCCGGATATAGCGGGAATTGCCTGGTTAATTCCAATACCTCTTTTTTAATCCCCTGTAACAGCGCTGCGTCATTACGGGCCTGGATAGCGCGGTCAATCAGGCCGGCAATAGTATCGATTTGCGGCTCTTGTATGCCCCGCGTCGTTATGGCAGGTGTGCCTAAGCGAATCCCGCTTGTAGACGCAGGCGGCAGCGGGTCATACGGAATAAGGTTCTTGTTCACTGTAATATTCACCTCGCCCAGCACGCCTTGCGCTTCCTTGCCGGTAACGGCGCGGGAAGTCAAATCCACCAGCATCAGGTGGGTATCAGTCCCTCCGCTGACAATGCGAAACCCTTTCTCCATCAGTTTCCCGGCCAGGCGGCGGCTGTTTTTTACAATCCTTTGCTGATACGCCTTAAACGCTTCGGTCTGCGCCTCTTTGAAGGCAACCGCCTTGGCAGCAATCACGTGCATCAGCGGCCCTCCCTGCATACCGGGGAATACCAGCGAATCGAGCTTCTTGGCAAATTCCTTCTTTGCCAGTATAAACCCTCCGCGCGGCCCCCTCAATGTCTTATGGGTCGTAGAAGTGACAAAATCGGCATAAGGCACAGGCGAAGGGTGCACCCCCGCAGCAACGAGCCCGGCAATGTGCGCCATATCCACAAAAAGATAACACCCGGCCTTGTCACAGATAGAGCGAAGCCTCTTAAAATCGATTTCGCGCGGATACGCCGAAGCACCGGCTAATATTAATTTCGGCTTGTGCGCTGCGGCCAAAGATTCGATCTGGTCGTAGTCGATGCGCTCGGTTTTTCTGTCTACGCCGTAAGGCACTGGCCGGTAGAACATCCCGGAAAAATTATGCGAGTGGCCGTGGGAAAGGTGCCCGCCGCAGG
>JBFMDA010000056.1:0-6568 GCA_040754255.1 Candidatus Omnitrophota bacterium | reverse complement strand
TCCCATTGGCGTGTCCTGTTGGGAGCAAGGCGTTCTTGTTCGTTTATATTGTGCACATAATATTTTTCATCGTCATTCCTGGAGTTTATTTCTACGCTGTTCCAGGTCTTAAGCATTCTTCCGTTGGCATTAGCCCTGATAGGAATTTCAAGCGGGGTTTCGGTATTATAAGTGACCTCTTCGATACCTTTAACTAAAATCGGCGTCCTGCCAAAATAATGGCCGACAAAAGGATATTGTTCCCTCGCTAAAGTTCCCATTGAAGTAAATTCGCTCTCCAAAACTTCACCGTTAATCCTGGTAAAGAGTATATTGTCGTAGGATACGCCGGTTTCAAGTAATTTTACCTTGAGGGAACCGAAACCAAACAAACTGCGAGCGATGTCTAAAGAAACTACTATCACCTGCTTTGAATTATCATATAAATAAAGCCCGATCTTTTCTCCGTCTTTAGTTTTATATCTTAACATCAATGTCCTTCCGAGCGGATCATTGGGCACCAGATATAAGGCGACCTTTTTCTCTATTACATCAGAATATTGAACATTGTTGGAAATAATCTTACCGCTCTTGGAATCTACTACTATCATGCCTTTCTTTTCGAATAAATCCGTATTAATGAGAGGGATGGTTGTATTGTCCTCTAAAGATATGCCTAAAGTAGCTAAATATTCGCTTAAGCTCATTACCCGTGAAGCCTTAGCTTTTACCTGAGCCTCTTTGAATGCTGCATCAATCTGGGCAAATAAATTCTTATCTCCGAAGATACCCTGGACTACAGGAGCAGGAGATTGGGATCCAGAAGCAGAAATCACCTCATCTCCTTCCCAAAGCATTATGGACTTCTTAGCCTGCCCATTATTATCCCATTCAAGGGTAAAGCGCCAAATCCCGTTAGGATCGTGCTGGGCAATTACTCTGGCCAATTTATCACCTTTAACTCTGTAGATTATAAAGTCGCCATCGCGTTCCTGATGCAGCCTTCCGGCATAAATAGAAATATCATCTTTGCCCATCGAGCTTTTTATTGTATTTAGAGCTGCTTCAAAATTAGATTGCCATTCGTAAGGCTTATTATCCGGCAGCGCGCCAAATGCTTTTCCATAATCATCTAAAGCCTGTGCTAATTCCACGCCCTCGAAAATAGTAAAGGTAGACAACTTGTCAATTATCTGGTATATGCCGTTTTCTATTTTGGCTTTTGAAGTCACTCTTCCGGTTTCTCTAGCATCTTTATATACTATTTCATCAACCAGATAATAATTTCCCGGTCCCGGTATACCGGCTATTGTTGCTTGTTCAATACCAGCATCGCTGAAAGCTCTGGCGATTACAAATTCGCCTGCAGGAGTAATTTCCTGGGCAACTAACCAATCCTCGTGCCCCTGAATCTTGCGGTCTGTATCGATAACCCATCCTACAACTTTACCCGCATTATCAGCAGTTAGAATCTGCGGATTATTTACGCGCAAATTAAACTGGGCGTCATAATAATATACAGGATGCACGCGCTCTTTGCCGGTAAATCCAAGGCCATCAATTTTGCTCTTCTCTAAAATAGATTCTAAGGTAGCGGATTTTTCTCCCAAATCTATAACTACTTTACCTAACACTGTTTCGCCTTGCGGGTCGTTCGGACCCTGAACCACTCTAGATTCAGTAAAAGGATAGAAACTAATAACTTCTTCCCCGGTTTGAGCATCTACCCCGAATACCCGCTCAACTTCCTTGGTTTCCGTCGAGATACGTCTTAATATGTTTACTTGCTCGCCGGTAGGTAATGTCATCTGAGTAACTCTCCCAACATGAGCAATGGACTCGCGTTCAGGACTATAGGTGCCGGGATTATATTGATAGATATTCGATTCGGTTGCCGAAATCGCTTCTTCCATTTCGCCGGCTTTCGGGTAATACCTACGGTTTTCTTCGCCAGTCTGCGGATGAACTCCGAATATCCGCGTCTTAAGAGAACCTACATCGGTGCGCTCTAGGACATTTGAAGATATGCCGTGTTCATTAATTTGAGCAACTCTCCTGACATCCGCGAGTTTGGTTTTTAAGTTTTCCGTATAAATTACGGATTTGGTTTCGGATTTGATAATCTCGGCTTCCCCGCCTTTGTGCCATCTGACAGTTTCTTCTCCCGTGATAGGATCAACCCCGAATATTCTTGGTTTCAGCCCAGTGCGCTCTAGTTTTTTGGCTTTTTTGCCGGTTTCAGGTAAAATTATCTCCTCCAATAATTTCACGTGGGAAATTGGTTTATTGCCTAACTTATGTGATGTAGCATCATAAAGATAAATGTCGGATTTGGTCTCTGAAATTATAACTTCGGCTTCCTGTTCCGTATATCTGACTATTTCTCTGCCGGTATCTTCATTAACCGCAAAGTATCTGTCTTTAATGAGATCTTCCCCTGCTTCTGTAGGAACGGTATGTATAAGTGGGTATGCTACGGTCTGGCCATCAACCTTCACCTCCACGCTGCCTTCTACTGTGGAAACCCCAAGTTTAGGCTCAGCAATCACGTAGTTATCGCCATAGGCGTAGATGTCGGAAGTATTTTGGGAACGGATAACTTCTGCCAGGCGGGCAGCAGGATAGAATCTAACGAATTCTTTGCCGGTTTCAGGCTCAACACCGAATGCCCGCTCAAACTGTCCGGCTAAATCCCTTCTCTCTAATACTTTTGCCGTGATATCTGATTCAGGCACCGCGGCTGAAGTTACTGGTTCTACCTCTCCCAGCTGCTCGCCTCTTACCAATACGTTCTTTTGAAGGTCGAGAGTATAGCGATAGATAATTGAGCAATCTTCCGAAACTACTTCTTCCAATTCTCCCGCCGCGAGATTGTCTTTAGGCACAGGATATAATCTCGCTAAAGTCTTTGCGATGAACTTATAGCCCTCGGCAGTTTCCTGGCGGGAGGCTATTTCATAAGTAACGCGGCCGGCGGGATAGGTCAAAGTCACCAACGTCACTTTCTTGTTATCCCCTGCTAAATTCTCATAGGTAAGCTCCTTTACGCCGAGCTTGATGCCAGTGTCTATTTTGGCAATTTTGCTGATATCGGGATTCTTGAGCACATCTTCTACTTTCACGGTATAGAGCGAACCGGCATACGGCAGCGTTACGAATCCGTCTTTAATCTTGGAAGAAACATTCAGGCTCTTTCTCAAGAATGAGTAGCCGTTTTCCCTGCCCTGGAGCGTTGCGATCTGAAGTTCTTTTTCGGTGTAGAGCACGATAGTATCGCCGAAGAACCTGATATTGATGCCGGTATCTTTCTTTTCAACCGTAGCCAAATCAAGGTTCGCAATCAGCTTCTCCAGCACTATATCGTATAGCCTTCCTTCGTAAGGCAGGGTGACAATCCGCATGCCTTCGATTGTCTGTACTTTGGAGGAGAACTTCTGAATGGTTTTACCCTTGAACAGATCGCTGTTCTGAAGTTCGGTCTTGGAGATATATTCAAGCTGCACCTCGGTATCGGAATAGATAAGGCTGACAATGCTTGCGTCTGCGTCTTGGACCATAATTGCATACGGCGTCGCAAGGCCCGCTAAACGAGCCAGTTTGGCGCTTCTATCTTTTGCGCTGATTGCGGCAATAAGCTCTTCAGCGCTCTTGAACTCGTATATCTTGCCAGAGCCGCGCGTAAACAGATAGCCGTTGGCATCAAAGGCAATGCGTATCGGGTCAATCTGCTTCCAGTTCGCCCGTGCCAATACTTTTCCGTTAATGATAGAATCCTCTGCGGTCCTGCCTTTGGAAATCAGCTCAATCTGGTGCTCGCTGAGTTGCCCGGCTTTATACCCTTTCATGTAAAGGACCAGAGCCTTCTCTCCGTTAAATTCCACCTCTCCCCTAAACTCTCCGCTCACAATAAGCTTGGTTGCGTCAACCTCGCCTTCCCTGAGCGGATAGGTTTCAAACCCGGAAAGCTTGCCTTTTGCGTCGTAGATGACTTTGGTATATTCGTGCCTGTCTAACCTGACTATAGCAACCAGCTTGTCTGCCGCATCCCGGATAAGGTAATAATTCTTGGTGGCGCGCTCTTTGTGTAATTCCCTGCCATTTTCAATTTCTGCCTTTGCCTCTTCAACCTTCGCTTTGACTGCGGCTGGGTTAGGCAACACCACTTTCTGGGAAGCGCCATTTTTCTCCTTGAGTATCTCTTCAGGATATTCAATGATTATCTGGCTGACCTTGCCGTCTTTGACGCCGACGTTAAAGATTATGCCGGCTAACTGATGAGTACGGGTATTGAATATGAAGGTATAAGTAGGCGTCATATAATCGCCCACACGGCTGATTTCATGGGCAAATACATATACGGTCTCAAACCTTCCGTCTGCGCTCATTTCGGGCTGCGCCACATATGCGGCAGTGCGCAGCATTATTTCTAAGTCTACGGTGCCGTTTAAGGGCGTGGTGAGCACTACGGGGAAGCCGATGAGGTTCTCAAACCACAGCCTGATTTCGTCTGCTGCCTTGGGTACTTCAATAAAGCCTTCAGTATTGCTGAAGTATTTCTTGGATTCAAACGGGCCTTCGCTTAAGCCGATCTGGCTTGCCAGGTTGAATAACCTTTCTGTCTCGTCTCCTAATCTTCTTGCCCTGGGATAGAGGCCTTCGGAGATATTGAGTATCTTTAATATCTCGGGGTTATCCTGAGCGTAACTGAGCATTTCTACGACTTTTTCCAGCTCCTGCATGAAGGAAACCACGTCCGGATATCTATACAGCACAAGCGGCTGATTGGTGAATAAGGTAATTCTCGGATGGGTATACACTAACCCTTCGCCTATCCAGTTCACTGCCAGGTCAGTGAGCAGGTCCATTGCCTCTCTGTCGTTTAAGAGCTGGGAACGGTCAGGGATGGCAACGCCATATACCTGTTGCAGCATTTCGCGGAAATCAGTGCGAGAAGTGAATGCAATCAGGCTTTCCAGCACGGTCTCTAACGAAGAAAGGTCTCTGAACTCAGGATTGACAAAGTCACCGTTAAAGTACCAGTATTGCTGCTCGCCGTTAAAATCAATGTCCTTCATATCCTTGCTGAAGAGAACCTTGTTGGCAATGAGCTCTATGGCTTCGGCATTCAGCTCATCCAATGAAGAGATGCCTGCCATTTCGCTCAACATCTCTTTCGCCGTTTCGGAGAAGTTTTCCTGGATATATACGATTGCTTCAAAAACGGCATTGGCCAAGTTCAGGCGGTCAAAGGAAGGATTATTGTAATCGCCGTTAAAGTACCAGTAGTCAAGCATAGGATCGACATTTTCGTCATCCCTCTGGAAGAGCAGGTCATTCACTAAATTCTCAATGCTTTCTTTATCGAGATTATCCAAATCTACATTATAAACCTGCGCAATGACTGTTTTTGAAACCGCGCTGAATTCATTCTTGGCCTTATACACGCCCTCTAAGATAGCGTTGGCTAAGCTTAAGCGGCTAAATTGCGGCATTACAAAATCGCCGTTAAAGTACCAGTATTGCTGTTGTCCGTCTTCATCAGCATCCTTGGTGTCTTTCTGGAAAAGCAGATTATTCGCTAGCCCCTTGATATAATCGGCAGTTAAGGTGCCAAGGAGGTCAATACCATACGCTTCGTTCATAATGGCATTTGCCTGAACGCTGAAGGTCGTCCTTATCTCTTGCACTGCTTCAAGTACGGCATTGGCTATGTTCAGGCGGTCAAAGGAAGGATAATCGAAATTGCCGTTAAAGTACCAGTATTGATATATGCCGTCATTGTCAATGTCCTCGGTATCCCTTTGGAAAAGCAGCTCATTAGCCAGAGTTTCGATGGCATCTGCGGTAAACGTTTCATTGACATCAATACCATAGGCCTCTAAAATGATCACCTTGGCAGTTGCGCTAAATTCGTTCCTAATCCTTAGGGCTGTCTCCAGCACCGCCTGCATCAGGCTTAGGCGCATAAACGCAGGGTTATTGAAGTCGCCGTTAAAGTACCAATATTGCTGCTGCTCATTTCCGTCAACATCTTCGATATCCTTCTGGAACAGAAGATTGTTAGCCAAGGTCTCTATATCATCAGGGGTAAGCGACTGATCGAGATCAACGCCATAAGCCTCCTCAATTACGTTCTTGGCAGCAGCGCTGAAATCCGTCCTCATAGCATTAAGTGTTTCCAGAATAACTTCGAGCAAATCTAGGTGGTCAAACGCAGGATTGGTAAAGTCGCCGTTAAAGTACCAGTATTCCCTTTGCGGATCGATATCCTTCATGTCCTTACTGAAAAGTACCCTATTCATCAAGGATTTCAAGCCTTCAGGGGTAAGCGCATCTAATTGTTCGCCGATAATCATAGCCAATATTTCCTTTGCGCCTTCTGAGAAGTTGTCCTTTATATTGGCAACCGCGCCTAATGCAGCCACGCTTACACGAACATCCCTCAACTGCCCTTCTTCATCATAGAGGATGCCTAAGTCAGGGTCGCCTAAGGTCTTGAGCTCCTCTGCGGTGAGGCCGTCTTTGGCCCTGATGTTGAAGATGTCGGCAATAAGCTCATCGGAGGCGTCGGTGGAGGCAGCCTGGAATT
>JBFMDA010000055.1:0-7030 GCA_040754255.1 Candidatus Omnitrophota bacterium | reverse complement strand
TTGGCCGGCCTGAGCCGCGACAGAAGAGCCATAAATAACACGCAACAAACGAAAAAGGTCATGGACCTCTTAATCCAATTCGAAAAAAAGCCGCTTTTATTCCGCAAGCCGAAATTCGTCATATCCTGCCGTGACCCTTATCTGATTGATTTTTGTTTCCGGCGTATCGAACAGGCACTTGCCGCAGGGTATTTTGTGGCAGGTTTCTTTTCTTACGAATGCGGCTATTGCTTTGAAGAAAAATTACGTACGCATAGAGTCGGCGATTTCCCCCTTATGCATTTTGGCGCATACGAATCTCCCCGCATTCCGCACGCCCCTGCCTCAAAGCCGCCTTTTAAAAATAGCATAACAGACCTGCGATTGAATATTTCTTGCGATACGTATGCCTCGCATATCCAAAGGATACGGAGGCATATTGAAGAAGGGGACGTGTACCAGATTACCTATTGCATCAAACTCTTGTTTAAGTTTTCGGGAGACCCATTTTTGCTCTATCGTATGTTATTGCGAGAACAGCCCGTGCCTTATCCTGCGTATATAGACGCAGGGCAATTTCAGATACTTTCTTTATCTCCCGAAATGTTTATAAAAAAGAATGCGGCACAGGTAGTGACTAAGCCCATGAAAGGCACATGGCCCAGGGGAACCACTTTATTTAACGATATGGCAGCGCACGCGAGTTTCCGTATCGATGAGAAGAACAGGGCGGAGAATGTAATGATCGCAGATCTCTTAAGGAATGACCTGGGGAAAATCGGCTCTCGCATTAATGCGCCCAGGCTTTTTGAGATCGCTCGATACAAAACGCTCTATCAAATGACCTCAACTGTCAGGGCGAGAGTGCCTGAAGATATCCCCATATATGAACTTTTTGCCTCCTTATTTCCATCGGGTTCAGTAACCGGAGCGCCGAAAATACGCGCAATGGAGATTATACGGGAACTTGAAAACCAGGAGCGCAGGATTTATACCGGCGCGATCGGTTATATAACTCCCTCAAGAGACCTTTTTTTTAATATTCCCATCCGCACGCTTTTACTGCGCCAAGGAAATGGAGAAATGGGGATAGGCGGCGGGATTGTGTGGGATTCCACTGCGCAGGGGGAGTGGGACGAAGGGCTGCTTAAGGCAAGGTTCTTTACTGGCCACTCCTCGGTTTTTTAAATGATGTAACCTTCTTTTTTTCGCGGCATCTAAATACGGAAAAAGGGAGGGTACTATGATACGAAAAATTACCAGGGATGAGTTAATCGGGATGCGTAAAACCGGCCAGCAATTCAGGCTTGTCGATGTATTGAGCGCGGAAAGCTTTGTAAAAGAACATATTCCTCAGGCGATTTCTCTTCCGCTTGCCGATATCGAAAAACGCGCAGAAGAAGTTCTTCGCAAGGATGAGGTGATAGTGGTATATTGCGCAAGTTTTGAATGTCAGGCCAGCACCAAGGCAGCCGAGAAATTGATTGCGCTTGGATATCAAAACGTCCTGGATTACAAGGGCGGCCTGAAGGATTATAAAGATGCGCACCTGCCGCTTGAAGGCAGCCTCCATGAGGCTTCTTCATGTGCCTCATGCTGTGGTTGCAAGTAGCCTTCTGCCGGCTGGATTTGCGCACAGGAGGTGGTTGCTATGAGACGCCAAGAGAGTTGTAAGGTGTGCGGGTACCAGTCGATATATACCGGTAATTGCTGTAGTTTCATGCCTCTGGTTTGTTGTGAATCGCATGAACGCAAACAAAGCATAAACAACAAAAAGAGGCGTAGATAACAGGCATCAGACATAACGTGCCTGAATGCAGGGGGGCAGCTGCCTAGGGGCTAAATTCGTCTTGACAGCTGCCCCCTTAATGTTATAAATAGAGGTATGTTGTCTAAAAAGGAGGTTGCGATATGGCGAAATACCTGATGTTGGGCAAGTATTCCGTAGAAGCGGTAAAAAACATCTCAAGCGACCGCACTAAAAAAGTTGTCGAAATCATTGAAAAAGAAGGCGGAAAGGCCGAAAAGATGTATGTGCTTATCGGTAACTATGACCTTGCGTTTATCGCAGATTTCCCCGGCACCAAAGAGCTTCTGAGGGCATCAATAGCCATCACCAAACTTACCGGAATAGGTTTTAGTTCTTTGCCGGCAGTGAGTGTTGAAGAATTCGATAAGGCGGTAGGTTGATTAGTTAAGCGTTCGTCCGTAAGCCCTGATTGTATGCTGCAGTCAGGGCTTTTCTTATATATTATTGCACATCGTGTATGATAGGAAAGTTTGCCATACTAATACTTGCTCTTGTCCTGACTGCCTCCGGCACAACCATTGTGTACCAGAAAACCCAGCAGGACGATGTGAATTATTATCAGGGGCACCGGCTTTTTACGGTCGGCCAGTATACAGAGGCAGTCCGTTTTTATAAAAAAGCGCTTTCCGCAAACCCCCGCCATTTTAACAGTATCAAAGAATTAGGCCTTTGTTATCAGTGGACGGGAAGGCCTATCCAGGCTATAAGCGCCTTTCGAAGGGCACTCGCCATAACACCGCAAAACAGCCAGGTAAAGCTGGCGCTCGCAGAAACCCTTTCCTGGCAGAAAGAGTACTCAGAAGCAATCAGCCTTTATCAGGATGTTATCGGGCATACCGGCGGGTTTGAGGCAAGGCAAAAACTTGCGCAAACCTATCTTTGGGCAGGCAGGCCTGAGGAGTCAATCCAGGTATTGACGAGACTGCGTACGCACCAACCAAAAGATATAAAGACAAAGATTCTTTTGGCAGAGGCGTTTATGTATTCAAATAGGACCGAGGAAGCAATAAAGATTATCGAAGAGCTGCTTACGCGAGAGCAAACCAGAGAAATAACGCTTCAGGAAAAGGAGGCCTTAATAAAGCTCATGGGGCAAGGGTACTTGATCCAAAAAGACTACGCACGGGCAAAGCGGATATTCAGCGCAATATTAGAGAAATATCCGCATAATATTGATGTTCTATTGAATCTGGGAGAGGTATATCTTTATTCAGGCGATTTGAAAGCAGCACGCGGGCTTTTTGAGCGGGTTTTGGTTATGGATCCTGCCAATAACCGTGCAAAGGTATTGCATGCCGATACCTATGCGTATGGAAGAAGATATAGTTATGCGCAGGGGCTTTATCGTAAGGCACTCGAAAGAAATCCGGGTGATAATGAAGTTAAGCGCAAGCTAGCCGATGTATTGAGTTGGGATAGGAGGTATACAGAAGCGATTGCGCTTTATGATGAAATTCTCAGCGGTAACGATGACCCGGCAATAAGACTACAAAAGGCGCGCGTATTAGGCTGGCAACGGCGCTATCCGCAAGCGCTTAAGGCATATCAACTACTTCTTAAGAAGCGCTACGATAAGCGGGTTGCGCTTGAAATGGAGGCAAAGAGAGCGTATTGGAACAACCGCCTCAGGCACGCAATACATTATTATAAAGAATTGATTGCAGTAAGTCCCGAAAATGTTGAAGCGCGTTTTGACCTTGCTCAGATATATTCCTACCAATCGATGTGGCCAGAGGCCAGGGATAGTTACAGGGCAATTTTACAACAATCCCCAAGCCATTTCCGTGCCACAGAAGGCCTGGAAAAGGCGAAGATCGTATCAGGGCAGCCTTCGCTTAAGTCTGGATACGAATTTTTTGAAGCGGACAGTAAGGGCAGGAGCACTGATTTGAAACGGCACAGCCTTTTTAATGAGTGGGACCAGCCGCTGGGCGATAAGGTCAGCCTTATAGGTATGTATACGCTTACGGAGCGCAGCTTTGCCGACGCAAAAGATGTCACGGAGAACGAAATAAAGATCAAGGCCAGGTATTTAAAGGCACCCGATTGGTCTATAGACACCTTCTATGGACTCGTTGATTATAACGGTAGAATTACCTCCATGCATACATTCGGCACCGCTTTTGCGTTTAGGGCATTCGATTGCGGCAACGCCGTAGTATCTCATGAGCGGGGGAGGCTTGAAAACAACAGCAGGGTCATTTACGGCCGTTTTTATAGCGATACCTTGAAAGGCCGTTTAAGCTTTGATATTAATAGGCGCCTTAAGGCAGGGTTTGATTATGCATATGCGCATTACTCCGATAGTAATGCCAGGCATGAGCCGGGACTCGATTTACTATATTACGTTTCCTTCGAACCAAAAAGACTGTCCCTGCAATACCGTTATTTCTACAAGAATTACAAGGATAAGGTTACGGACTACTTCTCTCCGAAGGGCTTTTCTACGAATTCCCTGGCTTTACGCTGGAGGCATTTCTTGAACAAGGAGGAGATATTTTTCGGTGCCGATGATTATTTTTATGACCTGGGTTATGAGATATACGTTGATTCTAAGAACATCGTCAGTCATAAATGGAGCGCAGAGTTGAGCAGGGATATCAATAAGCACCTCAATGTGAATTTGAGAGGGCAGACGGTTGCGTCGAGTGCGGATGTATACGAAGATACCAATATTATCGCGTCTGTGAAATACTTTTTCTAAGCCATTATGAAAATTACCCGTAAAGATTTGTTGCTGGCGCTTTCGGTGTTTGCGATAATTTCCATCTTCGTATATTTTACAATGCGCGCGACGCTTCTTTATTTTTCTCATTACGGCGGGCTGGAAAAGCTCTTCGCTTTGTTGCTCATTGCAGGAGAGGCATTCGTGCTCATGCACGGCCTGGGGTATGTATTGAATATCCTCAAGATTTTTGTCCGTGGCCACCGCGCGCAGCAGGCCTTTTCGCTTCAGGATGAGCCGCCGGTTGCAATTTTGGTAGCTGCGCGGCATGAGCCCAAAGAGGTGCTTGAGAACACCTTTCTTACTCTAGGTAACCTGCGCTACGGCAACAAAGTAATTTATTTGCTTGACGACAGTTCTGAAGAAAAATATGCGCAAGAAGCAGAAGAACTTGCGCGCGAATATAACCTTCAGCTGTTCCGCAGGAAAGAAAGGCACGGCGCAAAAGCCGGCATAATCAATGATTGCCTTAAGGGCCTGCGCCAGAAATACATCGCTATTTTTGATGCCGATCAGAACCCCTTGCCGGATTTTTTGAATGCGGTAATACCGATTTTAGAGCATAACGAAAAACTCTCGTTCGTGCAGACCCCGCAGTTCTATACGAATATCGAATCGGGCAGGGTCGCACGGGCATCGGCATTCCAGCAGGCGGTGTTCTACGAATATATCTGCGAAGGCAAAAGCAGTGACGGCTCGATGTTTTGCTGCGGGACCAATGTGGTTTTCAGGGCAGAAGCGCTTAAAGAAGTGGGCGGCCTTGATGAATCTACCGTTACCGAGGATTTTGCGACCTCGGTGAAACTCATTACCCACGGATGGCAATCGCTCTATTTTAATCATGTGCATGCCTTCGGCATGGGGCCGGCTAACCTGGCCGGTTATTTCAAACAGCAGTTCCGCTGGGCAACAGGCACGGTGAGTGTGTTAAAGAAGATTATTTGGCAATTTATCAGAAGGCCGTTCTCCATGAAACCGGTGCAATGGTGGGAATATTTCCTTTCGAGCTCTTATTACCTGGTTGGCCTTGCTTTTTTCTTTCTGATGTTATGCCCGGTGATTTACCTGCTTTACAGGATTCCGTCCTTTTTTGCGAAAAAAGAGGTATACTTGTTGGCCTTTCTTCCTTATATCATTCTTTCCTTAAGCGTTTTCTACATGGTGCTCAAAGAGAGGAATTATAAGCCTAAGGATTTGTTCCTTGGGCAACTCCTGGGATTTATTACATTTTCCGTATATCTGCGGGCGGCACTTACGGGGATCCTGGGGATAAAGACCGGCTTTGGTGTA
Organism: Candidatus Omnitrophota bacterium; assembly: GCA_040754255.1. GTDB lineage: Bacteria > Omnitrophota > Gorgyraeia > Gygaellales > Profunditerraquicolaceae > SURF-25. The sequence continues at coordinate 1,226 of JBFMDA010000055.1, read as the reverse complement.
ACGGAAAAGACAAAAGGAAAGGCTATTTCCTATTTCAGGCTCTGGCCTCAGATAGGGATGATGTTTTTAAACTTTGTGGCAGTGGTGTGGGGCCTAAACAGGTTTGTCTACGAAAGAGAACCCGCTATACTTATCAATGGAATTTGGGCCATGTATCACTTTGCGCTTTTATCGAGCATCTTCTTTTTCAATGAGGAAACCCGATGAAGAAAACGGCGTTATTGAATCTATTGGTATGCCTGTGTGTTTCCTGTAGCCCGAAAAGTGCCATGAAGGAAACCGCAGGGTATTGTCTTACCGGCGCTTTTTTGGCGGATGCACCGACGAAAAGCGATATCGCGCGTTTTCAGTCGGCGTATGGGAAAAAGCCATATCTGGTGCTTGTATTCATTGACTGGAATAACCTACCTGACAAGAACGTTATTGCGGATGTATATGGTTCAGGCTCCGCGTTGATGGTGAGCTGGGAGCCGTGGGAGGCAAAGGCAAAGAGGGGGATTGATTTTAAGGATATATATTCCGGCAGGTATAACCGCTACCTCGCAGAGTTTAGTAAGAGGCTTAAGGCTATTCAAGGAGAGGTGTTTGTAAGATTTGCGCACGAGATGAACGGAAATTGGTATCCGTGGTCCGGAGTTAAGGTAGGCAAGGAGGCGTTCGTGAGGGCTTACCGGTACATAAAAGATTTTTTTGACAAAGAAAAGGTTTTGAATGTGCGGTGGGTATTTTCCGTAAATTGGGAAGATGTGCCGACCAAAGGCAACTCCTTCCTTGATTACTATCCCGGGGACTCCTATGCCGATTTTGTAGGCATAGACGGCTATAACTGGGGCACAACGCAGCCTTGGAGCCGATGGATGAGTTTCAGAGAGATTTTTGAGCCTAGGTACAGAGAGATCTCTGAGCGCATACACAAGCCGATGCTTATTACCGAGTTTGGTTGTGCAGGGCCGGATCAGGATAAGCAGAATTGGATTAGAGAAGCAATACAGGCCATGCGCAGCCTAAGTAAGATAAAAGGATTTATCCTTTTTAACCAGGATAAAGAGGCTGACTGGGGCTTTGTGCAGGGGAGTGCCGCGCAGAAAGAACTTGCGAGACAGCTTAAAGACCCCTATTTTAAAGAAAGTATCCGTGAAGCGACAAAATAAGGTATAATAGCGTTATGATGCGGAAAGAAGAATTACTGATAGCTCTTAGAGAGGTGCTGAATGCAGAGGAAAAGT
>JBFMDA010000054.1:0-7348 GCA_040754255.1 Candidatus Omnitrophota bacterium | reverse complement strand
CGCATATTTTTCTACAACACATCCAGGAATTGCAGCCAACTTTGCAGACAGTTACGTATCTGCAGAACACGTACTTCTATCTGCTCATGGTAGGCATCTGCGGGCTGCTTTTTATCGTCAACATCAAAAGGGCGAGCATGCGGGATATTGTGCTTCTTGTGTTGTTTTTTATTTTTTCACAGACAGTACGGCACGTGGCATTCTTTGCGTTTGTCGCATACGTATTCATACTGCGTTATCTCGTCGCTACTATCGCCGGGATCGCTTCCCATATCACACTCAAGGCTTCTTCGAAAACTGCGCCTTATTTCCTCGCAAGGTACGCCCTTGCCGTTTTCCTTGTCTTTATTATGGCAACACGCTCACACGCCATACTTACGCAGCGGTATTACGATTTTACCACCCGTCAATTTAAAAGCGACCTTTCGGGCATTAATGCGCAGAGTTACCCCGAAAGGGCAGCGGATTTTCTTCTTACCCACGGGATGAAAGGGAATGTGTTCAATGATTTTGATTCAGGCGCCTACCTTATCGGCAGGGCCTATCCGCACAACCGCATTTTTATTGACGGCCGCACTGAACTTTACGGCCAAGCCTTTTTTAAAAAATACCTCGATATGCTCAACGGCAATACGCTTCTTTTTGATAGGGCGGCGCAGGGGTACCATTTCGATATTGTGTTAATGAGTTTGAATAACCGGCCCCTACCGAACATACTTGCCTATCTCTATAAAGACCCTCGCTGGCAGCTTGTGTTCTTTGATGGGTTCGGGGTTATTTTTGTCCGCAATAGCCTTTCTTATAAGGCGTTTATTGCACAGTACGCAGTTGACATGAAGCGCTATCGCGCCCACCGGCCCAACCCTTCTTGCTTTGTGCAGCAGCAAATCTATCCCGTCGCCTATCTTAATCGCGCCCATCTTTTCTCGCTCTTCGGAGAAGATGTTCTCGCACAGCAGGAGTGTTTGTATGCGCTCATGATAATGCCCGGGTGCGCTGAAGCCAATTTTCTTTTAGGCAAGATATATATGCGCCAGGGTTCTTATAAAAAGGCAATGTATTATCTTCAGGAAACGCTTAAAGCCATCCCTGAGCATCCTTCTGCGTTGGCTGGTTTGGGCATTTGTTTCCGGGAATCCGGGGACCCGAAGGCAGCAGAGGATATTTTTAAAAAGCTCCGCATGCGTGCTCCCCGAGCACTAGAGAGCTCTATTGACCCGGAAATTAAAGAGCGGATGGCCGGATTATTGTAGGGGGATAAAAATTCTCTTGCAATTTGGCATTCTTTATGATAAAACTAAAAAAACGCAGGTGTTTATTCTACGGCGATAAGGGGGATATATGAAAAATAATTTTAAATTTTTATTATTTTTTTTAAGTATATTTATTCTTACCTCCTGCGATAAAATAGAACTATTCAAACCAAAGCCCGCCGAAAAAAAACAAGAACCCATTGCAGCTACGATAGTTAAGGGGACTATTATTGCCAGAGTGAATAACCAGCCCATTACGCTGGAAGAGCTTAATGAAGAGATAGATGCGGTGAATGCGCTGGTTCCCGCGGATAGCCCTCAGGATAAAATCACTACCCCGCAACAGAAAATCGACTACCTGAAGGATAAGCTCGTCAGAAGGATGCTGCTTTACCAAGAGGCCTTAACCCGGGGGCTGGATAGAAAAGAAGATATCCTGCTGGCTTTGGAAAAAACCAAGCAGGACCTTTTGGTGATGGAATTGTTGCGCCAGGAGGCGGAAAAGATAGAAGTGACGTCTAAGGAAATAGAAGAATTCTATAACAGGTACAAAGAAGAGATGCGCGAGCCAGAGGAAAGGCAGGTGCGCGAGATAGTCGTTCCTACCGAGCAAGAGGCGCGCGAGATTTTGATTCAGTTATTGCAAGGCGCTGATTTTGCCTCATTGGCAAGAGAGCGCTCAAAAGCTACGAGCGCAAAAGAAGGGGGCGACCTCGGTTATATCGCCAGAGGCAAGCGGTTTACCGGGTTCGATGAAGTGGTGTTTTCCGATACCCTTGAGCTGGGCAAATTCAGCACTATTTTTAAAGGCCCCGACGGCTATTATATCGTGAAGCTTGAAGCCAAACGGGGAGGCAAGTTACGGTCCGTCGTTGAGATGTGGGATGAGATAAAAAGAGGCATTACCTTCCTGAAGCAGCAGCAGAAAATAGACGACCTTATCGGCAAGCTTTCAAGCCAAGGGAAGATAGAGGTTTATCAGGGGGCGGTGAAGTAAGTGCAAAAACAGCGGATTATTTTGATTATCGGCATTGTCCTGGCGGTTATCTCGCTTGTGTTAGTGAAGGTGTATCTTTCCGAGCAGGACAAGGCGCTGGAAGCAAGAAAGAGGCGCGAGGTCGAAAGCTTTAAAACCCAGTTCAAGGAAAGCCAGACCTCGGTGCTTATCGCAAAGCAGGATATCCCCAGGGGCGCAACAGTAGAGCCGGAAAATTTAGAAATCGGCATTATCCCCAGAGAATACGTCCAGCCGCAGGCAGTTACTTCTCTTGACAGGATTGCGGGGATGATTACCATTGCTCCTGTGGCAGCAGGGGAACAATTAAGCATGACAAAGCTTTCCCAGCCCAGGCACGCAGGCGGTCTGGCAGAGGTGACCCCGGTCGGTAAAAGGGCAGTAACGGTGAACGTGGATAACATTGCTTCTTTAGTGGGCATGGTTAAGCCAGGCGATTATGTGGATGTGATCACGTTGCTCCCCATCCCCATACAGACCAAAGAAGGCCAGCAAACAAGCATGGCGGTCATTCCTCTTTTTCAGAATGTATTGGTATTGGCAGTGGGCCGGGATATCGGGGGGCCTCTTTTAAAGACAGAGGGCCGGTATAAAACCGAACAACCGGCTGAGCCTTCTCCCCTGATTACGCTTGCGCTTTCTCCTCAGGAAGCTAATCTTATTGCCTTTGCCCAGGAACAGGGTAAGATCCGGCTGATTTTGCGCTCTCCGGCCGATTCACAGGTGCAACCTACGTATCCTGCCAGTTGGGATACCTTATTTCAATATGTAATGCCGGTAATGCCCCAGCCAGTTGAGCAGCCGCAAGAGACTCAGGTAGAGTTGCCAGTCGAAAAACCAAAACCAAAAGAAGAAGGGGATGTAGTCGAGATTTACCGGGGCTTGAATAAAGACACGGTGGTATTGCCTAAATCATAATTATGAGAAAAATTATTTTTATTGCACTCTTGTTATCCGTGGGCATCGCGATACAGCCGGATAGTTTTTACGCAGGCACACTGGAAGAGATTAAGCTGTATATGGGAGAGCCAAAGACCATCGCGGTTAATTTTCCTACCCGCGTTGCTATCGGGAATCCAGATATCGCCGACATTACCGATGTTACTAAGATGCAGCTTACGATTACCCCGAAAGCGCCCGGGAAAACGACGCTAGTATATTGGGATACCTTCGGGGAGCAATCGTATCAAATCAGGGTATATTCGGAGGACGTGCTGGAGGTAAAAAGGAGAGTTGACAATCTTTTGGGAAGACTAGAGCTCCCCGGCGTATATACTGAAGTGAATGAGGAAGAAGGCAAGGTATTTTTGATGGGGCGCGTGAAAAGCCCTCAGGACCTTGAGCGGATCAACATCATCCTCGGCCCCTTGAAGGCGTCGCTGGTAGATTTGGTGCTGGTGAAAGAGGAGGAGGCGGTTGTCGATATAGATGTGCAGGTGCTAGAACTTGATAAAGGTGCGGATAAAAGCTTAGGGTTTACCCTTCCCAGTTCGCCTATTACGCTTACCGAGTCTACCCGCAAATATACATTGGCGACGGGGGCGGACGCATGGTTTCGGATCTCTAACTGGACCCGCAGCGCATTTACGAGCTCCTTGAATTACCTGATAAAAGAAGGCAAGGCCCGCATTCTCTCCCGGCCCCGCGTTTCCTGCCAGAGCGGCAAAGAAGCCAAGCTATTAGTAGGAGGGGAAAAACCCACATTTACAAATACCATCGGTACCTCCGGGGTAACCACGACCGAAATCGATTACAAAGAATACGGGATTATCCTTAACATCAAACCCGTGGTAGAAGAAGACGACCGCGTTCGTATTAGCCTGGGCGTAGAAGTCAGTGAAATAGGGGATGTGATTACCTTCGGCACGAGCGGCCAGGCATACCCTCTGACCAAGCGGAATGTGTCCACCGAGCTCTATATGAAAGACGGACAAACCCTGGCAGTCGGCGGCCTGCTTAAGCGCAAAACCGAAGAGAGCACCGCGAAAATTCCATTTCTGGGCGATATCCCCATTCTCGGTCTTATGTTTAGGCAGAAGTCAAACACCACGGGAGGGGGGCAATCTACCAAGGCCGATACAGAATTATTTATTACGCTTACTCCCACCGTATTAAGGAATGCCGAATCTCTAAGGCGCCCTGATGAGGCAAAGCCAGCCAAAATTGACATGCAAGATGCAGGATTAATCCAGGCATCTTTTGATGTCTCTGACCCTGTACTCGCATATGCCAGAGATGTGCAAAAAAGAATACTCCTGGATTTGACCTATCCCGAAGAAGCAAAAGACGCAGGGTTCCAGGGAGCGCTTACCTTAAGTCTTCATATTGCGTCTAGCGGAGAACTCTTGGATGCAGCAGTTAAAGAATCCTCAGGGTATAAGGTCCTCGATGATTGGGCGATAGCTGTAGCCAAACGGGTGGGTTCGTACCCCACATTCCCTCCTACCATAAGCGAAAGCGACATCTGGATAGACGTTCCGATACGGTATAAATTGGATTAGCCATGGCCAAAAGAATCGTATTATTCAGCACTAAAGGCGGTGCAGGGCGCACTTTGATTGCCACTAATTTAGCTGTTTCTTTGGCCAAAGAGCAGGGCAAGAAAGTCTGCCTCGTTGACCTCGACTTGCAGGGTATCGGAGACATGGCCAGGATGCTTGATTTAAATCCCCAGAAGGCCATGGTTGATTTAATCAATTTCCTGAAAGAAAAGCCGGGCGAATTCCGCAAAGAGGATTTCCTTATTCACAGCGCCATAGGCCTTGATTTTATATCAGGCGTGTTACGGCCTCAGCAATCCCCGCATCTTGGCCGCAGCGATATAAAAGAGATTTTCAACCTCTTAGACAAGGAATACGATTTCATCGTTACTGATGCGGGAAACAGTTTTAACGAGATATTCCTCTCTACTCTCAACGAGGCCAATCTTATCCTTTTGATAGTCACGCCCGATATCCTTTCTCTCTACCAGATAAAATGGGCACTGGATACTCTGCAATTCCTTCATTTTCCCCTCAACATGATTAAACTGGTACTCAATAGGGCCGAATCCGCTTCCAGTATCAGCTGGCAGGAGATAAAAGCCAATTTTCCGATAGATATTATTGCCAGGTTCCCCTCCGAAGGCAAAGCAGTGGGGTTGGCGGTGAACCGGGGGATACCAGTGGTAATGGATAGCCCGAATACTAAATTTTCCCAGGCAATCGTAAAATGCAGCGCACAACTAAGTACAGACGACTCCCTGTTTATAGAACGCCAGGATGTGGTAGAATTCACAAACATTGCCAATGCTGACCCTACGACTGCATTGTGGGAAAAAGAAGGGCTGACCGAATCCCTGACAAAACCAAGCACAGTAGAGAAGGTCGATGAACTCATACTTCTTAAAAGCCGGATCCACAAACGCCTTATCGATGAGCTGGATATCAAGCGGTTGGATTTAAGGGTTTTCAGCGATATTAAAAGGACCAAGGAGCTGAAGGAAAAGGCGCGGATTATGGTGGTGAATTTATTGGCAGAAGAGTCAGGCACGTTCATTACCTCTGCGGAAATGCGCAAGCAGCTCGTTGACGACATTGTGTCTGAGGCGCTTGGGCTGGGGCCTTTAGAGCCGCTCCTGGCAGACCCCGGGATTACCGACATCATGGTAAATAATAAAAACGAGGTATATATAGAGAAACACGGCAAGATCGAGCGCACCAACAAAAAGTTTGTCTCTAACGAACAGGTGAAGACGATAATCGAACGAATCATCGCGCCCCTGGGTAGGCGCATCGATGAGTCGGTGCCCATGGTAGATGCGCGCCTTACAGACGGTTCCCGCGTTAATGCGGTAATACCGCCGCTTGCCTTGACCGGGCCCACCTTAACGATACGGAAATTCAGGCAGGAAAAGCTAAACGTAAGAAACCTTATTGAATTGAAAGCACTCGATACCAACATGGCGGAGTTTGTGAAGGCCTGCGTCTTGAGCCGTAAGAATATCATTGTGTCGGGAGGAACCGGCTCGGGAAAGACGACGGTGTTGAATGCCTTGTCAGAATTTATCCCTGTAAATGAGCGCATTATCACGATAGAGGATGCAGCAGAATTGAAGCTTCATCAGGATCACTGGGTAAGGCTTGAGTCTCGGCCGCCCAACATTGAGGGCAAGGGCGCGATTACCATCCGAGATTTGTTCAGGAATACCTTAAGAATGAGGCCGGACCGCATAATAATCGGGGAATGCCGCGGCATTGAAACCCTTGATATGCTACAGGCGATGAACACCGGCCATGACGGCTCAATGACCACGATTCACGCCAACTCGACCCATGACGTACTGGTAAGGCTTGATTCCATGATCTTGATGGCAGGCATTGAATTGCCGTTAAGGGCAATTCACGAGATGATTGTTTCGGCGGTAGATATGATTATTCATACGGCAAGACTTTCGGACGGCTCCCGGAGAATAACCCAGATTACCGAGATAGCCGGCATGAAAGACGATCTCCATGTAGACTTGCGCGATGTATTTGCGTTCAAGCAGAAAGGCATCGACAGCAATAATAATGTACTGGGCGACTATCAAGCTACGGGCTATATCCCCTCTTTTGTTGAAGAAATCAAAATCAAAGGCATCCCCCTGCCGGATAGTATTTTTAAACCCCGCAAGGAATAATGGCGCTTGTTAATTCCAGCAGAAATACCGTTTTAGCAGAAAACGTAACCATAGCCAGCTCTCTTTTTTCCAGAATGCAGGGCCTACTTGGGAGAGAGGCGCTTGCGCGAAATGAGGCTTTAATACTGATGCCCTGCAATGCCATTCATACGTTCTTTATGCGCTTTTCTATCGATTGCCTTTTTGTGGATGCGCATAATCGCATCGTAAAGATTATATCCGACTTTAAGCCGTGGCATATCAGCCGCCCATACCCCAAAAGCCGCTTTGTTATTGAATTACCCGCCGGGACTATAGCTGCCACTGGAACCCTCCAGGGAGATGTCATTTCATTCTAAGGTCAAGGCTAAGGCTTAGGTTAAGAGCACTACGCTTGCACTCTAAACAAATCCAAAATTCCGATGAATCAGCATTGCGTTA
>JBFMDA010000053.1:0-7479 GCA_040754255.1 Candidatus Omnitrophota bacterium | reverse complement strand
AGGTTAAGGTTGAGGTAGCCATGTTACTAACAGTTGATATCGGAAATACGAAAATAAGTTTCGGGATATTTGCGAAAAATAGGCTCGTTAAAAAATTCGATATCGCAACCGGGCAATACAGCCTGAAGCGCCTAGAGCGCAATCTGGGTAAGTTGTCCGTTACTGCTGCGATTACCTGTAGCGTTGTCCCAGATATGAACCGTATCGTCAGGATGGACCTAAGGGCGCATACCGGTAAAAAGCCGATCTTTGTAGGTCAAGATATCATAGTCCCCATTAAAAATAAATACCGTTTTCCTAAGCAAGTCGGGCAGGACAGGTTAGTAACCGCATATGCCGCATCCAAGCTATATGGCTATCCTGCATTGGTGGTTGATGCGGGAACTGCGATTACGCTTGATGTTATTTCCGGCAAAAAAGCCTACTTAGGCGGAATGATAGTGCCCGGCCTTAAGATGTCTTTAGATGCGCTTTATAAAGATACAGCGTTATTGCCCTACGTGCAATTATCTAAACCGAATAACCTCATAGGCACAGATACAAAAAGCAGCATTTTAAGCGGGGTTGTATTTGGTTTAAGCGTGTTAGTGGAGGGAATGGTTAATAAGCTGAAAGCTAAGTTTGGCGCTTCCGCAATAGTTGTTGGAACAGGGGGGAGTATACATTTCTTAAGCCGTTATTGCAAGATTTTTACTCATATTGACCCTGATTTGACCCTCAAAGGCCTTTCGCTCATATATAGTAAAATTTAGCTATAATACCAGCCTCGACCTCAGCCTCAACCTTTTATAGTATTGAGTATAAAATATTGAGTTCAGAGTAAGTATGTAAGGTGTTGTGCGCTCGGCGTACAGCGTTATGCGTACGGAGTACGGTGTACGGAGTACGGCGCTCAACGCGGAACGCATCACGCATAACGCTGAACCCATTCTCCATTTCTCCTACCGATGTTTACGCTACGAAACATTTCCCTTGACAAGCTATAGTTTCCTTTGTATATATATAACTATCTAAAATATGCGAAAAGAGGTGGGAATATGGTACAAGAAAAAGAGATTTTAACAGCCAAAGAAGTTGCTACCTATCTTCATCTCCATCCCCTTACGGTGCATAAGTATGCACGCGAAGGAAAAATACCGGCTTTCAAAATCGGTGCGGATTGGAGATTCCACAAACGCTATATTGACCAGTGGATTAAGCAGAAGGTGGATAGCAATCTAAATGGCAGGAAACAGGTAAAAGTAGTTTTAGAAAAGAGTTGATTCTCGACGGATGAAAACTTTCGCAGTCTTGTTCAACCCGATGGATGGCAATCACTTAGAGAATTTTTGGCCGATTACTAAGATGATACCGAGATTATTCCTGCGTTTTTTAGGTAATCATCGAGGCGCATTTAAAACACAGGTAATGCGCTCCAAAAGAGGGAAGGAGATTTTTGGCTATTTCCTGCCTTCGCCTCCCAACGGTGTACTTACACATGATACGGTAAAGGCTGCTGCAGAGTGCGCTGAAAAGCTAAGGACTGATGTCTTAGGGATTTGCTCCGGCGAAGGAATCTCTTATGAAAAAGCGCAGGCACTCTCGAAGCAGCTGGATCTGGCGATTACAGACGGCGATACGTTCACTGCCTGGGCGGTTTTCGAATCTCTTTACCGGACCGTAAAACAAAAGAATATTGATCTTTCGCATTCAATTCTTGCGGTGATCGGCGCAGATAGCACGGTGGGTTCTTTGTCCGCTCAGAAATTTGCAGAATCAACCGCACGCATCTGGCTCTATGGAGGCCGGATACAAAAACTCGAATTCGTAAGAGACAAGATTTTACAAAGGAATCCTTCCTGTGCCGTTTTGATTGAATCCGGTTTAGATAAGATACTGAAAGAAAGCGATGTGATTATCAATATTTTTAATAAGGCTGGGGTATTATTCTCAACGGACGAAGTAAAGGAGAATGCGATAGTCTGCGATGTGTCTTTAAAAGGAGAATTATCCGAGAGGGTAGGCAGGCGCAAGGACGTGACCGTGATGAAAGGGAATTTAATCAGGCTCCCCTTTACCACAAATTTTAGCGAAAAGCTTGGCCTTCCCGGTAATATAGTGTATGCCTGTATTGCGGAGGCTATGCTCCTTGCTCTTGAAGAAAAGATAGTCAATTATTCTTTGGAAGAAGATATTAATATCGATAAACTTGAGGAGATCGCAAATATCGCAGCGCGGCATGGGTTTGAGGTATGTGTGCCGTAGGTGCTCACGGAAATTGGAGGTTGAGGTTAAGGTCGAGGTAGCGTATATAGTGTAAGGGAAAGGTTGATGGTTAGGTTGTTGACACCATTTTCCTTACCCACTCACCAGACCCATAACCTTGCCTTTACCCAAGAACCACTGCGCTAGGCATAATGCGTACGGCGTTAAGCGCCGTACACCGTACGCAATACGCAATACGGAATACGCAATACGGAATACGAATACATGAGTCTTAAAAACAAAACAGCAATAATCAGCGGGGCTTCCAGGGGAATAGGCAGGGCAATTGCCTTACGTCTTGCCTCCGAAGGGGCCAACATTAGTTTTAATTTCTTAAAGAGCAAGCAAGAAGCCGCAGGGTTAGTCCAAGAGCTTAAAAAATTAGGAGTAAGCGCAGCATCGTTTCAGGCTGACATAAAAGACTACAGCGCGGTCAAGGCATGGGTTGATAAAACACGCGAGACTTTTGGAGGGTTGGATATAGTAATAAGCAATGCGGGTATTATCCGCGATAAGGCGTTAGCGCTTATGGAGCCGAATGATTGGCAGGAGGTTATTAATACCAATCTGATGGGCGCAATACACCTTTGCCGGGCTGCTATCATTACACTTGTAAAACAGCAAAGCGGGGTTATCGTGGCGATTACTTCGGTGAGCGGCATTGTAGGTTTGCCGCGCCAGACCAATTATGCGGCTTCGAAGGCAGGGATCATCGGTTTTACCAAATCGTTGGCAAGGGAAGTAGCTTCTTATAATATTCGGGTAAACGCGGTTGCGCCCGGCTTTATTGAGACCGATATGCTTAGCGAAGTCAGGCAAGAGGCAAAAGAAAAATTCATGCAGCGGATACCGCTGGCAAGGTTCGGCAGGCCTCAGGAAGTTGCCGGCGTAGTCAGTTTTTTAGTCAGCGACGAAGCCAGGTATATCACCGGACAGACTGTGGTGGTTGACGGCGGGATGGCAATGAAATAATATGGACGACAAAAAGATAGTGATTACCGGTATCGGCGTGGTTGCGCCAAACGGCATCGGAAAAGAAAAATTTTGGGATGCGCTAAAGAACGGCAGCTCGGGGATAAAGCCCATAAGCCGTTTCGATACCTCTGAGTTCAAATGCAAGTTGGCGGGCGAGGTAAGCGATTTCAAGCCTGCCGATTACTTAGGGGAGAAGGGTCTACGCGAGCTCGACCGCAGCAGCAGGTTTTTGTGCGCTGCCGCGAAATTGGCGATTGAAGACGCAGGATTATCCATTACAGAAGAAAATACCGACTCAATCGGAGTCTGCACCGGCACTACGCTTTCTTCGCTCTGGAACATCGCCGAATACGACAGGGAAGTCATTAAAGACGGGCCTTTGTTTACCGATGCGGGTGTCTTTTCAGGCACTGTCGCCAATGCGGCTTCAAGCAGGGTGTCCATACTCTTTAATATCCAGGGTTTTAATGCGACTATATCTACCGGCTACACCTCAAGCATTGAAGCAATACGGTATGCTGCCAATTTTATCCAATCCGGAAGAGTACACGCTGTTCTTGTGGGCGGCGTAGAAAGTATTTCTCCGGCAAGCTTTACCGGTTTCTATCGTTTAGGGTTCCTCGCCGGATTGAAGGGCGAAGAGGTAAGCTGTCCGTTTGATAGAAGAAGGAACGGGATAATCCTGGGAGAAGGTTCAGGCGTTATCGTGCTGGAAGGTGAAGCCCACGCAAAAGGACGCAAGGCCCATATTTATGCAGAAGTAAAAGGCGCTGCGAGCGCTTTTGACGCGTATAAACTCGGCAAATATCAGCCTCAGGGCAAAGGCTTGCATCAGAGCATAAGAAGCGTGTTAAGCCGTTCGCGCATAAGGCCGGAACAAATCGATTGCGTTCAGGCTTCGGCTAATTCCGTCAAAGAACACGACAGGATCGAAACAGCGGTTCTACGGGAGGTGTTCGCAAAGCCAGCAGATGGAGTTGCCATTACTGCGGTAAAATCCATGCTGGGAGAGTCTTTCAGCGCAGCAGGGTTGTTTCAGGTTATTTCTTCTTTAGGGAGCATACAGGAAGGTTTTATTCCGGCAGTAGTGAATTATACGGAAAAAGACCCTGATTGCGATTTACACTATGTGACTAACACGCTGCATTCACGTAAGGCATCCAATGTATTAATCAGCAGTTTCGGGCCAGGCGGCAATAATGCCGCCCTGTTATTATCTAAATATCAATAGGGAGGTTCTATGGCCAATAAAATAGAAGATGAATTAAAAAAAATAGTATCCACTATTACCGAGATTCCGCTTGATACACTTAAGCCCGATGCGGACTTTTTCGATGACCTTAAAATTGATTCGATGAAGGCAATTGAGATAGTTGCGGCGTTTGAAAAGAAATATAAAATAGTGATACCCGAAGAAGAAATCCCGAAGATGAGGAGCTTGAGCAAGATTATTGCGTTTGCCAAGGACAAAATAAAATAGCCATGAGTTGGGATATAGAAAAAATCAAATCAGTTCTGCCGCAGAGAGAGCCGTTCCTTTTTGTGGATGAGGTTGTACGCGTCGATGCAGCTTCATTTACGGTGGTGGCAAAGAAAACATTTTCTCCCGGCGAATATTTCTTTAAGGGCCATTTTCCCGGTAACCCAATTGTCCCGGGGGTCATCCTGATTGAGGCAATGGCGCAGGCATCAATCCTTCTTTATGCGGCATGCAAGCCTGAAGTCGCAGCGTTAAAGCCAGATTATTATTTGGGAAAGGTAAAATCAGAATTTCGCCAACCTGTCAGGCCGGGAGAGCCGGTTATTATGGAAATAAAGGGCTTAAAGATGATTAATAATGCTGGCGTGGGCCAAGCTACTGCGAGGGTGGGAGAGAATATCGTGGCAAAGGCAGAATTTATCTTCGGGGTCATAAGAAAAGATGCGCGATAACGAAAGGGTAGTAGTCACGGGAATAGGCGTCATTTCTTCCATAGGGATAGGAAAGGATGCGTTCTGGAAGGCTGCCCTTGCCGGGACATCCGGTATTTCAAAAGTAACTTTATTTGATACCTCAAGTTTTAAAAGGAATTACGGGGGAGAGGTCAAAAACTTTGAAAGCAATAAATTCATTGAAAAGAGGAAACTTAAGTTTTTAAGCAGGACCTCCCAATTAGCAATAGCCGCAGCTACGTTAGCCCTGGAAGATTCCGGCCTTTCCCTTAAGAGCGCCTCTGCAGTAGCGTCAGGCGTAATTATCGGCACTACTATGGGGGAAAGGGCGTTGGAGGATGCACTGAATGCCTGGATTGAGGAGAGGCTGGATAAACTCGATAAGGGCATTATCCTTCAATCTGCTTCAAACAGTATTTCTGCAAACGTAGGAATATTTTTAAAAGCTCACGGAACAAATATTCTGATTCCCACCGCATGCGCTGCAGGTAATTATTCAATAGGCTATGGATTTGATTTACTAAGAAAAGGGGAGATTGAGCGCGCAATAGTCGGAGGGGCAGATGCATTTTCTAAGATTGCATTCGCAGGATTTCAGCGGCTTTATGCGATGGCTCCTGAAAAATGCCAGCCGTTTGATAAGAACAGAAAAGGCATGTTGTTAGGTGAGGGCGCAGGGATTTTAATATTAGAGAAATTGGATGCTGCCTTAAAGCGCAACGCAACGATTTATGCAGAGATATGCGGTTACGGCTTAAGCTGCGATGCGCATCATATGACTGCGCCTAAGCCCGAAGGTATTGCCAAGGCAATGTCAAAGGCGATCAAGGAGTCAAAGATTGAGGATAAAGAGGTGAGCTATATTTGTGCGCACGGCACAGGAACGCCTTCGAATGATAAAGCAGAGTGTGTTGCGATAAAGAGTGTTTTAAAAGATAACTATAGAAAGGTGCCCGTAAGCTCTCTTAAGTCTATGCTCGGACATACGATGGGAGCTGCTTCTGCCATTGAAGCAGCTGCGTGCTGTCTGGCGGTCAAGAATGATAGCATTCCCCCGACTATTAATTTCGAGACAGCTGACCCGGAATGCGATATCGATAGTGTCGCCAACAAGTCAAGAAAAGCAAGGGTCAATATCGCCCTGAATAATGCATTCGCGTTCGGCGGGAATAATAGTTGTGTTGTGTTTAAGAAATATAGTTAAACTATGGAAAAAGTCAAAAAGAACCATGAGTATGACGTAATCATTATCGGCGCCGGTGTAGGTGGATTGGTGTGCGGCTGCTATCTTGCCAAGGCGGGGATGAAGGTACTGATTGTTGAAAAAAATGCCAAAGTCGGCGGATATTGCACTTCTTTTGAAAGAGACGGTTTTTTGTTTGATGCCTGCGCGCATGCAATAGGGAGCTGTCGAAGAGGCGGGCTAATTAGAAAAATATTGAACGACCTAGAAATATACAAGAGGATCAAATTAAAAAGACATCCCCTTTCAGATATTGTTATTACCCCAAATTGCAAAGTTTCTTTTTACTCTGATTACCACAAAACTGTTAAAGACTTACAGAAGAAATTTCCAAAAGAAGCTAAAGGAATAGAACTATTTTTTGAAAATTTAGTTCAATCTAACGATTTTTCTTTATTTAGAACAAGATATAAAACCTTTGACTATGTTTTAAACCAATATTTTCGAAATAAGGAATTAAAGGCTATTTTATCTTTACCAATTTTAGGTAATGCTGGTCTTCCGCCTTCTTTAATATCTTCTTTTTCGGCATCACTTCTTTTTAGAGAATTCGTAATCGATGGTGGCTATTACCCCAAGCAAGGAATGCAATCGCTTCCTGAAAACCTATCTAAAAGATTTAATGAATTGGGAGGAAATTTATTGCTATCGCAACGCGTTAGTCAAATTAGATTACATAATAAAAAAGTTGTCGGAGTGGTCTTAGCGAACAACAGGTCTTTTAATGCCCATTATGTTGTTTCCGCTTGCGATATGAATCAAACATACACAAGATTAATAAACCGGGACTTGCTTCCTAACCATCAGAAAAAGATAATCGCTTGCCAAAAAAATTCTTTGTCTATGTTTATTTTATATCTCGGACTTAATAAAGGTGTAGAATTTCCCAAGTATTCAAATGTATGGTATTTACCAAATTACGATTATAAAAAACTATATCAAGCATCCTATAGGAGCACGACGGACGATTTGGCAAAATATTTTATGATTCGAATTTCCCATGACAAAAGTAGTTTAACTGTTTTGAGTAATGCAAACTATAAGTCGCCCACTTTTTGGGCAAAGAATAGTGAGTTGCTATCAGC
>JBFMDA010000052.1:0-7784 GCA_040754255.1 Candidatus Omnitrophota bacterium | reverse complement strand
ATTGGGATAAATACCTTCGCCGACTGCGGCCATCAGGCCTTCCTGGTCTTTTATTATATAGCGGTACTCTTTTGTCCCGATATTTTCGAATGTACCGTAACGGGCGTAATCGACAAAATCCTCTGTACCGGAGTCGTACAATACCACCTTAGTAGGCAGCTGGCTTACTTTTTTCTTTTGGTCCAGCTCTATAGAGCCTGTCTCGATCTTTTTGATGCTCTGCTTTGACGCATCGGCAATGCTCCAGTACCAGCCGCGCTGGTCCCATGCCTGCGCAAACGGAAATTTTTCCGTGATGAGCTGGAATAGTTTCTTTGCCTCTTGAGGCTTGTCCTGCCGCATATAACTTTCCGCCTGGATGAAATAGGCGGTAGCCACATCGTTTAAGGCTCCTGCTGCCTCAATGTCATTCTTGCTCTTAGGCATTTCCTGAAGGGACACCTGAATTTTCTCAGCCTCTTGTTGGTACCTATCAATGCATTCCCGGGTATATGTAAATGTCGCTTCGACGTCGCGTTTGCCGTGCGCTTCCCAGGATTTGGTGATTAATTCCTGCGAGGTAAGAGCCGGCGCTTCTTCTGCAAACGCCCCGCCTATGCTATACGCGATACTCAATACGCAATACAGAAGTATTCCTACAATACTCTTTCGTATTGCGTAGCGCGTATCGCGTATTGCGCAAGACCTAGTATAATGCATCATTCAACCAACGCTCCCTGGGTTACGCCTTTTATGATATATTTCTGCATAAGAATGTAGAGAATAATTATAGGTAAAGCGGTAATAGTCAGGCCTGCCATCAAGAGAGGGTAGCGGGTAATGAACTCTCCCTGAAAAGTCATAAGCGCTACCTGAAGAGGCATCAGGCCTTTGGTGTCAAAGATTATCAAAGCCAAGACATACTCATTCCAGACGGTAAGCGCATTAAAGACCACGACTACCGCCAACACGGGCTTTGCAAGGGGAAGCGCTACATGCCACCAGATGCCAAGCTTAGAACAGCCATCGATGCGCGCAGCATCTTCCAGCTCCCTGGGCATCTTGTCAAAAAAGGTCTTTAAAAGAAAAATGCTTGTTGAAAGGCCGACGTTAATCATACACAAAATATACCCTATTGCCGTGTTCCTCAAGTGAAGCTTGGTGAGCAGTACGTAAAGGGGGACAAAGCTTCCGGGAATGGGGATCATCATCGCTGCCATAAACATAAAAAAGAGCAGGTTGCTGCCCGGGAATTTGAAACGCGCAAAGGCATATGCTGCCAGAGAAGACACCAGGATAATGCCAATGACTACGGAAACAGTGTAGAAGATGCTGTTTAAGAAGTACCTTCCAAACCCGCCCTCCTGCCACGCCTGCACATAGTTCTCAAAATGCATTTTAGCGGGGATGAGTGAGGTATCAGAAAAAATCGTCTCCTGGGTTTTAAGGCTTGAAGACACCATCCATACAAGAGGAAAAATACAGGTAATCGCAACGCTGATGAGCAACAGATGGATGAGCGCGTTTACGGTCAGTTTCTTAGTCTTGTAATAGAGGGCGCTTTTCATAATAATAAGGCCTTAGAGCCTACGTGCACGGCTTGAGAATTTGTATTGGATGAATGAAATAACCATCAGAATAAGGCCAAAACTTAAACCTTGCGCACAGGCATATCCGAAGCGGGAAGAACCGCGCATAGAAGCCAAAATCCTCAATACGGGAACTTCCGTATGATACGCTGGCCCGCCTCCGGTCATGGCGATAATCAATACGAACGCCTGCATGGTGCCCAGAATGGTCAGAATCATAACCAACACAGTCACCGGAATCATGAGAGGGATAGTAATTTTCTTGAAAGACTGCCAGGCATTTGCACCGTCAACGCGCGCTGCCTCGTAAAGCTCCCGGGGGATTGTCTGTAAGCCTGCCAAAAAGATCAGAAAGCCCCAACCAAAACCCTTCCAAGAGTGCACAATCGCAACCGTCGTTAAAGCGGTTTGCGGATCAGAAAGCCAATTATGCACAAGTTGAGGAAGCCCCAAGTGTATGAGCCATCCGTTTAAAAGCCCGTAGTTACCGTCTAAGATCCACTGCCAGACAAGGCCGACCACGACCTCCGAAAGTACCGGGGGTATAAAAAATATCAGCCGGTAGAAATTTTTCAGCTTTATTTCCCTGTCGCAGGCGAGCGCTAACAAAAATGCCAGGATATTCTGAAAGGTCAGGGCGATAAAGGTGATATAGCCGGCATTAAGCATCGACTGCCACCAGATCTTATCCTGGAAAAATATCTCTTTAAAATTTCCCAGGCCTACGAATGTCTTGGTAGGCATAATTCCGTCCCATTCATACATGCCTAATTGGAATACCCAGAGAAACGGAATAATGTAAAATATGCTGAAGATAAGGACGGCAGGAAGAACGAAGAGATAGTTTTCTAACGTAGATCTAATTCTCATATTTACAGTTTGTTGCAGTTTATTGATGTTTGTTGCGTTAATTGTGTTTGTTACCTTTTTGAAGTAAATACGTAATGAAATTAGAAATAAACCTTGCTACTTTGTCTGCTTGTTCATATGCGTTCTCAAAAGACTCCTTGCTAATATATTTCTGATCTAACGCTACGTATAGATTGCTTTGAACTTCGGCGGCAGAACCTTTTGCTACGAATAGAAACTGAATAAATTCTTTATTGGAGTGGCGCGAAAACCCTTCCGCGATATTGGACATTATCGAAACTGCGGCATTGTTCATTTGTCCTCTAAATTTATAATCATTGCAAAAATCGTTGTTTTCTCTACCCATGGAATAAATCATTTTCACTAATTTTCTTGCTTCTTGCCACGCAAGCACACCTTCAAATCTTTCAATCTTCATAACGCCATAACTGCAATAAACTGCAACGAACGCTACAAACTGCAATAAACGCTACAAACTGCTACAAACTGCTACAAACGCTACAAACTGCAACGAACTGCTATCGTTTTTTTGCCTGTTCCCTTGCTTTTATCTTCTGCACATTGGCTGCAACCTGCTCCGGGGTCCTTTCGCCGATGATAATCGATTGGATCCCCTTATCAAGCGCTTCTATTACCGCAGGGAATTCTGATACGCCCCAGACATTGGGGTGCGTCGTATTATCCATGTGTTGAGCAAACTCGTTTAAGATTTCTGAGATTTTAGAGAGGCTTTCTTTGTTTGCGGGAAGATTGTTGGTAGTTTCGGCAAGGTATGCCTGCTGCTCTTTATCGGTGAGCCATTGCAAAAAACGGACAGCTGCTTCCTTGTTATTTGAGCGTGCATTCACCATAAAAGACGACCCTGCGCCTCCCCAAATAACCATTGGGTATGTATCCGAAGCCTTTGGAGGCATCATTGCCCCGTATGTAAGCCTGGGGTTCATACCCTTATACACATTCACGCACCATGACCCGTTAAACGCAAATACGGCCTTGCCGTTGGCAAAGAGCTGTTCCGCAGTCTTATTGACCATTGTAACGATGCCGGTTGCAAGCAGCCCCGACTCCTGCATCTCCTTAAACAAACCCAACACCTTGACCCAGTCGGGGTCAGTGTAGGGAATTTTCCCTTTTATGGTATCAATGACCTTATCTTTACCCATAATGTTGAAGGCATAATTATTTGCGAAACAATCAATCATCCACACCTCTGCCCATCCTGAAACCATTCCTTGCATATTCTGGGCCTTTATCTTCTTGCCTATCTCCACGAACTCCTGAAAAGTCAACGGTGGCTTTTCGGGGTCAAGCCCGAGCTTCTTAAACAGGTCCTTGTTATAAAGCATCTGGATAGCCATGACATCAATGGGCACGCCATAGACGCCAGGCTTAATACCATAATTATTTCCGGGGCTAAACTCATTCACTGCCAATGCCTTGGCAAAAAGGCTATTACGCCAATTCCCTGAATCGGCATCCATATATGCAGTCAGGTCCAGCACATGGCCGGCTTTGATGAAAGAAGAAAAATCCCTTTTCTCGGCCAAAATCCCGAATATGTCCGGCAGGGTAGCTCCTTGCGCAGCAGCGCGGACCTTCTGGGAATACGCATCTGAAGGGGCATAAAGCTCAAAATTTACTTTAATCCCGGTTTTGGCTTCGTAACGCCTGGCAAGTTCCGCAAATGCCGATTCTCTGTCGGTCATCCAGTGCCAGACAGTAATGGTGGGTGCATCGGTTGGCTTGAATTGAGGAGTACAGCCGAAAAGGGCACACGTGACGCACAACGTCAATCCTAAGACAAAAACCTTCCTTATCATACTGACTCCTCTCATAAATTTAGTTTATTATATAAATTAATGGGTGGAGTAACACGGCTCGATACTGGTAAAAAGCGAATAATAAAGTTTAACATAAGCTAATTCTTTGGTCAATAGTTTTATTGGCCTTACCTCTTGCAATAAAGAACCGCCTTATGCAACCCTTAAAGCCCTGGACATGCCCATAAGGTCGGCCTTATCAAGATTGATGCCGCAACGGTATTTATTCGGCTCGGATCTCTGAGACCAAACCACTTCACCCCTGGTATAGAGGGGTTCTCCCCTGTCAGGGATATTCAGCCAAAGCTCAACAGTAGAATTAGGAGAAAGCTCATCGTGCGTTACCATGCCGATGCCCTTGGCGCTGATATCTTGGCTTTGCCCGTATCCCTCTTTATTCATATCGGGGTCAAGGAACCTTAAAGGCAACTCCATCGGAAAACGCGCGAAAATCCTCCTGTCCTCGTTTTCTGCATGCATCATATGCTCACCCCCTTTCTCTTCTTCTAAGCCCTTCCACCAATGCCTGTTTATCTCCTGCGGGAAATAGCGCCGCAGGAACTGGTAAATTTTCTCCTTATCCGAATCGCAGAACTTGGTAAAATACAGCCCGTAGGTATCAACTCCGTGCACCACCTTATGCCATGCTACCCAGGCTTCAACCGCGAAAGAAAACTCAGGGGACAATTCGATAGTAAGGCTGATAAAGATATCCCTTGGCAATTTTTTATCAAGGCACATCTGCGCGCCCTTATAGCTCACATCCCTAAGCCGGCATTCAAGGCACTGTGGTTCGTCCGTTAATTTCACCCTGGACTGCCAGTTAAGCTGCCACCGCACAAATTGTCTGCGATCTTTTATTTCCATCTTATTTATCTTTCGATACTGCTAAAACCCGCCATGCCATACAGGTAACGCAACTGTAAATCCGCCAGAAGCGACCGATAGAAACCGACAACACGCAATTCTTGATTATACAAAATACCTCTTGCGCCCAAAGACAATATTTGCCTTTGTGCCGTCACCCCGGACCCAAGCGGCGAAGAGGATATCTCTGCCGCACCAAATTCTATCTCGCGCAGGTTTCTGAAGGCATTCTGCATAATGCGCATACCGTGCGTGTGCTGTGCGTCGGCTGACGCTCTTCGCTCCAGTCTTTGTTTTAAGTACGTCACGGTGTTCCAGGGGCCTAACGTATTGCCGTTCTTTCTGATCCCAAACCTGTTATAAATCTTTAAGTACGGCATTGAAGACTCACTCCTACGAAATGTAGGATGAAACCTGGGATGAATTCCTAATAACGCATCAAGGCCGTTCTCGGCGGCAAATTCCAAGGCCACCATTAACAACGCATCAGCTGGCTGCAAGCCTATTACTTGAGTAAATCGAGGAGCTACCTGAAGCGTCACTTCCCTGACCCCTCCGAGGCGGTGGTTTCTCAAGGTACTTATCTGGCTGTCTACTCCGATCCTGAAGAAAACACCGCTTAGAGGGTTAGCTGCAGGCCTCTGACAACCTAATGCCATCTCAACACCGAAGGTGCTTTCTCCCAGCCCAAAACGCAACCCCAGAAAATAATCTTCTCCTACCTTTGCTTTGAAGAATGTCCTGCGGTCTATAAAGTCTTCGGAAAAGGTCCGGTTTACCAAACTGGCATTCTCCATAGCCGCATATAGCTTCGCGTCATTGTCGGTATCTTTATGCACTAAATAAGAAAACTTGCTTTTCAAATAAGGGTGCGCATGATAACTTTCCGCATAGAATCTTAAAAACGCTTCCAGTGCCCCTTCCGATACCTTGGAAACATCTACATATTTGTTAAACCACGCTAATAGTGACCTTACTGCCTCCTCACCCAATCTGAATTTCCGGGACAGGATTTTAACCCAGTTGTGTAGCGTTGTTTTTTCACTCTGACCCTGGCCGGAACGTATCACAAATACAATGGAGGCAATTAAATTGCGCATGGCTACGGGTGCCGGCGCTGCTGCGTCGTCATTTGACAAAACCCAGGGTTGGAGTAACTGGCAATCGTCGGGTGAAAGAAGTGGCTGCTTGACCCTGCGCTTAAACTGTATATCAAGTACGGCGTGGCTTGCTTGCTCAAACAGTTTGTGTAATTCACCTTCCCGGAGATTATCATTATCAAATATCGGCGAAGAGGCGCCGAATATTTTAGCGACCGCCCTTTCGGCATCTAAAGGACTTATTTTATATTTATCAAACCAGGAGAATCTAGCTGCCCTTGCTTTTGCTTTAACTAAGCCAGCAATAAGGTTTTTCCTGGTTAAGCCTATCTCTTCAGGCACAACAGGCAAACCAAGATGCGAAGCATTTTCTAAAATATTCTTATAATCCAGTCCGTGGAAGTAACTCATTAATATAGTAGCTAAAGCCACCTGCTCGCCGTGGAGGATTTTTCTGCCCTGTGCTTCTTTCTCCAGGGTATCGGAAAGGATGTGTTCGCTTCCTGCTTTTGGCCTGCCGGAGTGGACCATATCCATGAATTCGGAAACCCGCCAGGCAAGTCTTGCCGATTTCTCGATACCTTCGTTACGATTCTCTTTTATCTGCCGGGCAAAATATATCAGTTCATCAATTAAGGCCTCAGTCGATCTGTAAACATAATCCCTGGACTTTCTCTCTTCTTCGGATTCCCGGCCAAATTTGATTGCCAGACGCCAATCAGAAAGTGCCACAATGCTACTTAATAAATCGCCTGCGCCGGCAATATTGCCTCTCGGATTTAAACGGACAAAATCACTATCAATTATTACCTCTCGCACGGCTCCGGTTAAAGCTCCTCCCACTTCGAAAGAATCTCTTTCGCCGTCGCGTATTGCGATGTTTGCCGTAAACATAGCGTTGGTTGATACGGCGCTGGGGATAATCACAACTTCCTTATCTAATTTATGCCCCAGGACTTTTGCCCAATCCGTTACCGAGCCCATTCCTATTCCGATAATCAACTCTGGTTCCTGGGCTTTTATGATTTGATAATATTCTTGCACGCATCTATAGTGCACCGGTCCTACTTCAATGCGTTGCGCTAACACACTATCTAAGTTGGGAAATTTCCACTGGCGCATCTGATTGATGACTTGCGGCGAAGTAACTACACTGAACCGCTTTCCGTTTGTAAGTAACCGTGCAATAAACGGTCTTAATTCACCTGTGCCGATAATCACTATTTCAGGCGAGAATCTCTTAATTACCCTGCATGGATTATCGGAAGTTAACAAAGCAGATCTATCAGAATATGCGCTAAACCAGCTACGTTCATTAGAATCAAGAGGTGAAGAAGCAGCGGATTCATCTCCCTCTTTTACCAGTTCACAACGAGGGTCTTGCTTTAACTTTTCCAGATACCGCAGAAAACTTGCAGGCAGAGTGACATTAGGCCTAAAGAACGCCCACAAGGCATCGTAAGCGTAATAACCACCTTCAACCACAAGCCTCACGACTTCCCGATCCCTCTGTTGCATCAATGCGGGAATTTTACTAATTTCTTCGGTTGATACGGACC
>JBFMDA010000051.1:0-8031 GCA_040754255.1 Candidatus Omnitrophota bacterium | reverse complement strand
CCTTCTCTTTTATATAGGTAAAGAAAGCGCTTTCTTGACAAACCGCCTTTTATATGATATACTTGTAAAAATTTTTATTATCTTATGATACTTGAGGCATTTGCACGGATAAATTGGGTCGATATCGTCATTGTGATTATTTTTGCCAGGACCTGTTACATCGCTTTAAAAAACGGCCTCCCGCATGAATTATTCAGGTTCCTGGGTACTGTATGTGCGATATATTTCTCCCTTCATTATTACACCCCAGTATCTGATTTTTTCAGAGACCGCTTCGATCTTAAAGTCGTACCTTTAGATTTTCTTGACTTTATCTTCTTTGTTTTTATTGTGGTGATTACGGACCTTTTCTTCTTTGCGTCACGTTCAGTCTTTGCCCGTTTCATCAAAATGGAAGCGGTACCTCGCGTGAATAAGATAGGCGGCGTCACGCTGGGGGCTTTCAGGTCTATTCTGTTATCCGGGCTCATCGTTTTTATGCTGGTAATCTCTTCAATCAGCTACTTAAGGAGCAGTGCCCTCAATTCCCTCTCCGGGAGTTCTTTCTTGAAGGTAGCACCTTCCACGTACAGTTGGTTGTGGCGCCACGTGATGTCTAAATTCATGGCGGGCGAAAGGTTCAATGAAACTATTCAGGAAGTTCAGGATAGTATTAATTCATGAAATTATCCGAGTTCTATAATTTGGTTGTACGTTCCGGCAGGGAATGCGACCCCAGAAGCAAGAAAGCAAAGATTACTTCTTATGCCGATAGCGGCATTCTTTACGGGAGGCCGGACACCGCGGTATCGAAAGTGCTGGTGGGTATCGATATCGAGGTCCCTGAGCTGCTTTTGGCTGATGCGATCAGGAACCGGGAGGGGCTTGATTTAGTCCTTGCGCACCATCCAGAAGGGACCGCATATGCCAGTCTTTTTAACGTGATGAAGCTGCAGGTCGACCTCTTAAAGAAAGCCGGTATTTCCTTCAAGGTAGCGGAAGAACTTTTGGATGAACGAATGCGGGAAGTCGAGCGAAGGCTTGCCCCTGCCAACCACATGCGGTCAGTGGATGCGGCAAGGCTGCTGAAGCTTCCTTTTATGTGCGCGCATACGCCGGCTGACAACCATGCAGCCTATTACTTGGATAGGCTTTTGAGAAGGAAAAAGCCAAGAACCGTCAAGGATATCATTGCGATTTTACTCGCAGAGCCTGAATATCAACTTGCTGAAAAAGAATCTATGGGGCCCCGTATTATTATAGGCAACCCCAATCGTTGCGTAGGAGAGGTTTTTCTTGAGATGACCGGAGGGACAGAGGGCCCGCAGGGCGTATACGAACCGCTCTATAAGGCGGGGGTGCGCACCATCGTAGCAATGCATTTAAGCGAGGAGCATTTTAAGAAGGTCAAAGATTCTGGCCTTAGCGTGGTGATCGCAGGCCATGTTTCTTCCGACACGCTCGGCCTGAACCTGCTTTTGGACAAGATCGAGAAACGGCACCCACTCGCAGTGCGTAGCTGTTCCGGTTTCCGGCGATTTAAAAGGAATTAACATGAAGGGAAGAATACCCGATTATATAGTAGAAACCGTATTAAGCCGGGTGAATATCGTCGAGGTTATTTCCGAGTTCATTCCGCTTAAACGCGCAGGAAGAAATTTCAGGGCGTTATGCCCGTTTCATCAGGAGAAAACACCTTCGTTTATGGTATCTACCGATAAGCAGATATATCACTGTTTTGGCTGCGGTGCCGGAGGCAACGTGTTTAATTTTCTTATGCAGTTTGAGAGGGTAGAGTTTCCCGAAGCAGTAGAGGCCTTGGCAAAAAAAGCAGGCATCGCTATCCCGGAAAACCTCTCGTTTGCAGCGAAAGAGCCATCGGGGGTTACCGTTCAATTACAGAAGGCATCTGAAGCGGCAGCAAGTTTTTACGAAAATAACCTAAGTATTCCTCTCGGCAGTCACGCAAGAGAGTACCTTTTAAAAAGGGGCATACCTCAAGAAGCGATCAAGGCCTTCAGGATCGGCTTTGCGGCAGAAAAGTGGGATGCCCTGATTACTCATTTAAGAAACAAGGGAGTCAACCTTTCATTAATGGAGAAGGCAGGGCTTGTGGTGCCAAAGGAAGGCGGCGGATATTACGATAGATTCCGTAACCGTATCATATTTCCCATATTCGATATCAAGGCAAAGGTTATCGGTTTTGGGGCAAGGGTACTCGATACGTCGCTTCCCAAATATATCAATTCTCCCGAAACACCGTTGTACATAAAAGGAAAGAACCTGTACGGCCTTTGGCTCTCAAAAGACGCAATCAGGGACCTCGATGCTGCGGTTGTAGTCGAAGGATACCTCGACTTTATTAGCGCGTTCCAGGCAGGGGTCCGCAACGTCGTCGCCTCTTCCGGCACCGCCTTGACTGCAGAACAGGCCCGCCTTATCAAGCGATATACGCATAATGTGGTAATGGTGTATGATGGAGATGCCTCGGGGCAAATCGCAACAATAAGGGCGCTGGATATCTTTGTCGAAGAAGACATGCAGGTGCGGGTCGTAACATTGCCGCAAGGCTATGACCCGGATTTATTTATCAGGAAAAACGGAATTGAGCGTTTTAAAGCGCTCATAGCCAATGCGCAGCCCCTTTTTGATTATAAAATGTCAGTCTTGAAATCGCGCTACAACTTTGATGATATCGAAGGAAAAGAAAAGATTTGCTCGGAGATGCTTCCTACGATACAGAAATTCAGAAGGCCGGTGGTAAAATCAGAATATTTCAAGAAACTTGCCCAGGAGCTCAAGGTAAAGGAGGAAGCATTACTACAAGAGGCAGGGCTCTTTCACGCAGGCAAAGAATACCAGCGCGCCACACCGCCCTTTCTGGCAGCACAGAAATCCATACACCCTATTGAGAAGTTCTTGATTAAGCTTATGCTTGAAGAGGACACGATTATTGCCGAATTAAAAGACAAACTTGAACCGGACGATTTTCAGGATGAACGAACCGCTAAAATTGTCGCCCTTATGTTTGATTGTGTGGCTCAAGGCAAAGGTATCGAACCGTCTAAGCTGCTCACCCATCTTGGGGATGCCGAATCGACGCGGCTTTTGTGCGAGTCTACCTTCCTGCCGGATATAAGCGGCGAAAAGAGGGAAAAGATTCTTGCCGACTGCGTACAAAGGCTTAAAGCCAAAAAATTGACATCTAAGCGGCAGCGTTTGCTCGAAGAGATAAAGGATGCGCAGGAAAGCGGGGATGAAGAACGATTACATACATTAATAGCCGAATTGGACGGATTAATAAAAACAAGGTGAGGGGCCGGGATGAAAAAGAAAGTATACACCAGGAATGATGTAGAAAAGATTATCGCACTCGGTAAGCAAAAAGGCTTCCTGACGTACGATGAAGTGAATGATTTATTGCCCGAGACCGTTTCTTCTTCCGAGGAAATCGACCAGATTTTCGATATACTCGGGAATGAAGATATCCAGCTTGTCGAGAATGAGCAGGAACTAGACCTCGATAAGCATATTACTTTGCTTAAAGAGGAAACGGTGCTTGAAGAGCAGCTAAAAGGGGAAGAGCGTTTCTTACCGTTAGATGACCCGGTTAAAATGTACCTAAAGCAAATGGGCTCTATCCCTTTGCTCTCGCGCGAAGAAGAGATACTGTTGGCCAAGAAGATCGAAGATGCGGAAGAGAAGTTTAAAAAGTCGGTCCTAGTTACCAAATTTGCCAGGAATACGATCCTGTTATTCGTTAAGGACATCCTTGATGAAAAAATTAACGTAGAAGAAGCGATCAAGGGCGAGCTTCAGACGGGTCACCGCAGCGTATTAAATAGGTTCAAAAGAATAGCAGAACGGCTGAAGAGGACAAAGAACGAGCAGAAGTGCCTGGCGTTGTTGCTTAAATTCAATTTTACGGTTTCTGTGGTGGAATCGATTGTACGCAAGCTCAGCAAGCTTATAAGGGAGCTTGATAACATCGAAAAGCAGAAAAAAAGGCGCATCAGGCGTAGGCGTGAAATAATACGGGAGATCGGCGGTTCATATGCCAAGATTAAAGAGCAGATGAAGATGGTCCGCTATGCCTACATGAAATTCAAACACGCAAAAGAGAGGCTCGTCGAAGCAAACCTAAGGCTGGTCGTCAGCATCGCAAAAAAATATAATAACCGGGGGCTTTCTTTCTTGGACCTTATCCAGGAGGGCAATATCGGGCTGATGAGGGCGGTAGAAAAATTTGAGTACAAACGCGGCTATAAATTTTCTACCTATGCGACGTGGTGGATACGGCAGGCGATTACCCGGGCAATAGCCGATCAAGCCAGGACTATACGTATACCCGTGCATATGACCGAGACCATCAATAAGATTATACGTTTCTCCCGGGTTTTTCTTCAGGAAAATGACCGTGAGCCCCGCCCCGAAGAAATTGCCCAGAAAATGCGTCTCTCCAGGGGCAAGATCAAGGCAATTTTGAAATTTGCGCAAAAACCGATATCGCTGCAAATGCCTATCGGCGACGAGGGAGACACTCATTTCGGAGATTTCATACAAGACAAAAAGATAGCCTCTCCTGCGAATACCGCGGTGCGCTCGATGCTTAAGGAAGAGATGGATTGCATCCTTAACACTCTTGCAGACAAGGAGCGCAAGATACTGATGTTGCGTTTTGGCATACAGGACGGTTGCCCCAGGACCCTTGAGGAAGTCGGCAATATTTTCAAAGTTACCAGAGAAAGAATACGCCAGATTGAGGCAAAGGTATTGAAGAAACTCAGGCATCCTACCCGCTCAAGGAGGCTGCGTGCATTCCTTGACATGAGCGTGACCCACGAGAGAGAATATTAGATGCAGGTATATTATTTTCTCTCGTGAAAACGCTTTCTTGCGAGCCCCTCTACCCCCTTGAATATTGTTAAATAATAATTAATATTATAGTAGGAGCAATCCTTCACCGAAAAAGCCAAATCTCTTGCATTTAGAGAGGCGGAAAGCCTACGGGTCGAATGTAGCGGTTTTCGATAGCCGGGTTGCCGGAAAAGGAGGCAGCGCGGCCTTTTTATTACCGGTGTGCGGGAGAGAAATGGATGAGCTTGGTTTTGAAGACCGAAGGGTGTTCCAACGTTGCTCGGTAAGGCTTGCGGTGAAGTATTGCGGAGCCGATTCGTATAACAATAACGATGCCGAAACGTACAATATATGCGCAAAAGGCCTCTGTCTTGTCACAAGCCAGGAGCTCTCTGCGCGGATGATTATCGGTATATGGCTGTATTTCCCTCACCATAAAGAACCCCTGTTTACCCGCGGCATGGTCGTTTGGTCAAAGTCTACCATTTGCCATAGATATATGTCCGGGATCGATCTTGAAGTGCCCGACTTGATGGGAAGTTACCATCTTCTCAAGAACGCATAGCCTGCCTTAGAGCTCCCCTTATTTTTATTGACAAATCATTTTAATGCAGTAGCATAAGAGTAGGAAATACATTTGATGAGTGTGCGCATCTCTCGGTGGGTTATTTACGGAGGGCGAGATGAGGCGCGAGAATTCGCAAGGACCCCAGAATTGCTGGGAGTTTTGGCAATGCTCAAAAGAGGTAAAACAGGGCTGCCGTGCCTTTAAGAACGACCTTGGCAGGTATTGCTGGCTCGGAGACAGTTTTCATCCGAAAAGCCCTAAGGATTTTACCTATTGCTGGGATTGCCCGTGGTATAAGAAGGCCAAGAAGACGATTTTCTAAGTAATACGCTCCCGCCTTTTCATTCTTCATCACCTACAAAATAAAAACGCCGATAAAAAGCGGTCGGCGCGGGTTTTTTGTGGCCCTGCGTTCGCTTCGGCAACTGGCAACCATATCCCGCTTGCGCGGTCTTTAGGCCCTATAGCTTTGCGTCCCACCCTTTCGGATAGTTTGCTTTTATCGGCAATTAAAGTATAACATATCATTATTCCTGGTTCAAGGCTGGAAGTCATATCTCTTTATCTTTTAACAATTTTTGTCTTGCCAAAATACTTTAAAAATAGTATCATATAATGTTACATTTTGACAAAATTCGGCGCTGGAAGTAGCGGTGCGCGACAGGGCTTGTCAATCGTGGAAACGGCAAAGGCATATGTGTGTTGGGGCCCATAGCTCAGTGGTAGAGCAGGTGACTCATAATCACTTGGTCCGGGGTTCGAAACCCTGTGGGCCCAGATTACCGTAAGGCAGCATTAGGGGCATTTAGCTCAGTTGGTTAGAGCGCTACACTCACATTGTAGAGGCCAGAGGTTCAAGTCCTCTAATGCCCACCATAAGTTAGATGGTGCTACGAAGGCTGTGTAGCTCAGTTTCCGCCGAAGGCGGATCAGCCTCCGGCTGAGGTTAGAGCGCTACACTCACATTGTAGAGGCCAGAGGTTCAAGTCCTCTAATGCCCATTTTCGTATTTAAGCGAAGAAAGGATGGCCAGTGGCATCCGTGAATCTGAAGGAACAGCTAGATAGCTTAATTCAGTTACAAGCAGTTGATACCAAAATTTACGCGTTTCGTGAAGAAAAAGAAAAGAGGCCGAAAGAGATAGAGGCACTCAAGGCGTCTTTTGAGGAAAATAAGAGCAAGATGGCGGATGCAGAGAAAGCACTTTTAGATTTACAGAAAAAGCGCAAGGATAAAGAGCTGGAATTAGCCTCTAAAGAGGAAGGGGTAAAAAAATTGCAGTCGCAGCTTTATACCCTTAAAACGAATAAGGAATATCAGGCGATGTTGCAGCAGATACAGGATACCAAGGCTGACGCCTCAGTCATAGAAGACGGAATTTTGACTATTTTCGACCAAATAGATCAAGAAAAAGGCAATATAGAAAAAGAGAAAATAAAGCTTCAGGAGGAAGAAAAAAAGATGAATGCGCAAATCGCGCAAGTCCAGGATAGGATTAAAGAAATCGAAGGGCATCTTGCGCAACTTGAAGCGGAAAGGGCAAGAATAGTTCCCCATATCGATGAGAGGATCCTTGCGCAATACGAAAGGATCCTGCTTAATCGAGACGGGCTTGCCATTGTGAGTGTCAAAGACAATACCTGTCAGGGCTGCAATATGTACGTGCCTCCCCAGGTGATTAACCTTATTAAAATGTACGAACGGATTATTACCTGCGAGGTTTGCAACCGCATAGTATATATCGCCGAATAGCGTATTTTCGGCTTCCGTAGGATAGAATGAGAGAGCTCGCAATTTATATAGACGGTGCTTCAAAGGGCAACCCCGGCCCAAGCGGGATAGGGGTAGTCATTTGTGAAAAGGGAGAGACGATTAAGAACGTTTCAAGCTATATCGGCAAGGGGACCAATAATGTAGCCGAATATACGGCCCTTATATTTGGGCTGCAACAGGCATTGATACTGAAGGCAGAGAAGGTAAAGGTTCATTCCGATAGCCAGTTGCTTTGCCGGCAGCTAAAAGGCGAATATAAAATAAAGAACCAAAACCTTATCGGATTGTATAATCAGGCAGTAGGCTTGATTGCCGCATTCAAGGATGTAGAGATCCAAAATATTCCTCGCCAACAAAACAAAGGCGCGGATAGGTTAGCAAACCAGGCAGTAGCGAAGGCTAATGCGTAGGATTCTTTGAAAATAGGGACAGGTCCCGTCGAAGAAGTTTCATTGGCAGATTTTTCACATAACGGGACAGGCAGAAGGTGGTTGCCCCCGCCGCTTCGCTTTGCGAAACAAAACGGCGGGGGAGGAAAGTCCGAGCTCCGGAGGGCAGCGCGCTCTGTAACGCAGAGTCCGCCATAGTATGCGGCGGAAGGAAAGTGCCACAGAAAAAATACCGCCTTAAAAGGCTGCCGTAGGCAGCCTTTTAAGGCAAGGGTGAAAAGGCAGTGTAAAAGACTACCGCAACTGTAGCGATACGGTTGGCATGGAAAACCCCGCGTGGAGCAAGGTAGACTAGGAGACCAGCGCTGGCCCGGCGCGCTATGAGTCTTGGGTATGCCGCTTGAGCTGATAAGGCAACTTTTCAGACGAGAGAAATAATCACCCAGATGCGGTTAATCGTATCGG
>JBFMDA010000050.1:0-8318 GCA_040754255.1 Candidatus Omnitrophota bacterium | reverse complement strand
GTGCAATCCGCAGTCAGGCCTGCGTCTATGGTAATCGCAACCCGGGAAACCAGAGACCTTCCTATCGAAGTTGCCCCGCAAAGCAAAATCTCTGGCTTATATTTTCTGACCAGCTCTACCAAAATATTGGTATAAGGCTCATCCTGAAAATTCGCCAGTTCCGGGGCTTCTACTAAATACACGGCATCCGCGCCATGCCAGACCAATTCATCAAGCTGGTCAGTAAGATTATGCCCGATCAGAACACCGCTGACTTCACAACCTAGCTTCTTGGCCAAGTCCTGGGCTTTACCCAAAAGCTCATAGGCAACAGACTGGATTTTTCCGTTCTTCTGCTCAATGAATACCCAAATCCCTCTATAGTCCTTTATATCGGGGAGGGCACATTGCGCCTTTGGCTTCTCCAGCAAGATCGCCTTGAATTTACAGGAAGGCACGCACGCCCCGCAAAGATTGCATTTATTCAAATCGATGGTTGCTTTCTTATC
Organism: Candidatus Omnitrophota bacterium; assembly: GCA_040754255.1. Classification (GTDB taxonomy): domain Bacteria; phylum Omnitrophota; class Gorgyraeia; order Gygaellales; family Profunditerraquicolaceae; genus SURF-25. The sequence continues at coordinate 7,830 of JBFMDA010000050.1, read as the reverse complement.
CATGATGCGGATGGCGTCAAACGGGCAGGCCTTCACACATAAGGTACAACCGGTGCATTTTTCTAAGATTATCTGAATTGGCATAATTACGCTCTTGTGCCTTTCAATATCTCTGCAAGTTGATTTACGATTTCAGAAACCTCGCCCTTAAGCATCTGGCCACCCGCTCGCTGGGGAGGAGTAAAAATCTTGACTACCTGGGTAGGAGAACCGCATAAGCCGATTTTTTGTGCATCAAGATTCAGTTCTTTCTGCGACCATACGGTGATCTTTGCCTGTTTCGCGCGCATCATCCCTTTTAAAGAAGGCAGCCTCGGCTCGTTGATTTCCTTGACGACCGTCAGCAACGCAGGCAACGGCGTTTCAATAACCTCGTAACCTTCCTCCATCATCCGCTCCACGCGCATGGATTTTTCTCTTACTTCCTCTATTTTTTTCACGTACGTCACCTGGGGAATATCGAGGTGGGTAGAGATGCCCGGGCCGACCTGCGCGGTATCTCCGTCGGATGCCTGCTTGCCGCAGAGTATCACATCAAATGCCCCCAACTTCTTTATTGCCCCGGATAAGGTATAACTGGTAGCCCAGGTATCGCTTCCGGCAAACGCACGGTCGCAAATCAAAATCCCCTCATCGGCACCCATGGAGATCGCCTCCCTGAGCACCGCATCTGCCTGCGGAGGCCCCATAGTAATAACCGTGACTTTGCCTGTGTTTTTTTCCTTCAGGCGCACCGCTTCTTCTATCGCATACATATCAAAAGGATTAACGATAGACTTGACACCCTCGCGGATGAGCGTATTCGTCTCGGGGTTAATCCTTACTTCAGTGGTCTCGGGAACCTGCTTTATGCAGACAATAATATTCATTTTAGTTATGTGTATTGCTGTTCTTTGCGTCTATTGCTGTTTATTGCGTTAACGCTATGAACGCAACAAACGCTATGAACGCTACAAACTATTTTGCCATTTCTTTGATTAATTGTAACGCTATGATATTGCGCTGGATCTGGTTTGTACCTTCGTAAATCTGGGTAATCTTTGCGTCGCGCATATATTTTTCTATGGGGTAATCCTTCATGTAGCCGTAACCGCCGAATATCTGCAGCGCATCGGTAGTGACTTTCATCGCTACATCAGACGCAAAGAGCTTGGCCATCGCCGATTCTTTCCCCACGTCTTTTATGCCCGCGTCGACCATGCGTGCGACGGCATACACAAGCGCGCGCGATGCCTCAATCTCAGTCGCCATATCGGCAAGCATCCACTGGATGCCCTGAAAGCTTGAGATGGATTTTCCGAACTGGTGCCTCTCCTTGGCGTATTTCGTTGCCAGCTCCAATGCCCCCTGGGCAATGCCTAATGCCTGCGCAGCGACGCCCGGCCTTGACATATCGAACGTCTTCATGGTCACGATAAAACCCATGCCTTCTTTGGAAAGAAGATTTGCCGCGGGGATCTTACAGTCATTGAATACCAATTCCTGCGTTACTGACGCCCGGATTCCCAGCTTCTCTTCTTTTTTCCCGAAGGTAAAGCCGGGTGTGCCCTTTTCGACGATGAACGCAGATGCGCCGCGCGCACCCTTGTTCTTGTCGGTCATGGCAACAACCGTATACACCTGGGCCTCTCCGCCGTTAGTAATGAAATGCTTGGTGCCGTTGAGCACGTAGTGGTCACCGACTTTTTTGGCGGTGGTCTTTATCGCCGAGGCGTCCGAGCCTGCCTCGGGCTCGGTGAGGCCGAACGCAGCGACCTTAATACCCTTGGCAAGATCAGGCAGATACTTTTTCTTTTGCTCGTCATTGCCGAAGAGTATGATGGGAAAAGTCCCCAATGCCGATGCTGCATAGCAGACCGCAATGCCGCCGCATGCGCGCGACAATTCTTCGGTAACAAGGCAAAGGTTCAAAACACTCGTGCCCAGCCCCCCGTATTCTTCAGGTATAAAAAGACCGAAGAGGTCGGATTCGCCCAGTACCTTTATTACGTCCCAGGGGAATTCTTCGGTCTGGTCGTATTTTGCGGCTGCGGGCCTGACCTTTTCCTCCGTGATTTTATGTGCAAGTTCCTTAATCATCTTCTGTTCATCGTTGAGCAAATAATCCATGCGTTTCCTCCCCTGCTGTTTATAGTTTCTTCAACAAAGCGATTTCCTGGCAATTCGGGAATTTGGCGCAACGTATGCATTCCACCCAAATCTTATGCGGAAGCTGAGAGTGGTTGATTTTGGCAAACCCGAATTTTCTAAAATAGCCCGGTTTATACGTAAGTACGAATAGCTTCTTGGCACCCAGCGCCCTTGCTTCTTCTATGCAAGCAAGCACCAATTTCCTACCTATCCCTTTATGCTGCTTTTCTTTCTTGACTGCCAGTGACTTTACCTCTGCCAGGTCGTCCCATGAAATATGCAGGGCGCAGCATGCGATGACTTTACCTTTATCTTCATAAATCCAAAAGTCGCGGATGGTCTCGTATAATTCGTTGAGCGAACGCGCAAGCATCAGGTCTTTCTTCGCAAACGAATTAATTAATGCCTGTATCGCTTTTATATCCTTAATCCGCGCTTTGCGTATCATATCCTCGCTCTCTATACCTGTACGCGTTACGCAATACGCACTACGCATAACGCAACGCGTTATTTAATCTCTGTTCCCTTTGCCACCACCACAATCCCCGACTCCGTGACATGAAACCTTTTCCTGTCCTCTTCGGGATCATAGCCGATCACCATACCCTCGGGGATTCTGACGTCTTTATCGATAATGGTTCTTCGGATCCGCGCATGCCTTCCTATATTAACGCTCTCCATAAGGATCGAATCCTGCACTTGCGAATAACTGTTTATCCTCACGTTGGGAGAAAGGATGCTGCGCTTGACCTGGCCGCCGCTGATAATACAGCCGCCCGATACAAACGAATCTAACGCAAGGCCTACGCGGCCGGTGATCTCCTCTCCGGCAAAAACCGTCTTTGCGGGAGGATACTGCTCCTGATAGGTCCGTATCGGCCAGTTCTTGTCATAGAGGTTGAATAAGGGGTCTACCTGCACTAAATCCATGTTCGCCTCATAATACGCATCGAGCGTGCCGATATCGCGCCAATACTGTGCTTCTTTTTTATTCTCATCGATAAAGTTATATGCCACGACTTTCAGCTTTTTCTTCACCATCTGCGGGACGACATCTTTGCCGAAATCGTGGTTTGTTTTTGCGCTCTTGGTATCGTTGTATAACTCTTCCTCAAGCACAGGATGCCTGAATACATAGATGCCCATAGAGGCGTACACCTTATCCGGATCGTGGGGAGTGACTTTGGGATTCCTGGGCTTTTCCTGGAAATCCTTCACATTGCCTTCCTGGTCAACTTCAAGTACGCCCAGTTCAGAAGCGCGCGACCTCTCTACCTCGACCACCCCTACGGTAAGGTCTGCGTGTACCTGCCGGTGAAAATCAATCATCGAATAATAATTCATCTTATACACGTGGTCTCCGGCCAAGATCAGGACATCCTGCGGATTATCGAGTTCCAGCGTATAAAGGTTCTGGTAAATCGCATCTGCGGTGCCCAAGTACCAGGTGTCGCCTACTCTTTGCTGCGCAGGCAACAACTCTATGTATTCGCCCAGCTCAGACGCAAGGATATTCCAGCCCAGGCGGATGTGCCTCTGCAAAGAAGCGGATTTATATTGCGTGAGCACATACATATTGCGCAGCCCGGAATTAATGCAATTGCTTAAGGTAAAATCGATAATCCTGTAGATGCCCCCAAAAGGCACTGCGGGCTTGGTCCGGTCTTTGGTCAAAGGCCAAAGCCGCTCACCTTTCCCTCCCGCCATAATAAATGTCAGCACGTTCTCGCTCATTGCAACATCCCCATTAAACCTTTTCTCGCCATCATGACGCCGATGGAGGCCAAGAGTATGTACATAATCTTGGAAAACGCCCTGCTACCGCTGGGGCCGAGAAATTTTATAATATGCTCTGCCTTTGCCAGCGTAAACCAGACAAAACACATATTCAAAATCAATGAGACAAATGTAATCTGCATGCCATAACTATCCACCATCATCAGCGTAGTAGTCAAGACCGCAGGGCCGGTAATCAGGGGCGTTCCCAGGGGGAAAACCCCTAAATCCTTATCATGATGCTCTACCATTATGCCCTTAGGTGTCGAGGGAAGCAAAAGCCGCATGGAAATGATGAACAAAAGCAGGCCGCCGGCAACCTGAAAATCTGCAATCGTGATACCGATAAAACGCAGGATCAGCTTACCGATAAAAACAAACAAAAGGGCGACCAGTGTCGCGGTAGTGACCGTATCGGTAATGACTTTATGACGTTGTTTCTTATTGATACCTTCGGTCAGTGAAAGGAATATGGGAATATTGCCTATCGCATCCACCGCGACAAAAATAGGGATAAATGCCAGTAAATAGCTTTCTACGCCTGTCAACATAGGGTTATATTATATAGAAAATAATCGAAAAAGACAAGGAAATAGTCAAATTCGTAGTGCGTATAGTGTTATGCGTATCGCGTACGGCGTAATAGCGGTTATCGGGTGAGGGTTAGGTTATGGGTCTGGTTATTGGACAAGGTGGATGGTGTAAAAAAAATACACCGATAACCTTATCCCAACAACCAAACCATCAACCTTACTCTTACTTAACCTGGACCTAGACCTCAGCCTTACTGAACCTAGGCCTTGACCTTAACCTTTTTTAGTATTTGACCTTCACAAGGCAGAGGCCATGTGCAGGCGCGGTTGGCCCGGCCAATCTTCTATCTTTCGCGTTTAGAATACGTTTTAGGCTTCCTCTGGGAAATTTATGCCTGCCTACTTCAATAAGTGTGCCGGCGATATTTCTGACCATATTATACAGAAAACCGTCTGCTTCTATATCAATACGGACCAGGTCCCCTGCCCTTGAAACCGTAAGCCTGCGGACAGTGCGCACCGCTTCTTTAACTTTGTTGCCGGATGCCTGAAAAGACCGGAAATCATGCGTCCCGATAAGGCTACCGGCCTCTTCCTGCATGCGTTTCGTATCCAGGCCAAATGAGCAAAGATAGGTTTGTTCTGCCATAAACGAAGAACGATGGGTGCGGTTCAAGATGGTATAACGGTAGTGCTTTGCCTTTGCATGAAAACGGCTATGGAAAGAAAGAGGAACTTCCTCTGCCTGGATTATCGCTATATCGCGCGGTAACAGCGCATTCAGGGCCCTTTGTAATTTCTCAGGTAAGATCCGCGCCTGCGTGTGAAAATTAGCTACTTGGCCAAAGGCATGGACCCCTGCATCAGTCCTGCCTGCACCGAAAAGCTTTATTTTTTCGTGAAGAACCTTGCGCAGGGTTTTTTCGATGGTGTGCTGGATGCTGGGGGTGTTAGTATTGCGGGTCTGGGTCTGCCAGCCGCAGTAATGCGTACCGGCATACTCAATTACGAGCCTGATATTACGCATTCTGCAATTTGGACGGCATTGGTTGCAGCGCCTTTACGCAGGTTATCCGCAACTACCCATAACCACAGGCCGTACTTGGAAAAACAATCCTGGCGTATCCTGCCCACAAAAGTCTCATCCTTGCCTTCAACTTCATAAGGCATAGGATAGCGGCCCTTTTGAGGCTCATCAACAACTACGACTCCTGCTGCCTTGGAGAGAATAGCCCGTGCCCCTTTTGCAGTAATAGGCTTCTTGGTTTCTATGTATACCGACTCACAATGCCCGGTCCTTACCGGTACCCGTACGGTAGTCGCGGATATCTTGATTGTGTCATCGTGCATAATCTTGCGGGTTTCCCGTACAAGCTTCCATTCCTCGCTGGTATACTCACATTCCCCAAAACTCCCTATGTGCGGGAATACGTTATACGCAAGCTGCTGGGGCATCGCCTTATGCTCGGCGCAGATATGCACATCGCCGCATCCGCCGGCAACTATCTCTGAAATTTCTTCTTTAAGCTGCTCAACCGCACCCCTGCCTGCCCCTGAAGACGCCTGAAGGGTAGTGACTATAATCCTCTTTATGCCTGCTTTTTTATAAATTGGCCAGAGGGCCACGACCATCTGTATGGTCGAGCAATTCGGATTCGCAATAATCCCTTTATGCCTTTTGACATCCCTGGCATTGACTTCAGGTACCACCAGCGGCACATCCGGGTCCATGCGGAAATCAGCGCCGTTATCTATCACCACTGCGCCTCTTTTAATCGCTTCAGCGGCGTAAGTGGCTGCTGCGCCTTTCTCGCCTTCGGTACCGGCAAAAAGGGCGATATCGATTCCTGCGAAACCCTCCGGAGAAACAGCCTGCACCTGGTATGATTTTCCGTCAACGGTGATGTCGCGGCTGGAGCGCGCAAACACGCGCAATTCGCCTATAGGAAAATTGCGCTGTTGCAATACGCGCAGCATCTCAATACCGACTGCACCGACGCCTACCACTGCCACATTGTATTTACGCATCAAAAACTACTCCGCTGGTTGAGGTTGAGGCTAAGGTTAAGGTTACATGTTCTAACCTTAACCTAAACCTCGGCCTTAACCTTATGCTATTAAAGGTTCTCTACTACGAGGTCTCCTACTTCCTGCGTCGAGTAGCCCATCCTGCCCGCAGCCAGAGACTTTAGTTTAGTCGTAGTTACCTTGATAACTGCCTTTTCTATCGCCTCGGCAGCCCTTGTCTCCCCTAAACTTTCCAGCATCATGCCTACGGCACAAATTGCTGCCAAGGGATTAATCACATTCTTACCGGTGTATTTTGGTGCCGAGCCGCCAATAGGCTCAAACATAGATACCCCTTGCGGATTGATATTGCCTCCGGCGGCAATACCCATCCCGCCCTGGATCATCGCCCCTAAATCGGTAATGATATCGCCGAACATATTGTCGGTCACGATGACATCAAACCATTCCGGGTTTTTCACAAACCACATGGTCGTGGCATCTACGTGGGCGTAATCCGTGGCGATATCAGGATAGTCTTTTGCCACTATATCAAAAGTCCTTTGCCACAGATCCCAGGCATAGGTCAGCACATTGGTTTTGCCGCAGAGCGTAACCTTTTTGTGTTTGTTACGCTTACGGCAATACTCAAACGCATAACGGATACAACGCTCAACGCCCTTGCGGGTATTGTAAGAAACCTGGGTAGCGACCTCATCCATAGTACCTTTACTTTTAAACTCCCCGATTCCTTTATAAAGCCCTTCTGAGTTTTCACGTACCACTACGAAATCGACATCTTGCGGCCTTTTGTCTTTCAACGGGCAGAAAGCGGCATTATAAAGCTTCACAGGCCTTAAGTTGATGTACTGGTCGAGAGAAAACCTCAGCTTCAGAAGGATCCCTGTCTCCAGGATGCCCGGTTTTACGTCGGGGTGGCCTATTGCACCGAGGAAAATCGCAGAATACCCCCTTAGTTCCTCAATGTCTTTATCCTCAACGGTCTTTTGCGTCTTTAAGTAATGCTCTCCGCCGAAGCTAAAGACGTTTGTGCCGCACTGAAAATGGTATTTCTTGCTAGCGGCATCCAGGACTTTCAGCCCTTCCTGCACGACCTCAGGCCCTGTGCCGTCTCCGGGAATTACTGCGATCTTATGCATCAAAAAACTCTCCTATCGGTTATACCGTTTCTTAATATACTGCATCAGCCCTCCCCCAGCGACTATCTCTTGCAGAAATTCGGGAAAAGGCTGTGTGTGGTATGTCGTATCGTGGCTCAAGTTTTTAATTATACCACGGGCCAGGTCTATTTCAAGTAAATCGCCGTCCATTATCTTGTCTGCATCCGCAAGCTCCAAAAATGGCAAGCCGATATTGATTGCGT
>JBFMDA010000049.1:0-8876 GCA_040754255.1 Candidatus Omnitrophota bacterium | reverse complement strand
ACAGCTTAAAGACCCCTATTTTAAAGAAAGTATCCGTGAAGCGACAAAATAAGGTATAATAGCGTTATGATGCGGAAAGAAGAATTACTGATAGCTCTTAGAGAGGTGCTGAATGCAGAGGAAAAGTCTATTCCCATCTATATGCAGCATCTTGAATCCGCCGTGTTCTGGGCAGGATGGGATGAGGCAACAGTCAAGCGTATAAAAGAATCGTTTAGATACCTGGCACAGGAATCCATCCGGCATAAAGGCATCTTGCTTGAGCTTATCGGCAAGATCAGAAGGGGTAGCCGCGATGCTTTCTAAGGAAGATTATTTAGGTTACCTTAAAGAAATGTTCGGCATCGAAAACCAGATGGCCGTTTTCTACGGTCACCTCCAAGCGCGTATCGATGATCCGGAAATTAAACGCCTCTTGCAGAAGCTTTGTAGCGACGAGGCAGAACACGAGCGCCTCGTCGGTGCACTTATCAGCCTCGTTCAAAATAAATTCATTACCCCGTAATCCAAAGATACGAAAAAATTTTTCTGCAAGCAGTTAAAATGGTAAAATCAGAATATTACATGAAACGCGCTATTAAAGAAGCGCGCAAAAACCTGAAATCAATGGAGGGAGGGCCGTTTGGGGCCTGTATCGTCAAGGCAGGGCGGATACTTGCGATTTCCCGCAACACCGTCTTAAAAGAAGATGCAACCTGCCACGCTGAAATAAACGCTATCCGGAAGGCTTCAAAAAAGGTAAAGAGTTTTGATTTATCCGGCTGCGTCATCTATTCAACGACTGAGCCATGCCCTATGTGCTTCAGCGCGATACACTGGGCGCGGATCGGCACGGTTGTGTACGGTACTACTATAAAGGATGCCGAGTACATCGGTTTTAACGAACTGAAAATAAACGGAAGCCTTTTGAAGGCACTCGGGAAAAGCAAGGTAAAGCTCAAAAAGACGCATCTTATTAACGAGTGCCGCAAGCTCTTTTGTGACTGGCAGAAGCTTACACACAAGAGGCTTTATTAATGTGCCCTTAAAGGAGTAGTCATTGATAGACCTTATTTGGGATAAAGCCAACGAGTGGACCGCACGGCTCGGGCCTTTGGACGCAAGGATCAAGGTATTCGAAGAGATAAGGGATATTCCTTATTATCTTGTACCGTCAATAGACGACCCTTATGAATGGGCAGCTTCTATTTTAGCCGAAAATAAGGGTTCCTGCTCCCCGAAGCATTATCTTTTGGGGCTGCTCTTTGAAAAGATGGGCCTCCCGGTGAAATACGTGACGTATCCTTACCGTTGGGACAGGCAGCCTTTGCCGTATCCTCCAGAGCTGAGAGCGTTGGCAGAGGGCACTCCTATTGTATATCATGTAGCCTGTAAGGCTAATATAGAAGGGAAGTGGGTTTTGATTGATGCGACATGGGATAGCCCTTTGCAAAAGGCAGGCTTTCCGGTAAATGAGGCCTGGGATGGCATACACGATACCCAAAATGCATATACGCCCCTGGAAGAGATACCCCACGAAAGCCTTGCGCAAAGGCTTGAGTTTGTTACGCAAAAAAAGAACCTGTACACCGAAAAAGAAAAAGTAACTTATGCACAGTTTACCCTTACGTTTAATAGTTGGCTCCAGCGTGCAAGGCAGCAATAAAAAATGGGCATAAAGGAAACAGCGCGGTATTTAGTCGTGTTGTTACTTCTTGTATGCAATACGCGCCTTTTATACGGCCTTGATGCCGAAGTGCAAAAGGCAGGGCTTGTCGATATCCGGGATATCGACAAGCGCATAGTCTTGGATATACGTTATGCGACTAAACAAAACTTTACTGGCCATGCGCTTTATCCTTGCGCAAAATGTTACCTAAGAAAAGATGTTGCCGAGAGATTAAAACGTGCCCAGGATGCGTGCGAGGCAAAGGGGTTGCGCATTAAGGTTTTTGATTGTTACCGGCCTTTATCGGTCCAAAAAAAGATGTGGGCCCTGGTGAACGATGAGCGCTACGTTGCGGATCCCATGACAGGCTCAAAGCACAACCGGGGCGCTGCGGTCGATTTGACGTTGCTCGATGCAGAAGGCAAAGAACTTGATATGGGGACCGGCTACGACGATTTTTCGCCAAACGCGGCACCGGGAGCAGGAAGCATATCGGAAGGGGCGAAGAGAAACCGGCAGGCCTTGGCGCGAGTGATGATTGAATGCGGCTTTAGGCAGTCTGTAACCGAATGGTGGCATTATGACTGCGTTGGCTGGGAACAGTATGATATTCTAGACATAGGCTTTTCCCGGCTCACACAGTAATAATAGGCATTATGGAAGCAAAGATAGGTCATCTTAGGGTGGAGATTTTTAAGATTAAGAACCGCGATGGATATGCGGCAATTTGCCATGACCACCTTACCGAAGGAAAAACACCGCAGCAGGCATATGATCGCATGTGCAAGGCTTTGCGCCGCACAAATAGAAAAGATTTGGTTGACAAATAGGAAAAAAGTGCTATACTTAATTTCGTAGTAAACAAGGAAGGAAATCTTGAGCCGGGAGGCATCAGATAACAAGCCTTTCGGTTTTTTTTATTTCCGCCTGTGTTGACTATAATGTGAAAGGAAGGAGGTAGTAAAGTAATGGCAAAAGGTAAAGTGAAATGGTTTTCAAACCAAAAAGGCTATGGATTTATCACGCCTGAATCCGGTAACGACGTATTTGTACACCACAGCGCGATCGTGGGTGAGGGATATAAATCTTTAGAGGAGGGCCAGGAAGTCGAGTTTGAAATCGAGAAAGGGCCTAAAGGTGAACAAGCTACGAAAGTAGTGAAGTTATAACCTTTGCACATCAAAGGCCCGGTTCTTAAGAAAAGGACCGGGCCATATTTTTTACCGTAAAGGAGAGTTTATCATGCATACAGGCAAGATAAAGAAACTCGTCAGGGACAGAGGCTTTGGGTTCATCAGCGATACGGATGGAAGGGAAGTGTTCTTTCATCAGTCCAGCCTCCTTGACGCAAAATTCGACGTATTGAACGAAGAGCAGGACGTTGAATTCGATGTTGAAAAATCACCGAAAGGCCCCCGCGCAATCAACGTGCGCATCATTGCCGCGGCTGCCTAAGGTTTTTTAAAGATATTTTATCGTTGAATACTGCTTCAGTAAGCGGTACAATGAGTTAAATCGTTGTACCGCTTTTTTTATTTCTTTTAACCTGGCCTCAGGGGCAAGGGTAGGATGACTTATTTTACCGAGCACCATATCTTTATCTTCCTTATCCAGGTGTTTCTTCTTTTGGGCCTTGCCAGAAGCCTGGGGGAGCTATTCCGGAGATGGCAGCAGCCGCCTCTGACTGCCGAAATCTTAGTAGGCGTATTGCTGGGGCCTACTATTTTCGGCAGGCTTCTTCCTTCGTTGCATCAGATAATGTTTCCTGCCGATCCGATCCAGGGGGCCATGTTTGAAACAGTGGCCTGGATCGGAGTCCTTTTTCTCTTACTGGAAACCGGGCTTGAGATTGATTTCTCGTCAGCATGGCGGCAGAGAGGGGATGCTTTAAAAATAGCCCTGGTTGATATTATCGTTCCTATGGTTATTGCGTTTATCCCGTGTTTTCTCTTGCCTGCTCATTATTTAGTTAACCCCGACAATCGGTTGATTTTCTCGCTTTTTATGGCAACCGTTATGACAATAAGCGCTATGCCTATCGCAGCGCGAGCGCTTCATGATTTGAACTTATCAAAAACCGATTTGGGTTTTTTGATCATGTCCGCCCTTTCGGTCAATGACATTATTGGGTGGCTGCTTTTTACTTTAGTATTAGGTTTTTTTACACAGGCAAATCTTAACTTCCTCAATATTTTTTCTATTGTAGGATCAACGGTTGGTTTTGCAATATTTTGCTTGACCTTGGGCAGGGATTGGACGAACCGGGTTATTTTAAAGATAAAGACTAAGCAAATGCCTCAACCCGGCTCGACCCTCACGTTTATTTGCCTCTTGGGGCTTCTTTGCGGAGCCGTCACCCAGAAAATAGGCATTCATGCCTTGTTTGGGTTTTTTATCGCGGGTATTATGGCAGGCGGAGCAAGGGCGCTTTCTGAAAACGTAAGACAGGTTATTTCTCAGATGGTGTACGCTATATTTGTCCCCCTGTTCTTTGTCAATATCGGCCTTAAAGTAGATTTCTTGCGGCATTTTGACATCTTTCTCGTTCTTTTTATAAGCGTGATAGGTATTTTAGGCAGGTTCCTTGGCGCCTGGCTTGGGGTAAATTTGACTAAACTACCGAAGTCAAACCGCCTTTCGATAGCGATTGCGCATACCCCCGGAGGCGCTATGGAAATAGTGGTTGGCTTGCTTGCGTTGGAATACCATCTCATTACCGAGCCGGTATTTGTGGCTATTGTATTTGGCGCAGTGATTTCATCAGTGCTATTAGGGCCATGGCTGGCATATTCTATTAAGAAACGCAAAGAAGTGAGCGTCCTTGAGTATTTTTCCAGAAGAGATATTATTGCGGAATTGAAGGCTAGTGAGCGAGACAAGGTTATTGAAGAGCTTTGTGGGCTGGCAAGCAGGCAAGAAGGTATGCCGACCCCCGAAATTATTTATTCGGCGGTAATTGAGCGCGAAAACACCATGGGAACTGCGATCGAGGAAGGAGTTGCTGTTCCTCATGCGAGATTGCCTTTCGAGAAAAAGCCGCTTATAGTCTTTGGAAGGTCCTTAAACGGCATCGAATGGAACTCGCCCGACGGCAAGCCCACCCATTTCGTATTCCTGATTTTTACTCCCAGGCAGGATGATTGGTCGCAGGTCCAGATATTAAGGATAATTGCGAAGGCGATGAGCAATCAGGAAACCCGTGCCGCACTCTTGACTGCCGCCGATGAACTACAAGTCTGGCGTGTCTTGGAAAATGCGTTTACCCCGCATCAAATCATAAGAAAAACAGGCAAGCCATAACAAAGATTTATTGCACAGCGAGGTGTGTAAGTGCCCCTGATTTTGCCAAAGATAAGCTTTGCGCTGGGCGCCTATATTGTTATTTCCGCTGCGTATATGCAGCAGGTAAGAAATTGGCTCTTTGCGTTGTTCGGTAACGCAGCTATGGAAGGGGCATTGCAAATAAGTTTTGCCATTCTGGCCTTATTGATCGCCTCCTATGCGGCTAGGAAGAAGGCAGGCTTTTTGCGCATTGTGTTCTTAAGCGCCTTGTGCGTGCTTGCCTACTTATTTAGTTCCTGGCAGCCGTATTTTTCAGAAAAGATACACATAGTAACGTATGGCCTACTGGGATATTGTGCCGCTATGGAATTCTTTGGCGCGCAGCGTTACATAACATGGAAGCCTATAGTGCGTGCGTTAATTTTTGCGGCTGTGATTAGCGGCCTCGATGAAGTATTTCAAGCAGCCCTTCCTTACCGGGTAGGCGATTTCAGGGATTTTTTTACAAATATTATGAGCTCGGTTTTTGGCGTGAGCATTTTTCTCTTGCATCATGTTTGAAAAATTGCATTGAAAAGATAGCCTTTGCGCATTACAATAAACGTTTCCTACAATGAAGCAATTCAGGCGCGTTATTTACAATTATTATAAAAAACACGGCAGGGCCTTGCCTTGGAGGAAGACGCAGAATCCCTATCATATCCTCGTTTCCGAAATAATGCTCCAACAGACCCAGGTGAGCCGCGTACGCGTAAAATTCCCTTTGTTTATACGGCGGTTTCCAAGCATTCATGCGCTTGCCAAGGCGCCTCAAAAACAAGTTATCACGGCCTGGCAGGGTCTGGGATATAACCGCAGGGCAGTGCATCTTAAACGTTTAGCCGAAATTTTGGTATCCAGGTTTAAGGGGAAGGTGCCGTCAAGCCCGGAAGCCTTGATGGTGCTACCGGGGATCGGTAAGGCAACCGCCGGGGCAATATGTGCGTTTGCGTTTAACAAGCCGGTCGCATTCATAGAAACAAATATACGCAGTGTGTTTATACACCATTTTTTTAAAACCAGGCAATCGGTAAGCGATAAAGAACTTTTTCCTTACCTGCGGCGCTATCTTGATAAAAAAAACCCGCGGAAATGGTACTCTGCGTTGATGGATTACGGCGTGTATCTAAAGGAGGTAAATACCAATCCTTCCAGGAGAAGCCTGCACTACCGCAGGCAGGGCTTGTTTGAGGGTTCGCAGCGGCAGTTGCGCGGCAGGATCATAAGGCTTTTGACAATGCACAGGCAAATGGGCCTGTCTGCCCTTGCCAGGAAAACAGGATTAAAGGCTTCAAAATTAGGGTCTATAGTAGATTCGCTCTGCAGGGATGGCTTAGTTACCAGGCAGGGCAATTGTATTACTCTCTAGCTATGAAAACGCACAAAAAGACAAAGTTTATGGCACTAAAACAGGTATTTGAAATATTGCATGGCCCTAAAGGCTGCATGTGGGATAAAGAGCAGACTCATCAGTCTTTGATCCCATACCTTAAAGAAGAAGTAGAAGAGCTTATAGAGGCTATTACGGCGCGCGATTACCTGCATATGCAGGAGGAGCTGGGCGATTTATTGCTCCAGGTAATGTTTCATTCACAGATCGCTGCCAGATGCAAGAAATTTACGGTTGAGGACGTAATTGACGGGCTTATCCGAAAGCTCAAGCGGCGGCACCCTCACGTATTCGGCAGGGTAAAAGTAAGATCCAGTAAAGACATCATACGCAACTGGCACAGGATCAAGGCAAAGGAACCGCGTCATGTAAGGCACAAGGCGTTTTCACTATGATAGGCGAATTCAAGGACCTGCTGCGTAAACTTAAGGATAAAAAGATCCGGGCGATTATTGCCGAGAGTTGGTCGGTAAGTTGGCCGATGGCACTGATTATGTGTTTCATTTTCTTTATCGGCCTTGCCGATGTCTATGTGGCAGGAAAATTTGGCAAAGAGGTGCAGGCTGCGTATGGAGTAGCGTTTCAGTTGTACTTTATTTTCAGCATTATCGCAAACGCCCTTACTGTGGGGACCGTATCGGTAGTTTCCAGGCTTTTTACTTCGCACAGAAAAAAAGAATTTAATACTGCAGTCGATTCTTCGATATTATCAGGCATTGCCACCGGCAGCGGTTTTGGGATTGTAGGTGTCTTGTCTTGCGGAGTAATCATTAACCTGCTTGGCATCCCCGATATCTTAAAAAGCCTTTCGATACCGCTGGTAAGAATCTATTCCGCGGGCTTGCTCTTCAATTATCTTCTCATCTCTACCAACGGCATCCTGCGCGCCTGCAAGATGATTAAAAAATCGCTTATCACCATGGCCGTAGTATGCGTGTTGAATATTGTCCTCAATTTTACTTTCGCGCTGCATACGCCTATGAAGTTTCAGGGCATTGCGGTTGCAACGCTGGTAAGCATCTTTATAGGTATGCTTATGAACATTGCGTTTGTCCGGAAGCTTCTGAGCCCGCGTATTACTTTTTCCTGGGAAACTGTCAAGAAGATATTCAATATCGGTTGGCCGGCAGGCTTACTGCAGATCCTCTGGCAGTTTGGGGCTATGGTACTTTATTTGATCCTGGCGAGGCTTCCTGCGCATAACGTAGAAATCATGGCTGCGTTTACCAATGGCTTAAGGATTGAGTCTGCGATTTTTTTGCCTGCGTTTGCGTTCAACCTCGCGAATGCGGTGGTAGTAGGGAACCTGCTGGGGCGGGGAGAGCGCGACGATGCCTACAGAGGAGGCATGATTACCGCATATATGGGATTTTTTACGGTAACCGCATTGACGGTCTTGGTAATGCTCAATGCCTTTGCTGTCGCTTCTTTTCTTTCGGATAACCCTATTGTAGTCAATGAATGCGCAAAATATATCTTCATCAGCCTTATCGTGGAACCATTAATGGCCTGGGGTGTAATCTTAAGCGGCGGTTTAAACGGGGCCGGGGATACCCGCAGCGTCATGAAAATAATGACCTTGAGCGTCTGGTGCGTGCGCATACCCCTCAGTTATCTTTTGGCCCTGCGGTTTGGTTTCGGCGCGATTGCGGTGTGGTGGTCGATGAATGCCTCTATTATCGTACAGACATTTTTTGTTTCGCGGCATTATTTCCGCAAAGGTTGGCTTAGGCGTACGGAAAAGGTAATTGTCCCTGTTGAGGTTAAGTGATACAATGCTAACTGGGCGCGGTTTCTTGCGCAGCCGGTACTCATAGCATAACAATGGGAGGCAGGAATGAGCATACAGGAACTCAAAACGGATGCATTGGATGCAAGGGAATTCATTGAACGCAAAGCCAAGGAGATTGCAAGCACGGTAGGCAGCGGCCTTGCGATTAACGCACTATCGGGAGGAGTGGACTCCTCTTGTGTTACTATGCTCGGCCATAAAGCCCTGGGAGACCGTCTGAAAACCTATTTTATTAACAACGGCCTGATGCGCGAAGGCGAACCTGCGCAAATCGTATCGATATTTGAAAAGCTGGGCGTTAAGGTTGAAGCGGTTGATGCGCAGGAGGCGTTTTTCGAGGCATTAAGAGGGGTCACGGACCCCGAAGAGAAGCGTGAAGCCATCACGCAAACCTTTTATAAAAACGTATTTGGTAAACTTGTGAAAGCAAGCGGGGCCAAGTATCTTCTGCAGGGCACTATTCTTACCGATGTGGACGAAACGGTTGCGGGGATCAAAAGGCAGCACAATGTGTTTGAGCAGCTTGGTATTGACCCTCAAGCGGTATTCGGGTATAAGATCATAGAGCCTCTTGTCCAGTTACGCAAAGACGGCGTCCGAAAAATTGCACAGGAATGCGGCCTGCCGAAATCAATTTATCAAAGGATGCCGTTTCCCGGGCCTGCGCTTTCGGCCAGGGTGATCGGGGAAGCGACTCCGGAACGGGTAAGGCTGGTGAGGCAGGC
>JBFMDA010000048.1:0-9499 GCA_040754255.1 Candidatus Omnitrophota bacterium | reverse complement strand
CAGCGCTCTAGGCATTGTTTGCAGCTTGCTGACCGCAAGCCTTTTTCTGATGCGGCCCCGCGTGCTAAATTGACTTTCGGTGCGCAGGTGGTATAATATTTTCAAAAACCCGCGCAAAGGCGCAACCAGATTCTTTATACTGCTATGAAAAATATGAAAAGAAAGACACAACGGACCGCCACAAAGCACGCCGCCGGCATTGCGGCGGTCTTTTCCGGCATCTTACACAAGACAGCTGCAGACCCTCATGCGCAGTTGCGCTTTCTTCAGATAATTATCGACGCCATCCCTACCCCCGTATTTTATAAAAACACACAAGGGGTATACCTTGGGTGCAACAGGGCATTTGAGCAATTCCTGGGGTTGCCAAGAGAGAAAATAATCGGTAAGACCACGCACGAAGTATTGCCGCAGGATGTCGCCCAGGTGCACGGGGATAAGGATAGGGAGTTACTTGCAAAAGGGGGGATTCAGCATTACGAGAGCCTTATGATCATGCCCGATGGTAAGAGGCACGATGTGGTGGTATATAAAGAGGCATTTTCCGATACCCGCGGAGGTGTCGCAGGGATGGTAGGCGCTGTGTTTGATATCTCAGACCGCAAGAAGATGGAAGAGATGCTGCGGGATTCCCGCAGCGAGCTTGAGATAAGGGTAAAGGTTCGGACTGCCGAATTGAGCAAGGCAAACGAAGATTTGCATATTGAGATGGACAAGCGTATAAGGGTTGAGGAAGAGCTTAAGGCAGAGCGAAGGCTTTTTATCGGCGGGCCGACAGTGGTGTTTAAATGGAAGAACGAAGAGGGTTGGCCGGTAGAGTATATTTCTGCCAATGTAAAGGAGCAGTTTGGCTATGAGCCGTCTGATTTTACAAGCGGCAAGATCCGGTATGCGCAGGTGATTTATACGGGCGACCTCCAGAGGGTTGCCGAAGAGGTAAGGCGCTATAGCCAGCAGGGATTATCTTTTTTTGAACAGGAGTACCGCATCGTCTGTTCAGGCGGTAAAATTAAGTGGGTGCGCGATTTCACGGTAGTGGTGAAGGATTCCGACGGCGTGCTTACCCATTATCACGGTTACGTCTATGATATTACGGTCCGTAAACAGATAGAGCAGAGGATCCGTGAGTCAGAATTGCGCTACCGGACAATCCTTGATTCGATGGGCGACGCCATCCACGTAGTTGACGAAGACCTCAAGATCCTGATGGTAAACAAAGAATTTAAGCAATGGAACAAGGCGCTGGGGCTAGCTTCCGTTATGACCGGCCGGCCGCTCTACGAAGTGTTCCCTTTCTTGAAAAATGAGGTGCGCCAGGAATACCAGAAGGTTTTTAAAACGGGCAAAGCAGTGGTGACTACGGAAACATACACTATCAACAAAAAACAGCTGCATACCCAGACACGTAAAATACCGATTATCGAGGAAGGGAAAGTCAGTTACGTGCTTACCGTAATCCGGGATATTACGGAACCGCACAAAACATAAACAACCATCAAAAAGAATATGCACAGCGTTTGACCGGGCCATCCTGCAATGCATACGGCAAAAAGAGCGTTTCTATCTGTAGTTATCGTCTCGTGCGCGGTCTTGACAGGATGCGCGACCCTCTATAATCCTGCCACCGGGAAAAACGAGTTCATACTTATCAGTAGCAAAACCGAAGTTGCCCTCGGCGCAAATATGGTCCCTTTACTTATCCAGCAGTACCCCCTGCTGAATGAAAAAAAATTCCAGGAACGGGTGGGGAGGTTAGGCGGGCGTATTGCGGCAGTTTCAGACCGCAAGGACATCGAGTATACATTCTTCGTACTTGATAGCAAAGAATTAAACGCAGTAACGCTTCCCGGAGGTTTTATTTACGTCAATAAAGGGCTTATGGAGATACTCAACGATAGCGAGCTTGCCTATGTGATTGCGCACGAAGTAGGGCATGTCGCAGCAAGGCATATCGCAAAGAAGATACAATCCAATATGGCGTATCAACTCGTATTGACAGCTGCGTTTGCAGGCGCCGGTGACAAGGGCGCAAAGAATGTTCAGGGCATTGCCAGGGGCGTTGATGTCGCCTATACCCTGATAGATTTAAGCTATAGCCGTAAAGATGAATTTGAAGCAGACAGGCTTTCCGTAAAATATGCCCTGAAGGCCGGGTTTGACCCTTGTGCCTGCCTTGGGACACTTGAAAAGATTAGAAAAACCGAAGGCCCGCATTGGAAGGCATTAAGGTATTTCAGGACGCACCCTTACGTTGATGAACGCATCGCTGCAATAAAGAAAGAGTTTCCGTCATCGGTTACCTGCGGCAGTAAGCCCTAAAGGAGGTAGAAGTAGTGGAACGATATCTTGAGAAGAAAAGCGAGGCCTTTGAACTGGCAAAAACAAAATCCATCCGCGGCATAGAGGAAAAGATGTCAGGCATTACCGCCGGTTCTATAAGGTATCAGGTGCTTGAGTCGGCGAGGGATTTTAAGAATTCCTGGATAGGGCTTGGCCGCCTGCTGTATACCGTATGGAAAGACAAGTTATACCGCGGGTGGGGGTTTCTTGCATTCGACGCATATATAAAACAGGAGATCGGCATAAAAAAAATGACCGCAATGAAACTTCTAAGGTCCTATTGTTTCCTTGAGCAACAAGAGCCCCAATATCTTAAAGCCAGCGCCGCCCAGGACCGGGACGTTGCCGCCATTGCACCGTATGAGTCCATTGACGTCTTGCGGCTGGCAAAGAATAAAAGCGAATTAGACCAGGAAGATTACGCGCATTTCAAGCAGGCAGTTTTTGAGAAAGGCAAAGATTTTCGCGAAGTAAGAAAAGAGCTCACGGCCCTCATCAGGGAGAGGAAAGAGGCAAATCCCCAGGAGGCGCTTGAGTTGCGCAGGATGAATACGGTAAAGCGCTTACTGGGTACCTTGCGTTCCCTCAGGCAGGAGATAGAAGTGGCTAAACTGATGCCCCATGCGCTCATTAAAGAAACAGCTGAATTGATCCGTAAGATTGAGGTCGAGATTTCTTAGGATGTATATGCAGAACGCAGGAGGTGGCAAGAAAATGCAGATGACGGCGCGCGTGCTCATAGTGGCGGTACTTTTGCTATCTGTGCCTTCGGTGATTTCCGCAGAAGAATTCTGCGCAGATACGTTTACGGTGACTCAAGGCGTACAAATGCAGGGTAGGATTTGCACGGCACCCAATAAGATGAGGATAGAAAACCAGGGGAACGTCATTATTGCCCGCATGGACCTGGGTAAGGCCTGGGTTCTTCTTCCCGATGAGCGCATGTACGTGGAACAACCTTTGGATGTATCGCGGATTATGGGGATGCAACAGAAATACCCTGGAGAGGTTTCGCGCACCTTTGAGGGCAAGGATAAAGTGGATGGAAAGTCCGCAGAAAAATACAGGATAACCTATGAATCGCAAGGCAAGCAATACGTTATGCTTGTGTGGTTTGTCCCTGGCATAGGGATGCCAGTGAAGACCATTGCCGAAGACGCAAGCTGGTCGACCGAATACAGGAATATCACTACAGAGAAACAGCCTGAGTCTTTGTTTGAGATACCCCCCGGTTATAAAGAGCTCAAGATGCCTTCGATGGGCGAGATGGCACAGGGGCAATAAGGGGGGAGTTGTTTCTTATGAATACGTAAGCGAAGTGTGTAAAGGTAAAGAGATTGGGAAAGAAAAACATCCTTTTTAAAAAAGAAATGGAACGCCTGAAGATCCGTCCGCAGGACGTACAGGAACGATTCATCCGTTCGCGCGGCCCTGGAGGGCAAAATGTCAATAAAACCTCAACCTGCGTATGCCTGCGGCATGTGCCTACGGGCATTGAGGCAAGATGCCAGAGAGAGCGCTCCCAGTCGTTAAATCGGATGTATGCCTGGGAGGCGCTCATCGAAAAGATAAGGCAGAGGCTTTGGGTACAACAGATGCAGGAGCGTACCAAGAGGGTAAAAGAAAAAAAGGCGCGCTGGAGGAGGCCAGAATACCTAACGCAGCGATTGGTTGAATCAAAACGGAGACATTCCCAAAAGAAGAGGGCCCGTGCGAAATTACTTGAAATTGAATAAAATTTTTTCTATGTTATAATACATAAGGAAAGAGGCGCGTGAAAAAGGGCCTTAAAAAACCATAAGGAGGCTTTAATGGTTGAAAGAAGCGAATTCCAGGGTAAGCCCGTGATTATCTTAAGGAGAAATGAGCAAGATAGGTACCCTTTTTCATTTGGCCTTTCTAAGGCAAGGCTCATTTTGGAAAATATCGAAGAAATCAAGAAATTCGTTAAAGAAAACGAATAAAAGACTTCTTACATAAGGGCACTGAAGCAGAGAGATTGTTTCCCTTCCGCGCAGTATAGTAAGCCGCTTTACCGAACGCCCGTTTCCAACCGAAGGCCTTATTTGTTGAATAGGGAGTATACACGCCGGCACCACACTTTTTTAAGGTGTTTTTTAAGCAAACGCATGCTTTTTATGATGAACAGGAAAGAAGGCGAAAAAGGTTTGATAAAAATAGTTGCATAATGGTAATAGTGTGTTATACTAAATTGTTTTATGCGTATGGGAATGAAAGAGTTAACTATTAAAAGGGAGGAGTAAGGCGTGCCGTCAGAATTAATCAAAAAACTATTGGAATCCGGGGTGCATTTTGGGCATAAAACCTCGCGTTGGAATCCCAAGATGAAGAAGTTCATTTTTAGCTCACGCAGCGGTATCTATATCATCGATTTGGAGAAAACAGAAGAGTGCCTGCACAGGGCTAAAGATTTCGTAATTGATATCACCTCCAAGGGAGAGCTTATTCTCTTTGTGGGGACAAAAAAACAGGCCCAAGAAGTGATTTTGCGCGAAGCAAGCAGGTGCGGCATGTATTACGTAAGTGAGCGCTGGCCCGGGGGTTTGCTGACAAACTTTTTCACGGTCAAAAAGAGCATCGCCCGTCTAAAGCAGATTGAGCGCATGAAGGAAACGGGGATATTCGAGAACCTTACCAAGAAAGAAGTTGCGTTGCTTGAAAAAGAACTCGTCAAGCTTAAGAAGAGTTTTTCCGGTATCGTTCAGATGGAGCGTATGCCCGGCGCTATGTTTGTCGTTGATACCAAGAAAGAGGAGACGGCAGTCAAAGAGGCCTTGCGTCTTTCTATACCGATTATCGGGCTTATCGATACTAACTCTAACCCCGACTACATCACTTATCCTGTCCCGGGCAATGATGACGCTACAAAATCGATTCAGGCGGTCACCGCTTTTATTGCCGACTGTGCGATCGAAGGCAGAAAGAGGTTCCTTTCCTATCTTTCCCAGGGAAGCGCAGCCCTAAAGGAGAAAGTCCAGAGGCAGGAAGAGCTTCTTCCCGAAGAGATCGCCCAGATCAAGGCGTTTGAGGAATTAATAGAAGATAAAGATGGGTTGCAGCGGGATGAACAGAAGCCCGCGAAAAAGGGGCGTTCCGCACAATCCCACAAAAAAGAGTAACGTTCTTTAAAAAGGAGGCAATGTCCAGCCATGAAGGTTCCGCTTGAGTTGATTAAAGATTTACGCGCCCGCAGCTCTGCCAGCGTGACCGACTGCAAAAAAGCGCTTCAGGAAAGCGACGGCAACATCCAGAAGGCCCTTGAGTATTTGAGGAAAAAAGGCCTTGAGTTTGCCGCAAAGAAAAAGGATGAAAAGGCACATGAGGGCAGAATAGAAGCCTATGTGCACCTTGGCAACAAGCTTGGCGTGCTGGTGGAGGTAAATTGCGAAACAGATTTTGTGGCAAGAAACAGCGACTTCTGCCAGTTTACCAAAGATATTGCGATGCAGATAGCCGCTTCCAGCCCTCTGTATATTAAAAAAGAAGATGTGCCTGCCGATGTCCTTAAAGAAGAAAAGGATACGCAGGCATTCTGTAAAGAAAAATGCCTGCTTGAACAGCCTTTTGTAAAAGACCCCTCTATGACCGTGCATGATTACTTAGGCAGCCTCGTGGCTAAGATTGGCGAAAATATTATCATCCGCAGATTTATCCGTTACCGGCTCGGCGACTAATGGCACGCATCAGACCCCACTACAAGAGAGTTGTACTTAAGCTTAGCGGTGAAGCCTTACAAGGCAGGCAATCCCACGGTATTGACCACTCAATATTACTTTCTATCGCTCGTCAAGTGAAAGAAATCAGGGGCCTAGGCATTGAAATAGCGTTGGTGCTAGGCGGGGGCAACATTTTCCGCGGCCATGAGAATTCTGCTTCGAAAGGTTTGGGGATGGATAGGTCTGTTGCCGATTATATGGGAATGTTGGCCACTGTGATTAATGGAATGGCATTACAGGATGTGTTTGAGAAGATGCATATGCCTACGCGCGTGATGACCGCGATTGAAATGGAGAGGATCGCAGAACCCTATATTCGCAGGAGGGCCATACGGCATCTTGAAAAAGGCCGCGTGATTATTTTTGTCGCAGGCACAGGCAACCCCTATTTTACGACGGATACGGCAGCTGCGTTGCGGGCGATGGAGATTAATGCAGACGCGCTTCTTAAGGCGACAAAAGTCGACGGAGTCTACTCTGCGGATCCGATGAAAGTAAAAGGCGCGAAGAAATTCAACCGCCTACAGTATATAGATGTGCTTAATAAGAGACTAAAGGTTATGGATTCGACGGCTATAAGCCTTTGTATGGATAATAAGCTTCCCATAGTGGTGTTTAATATCAATAAGGAAGGCAATATTAAGCGGGTTGTAATGGGCAAGCGCGTCGGTACCATTGTCGGATAGGGGGTGGCAGCTATGACTACCAAGGAATTATTGCATACGGCAGAAGAAAAGATGAAGAAGGTAATTGATTTTATAAAACGCGATTTCTCAGAAGTAAGGACAGGCAGGGCAAGCCCCAGCCTTGTAGAGGGCCTGCACATAGATTATTATGGCACGCCTACTTTACTGAAGCAGCTCGCTTCGATATCAATCCCCGACCCCCATTTGATTACGATCCAGCCGTGGGATCCTCAGGCGATTGCAGATATCGAGAAGGCCATACTTAAGTCGAACCTCGGCATTACCCCTTCCAATGACGGAAAGATGATTAGGCTATCTGTGCCGCAATTATCAAAAGAGAGGCGTCAGGAATTAGTGAAGGTAGCGCATAAGATGGCTGAAACCGCAAGGGTTTCGTTAAGAACGGTGCGCAGAGAAGCGAAGGAGCAGCTGGAGAAACTGGAGAAGGACAAGGTTATTACGGAAGACGATAAATTTAAAAGCATAGATGCCTTACAGAAGCTGGTTGATCATTATACGGCAGGCGTAGAAGAACTGCTCACGCACAAAGAGAAAGAGATCCTTGAATTTTAGTTGCCACGGAGATTAATAATCCCCTCGTTGGCTTCATACTATATTGTCCAATAGATTTGGGCCACTAGCTCATCTGGTAGAGCACCACCCTTTTAAGGTGGGTGTGCCGCGTTCGAGCCGCGGGTGGCTCATAAAATTTTTTACACAGTAAAAAATTTTACTCCGAGCGATGCACAAAAGCTTTATTTAGGTTTAAGCGAGGAGGATGCGTAAAAAGTTTCTTCTTCACTCAGGTTTAGGTTAAGGCTAAAGGTTGAGTAAGGGTGAGGTTTACTAGAGGTAAGGTCGTGGGTTTGGTGAAAAGGTAAGGTTGACGGTGTTCTTTCACCAATAACGTTATCCAATAACCAGACCAATAACCTAACCTAAACTCAATACACAATACTCTATACTCAATACTAAAAAACGCGGACGTGGCGGAACTGGCATACGCGTTAGGCTTAGGACCTAATGGCAGCAATGCCTTGGGGGTTCAACTCCCTCCGTCCGCACTTTGCATGGAGTTGAACCGTTCTCCCGTTTCAGTCCCTCGCAGAAATCCCCTGAGGCTTATAGCCCGTGGGATGAATGGTATTGTGCTTTTTCTGCTCGGGATGAATCCCCAGACTTTAGTCCTGGGAGATTCAATCACCTTGATTGTACGAAACGGGACCTCCGTCCGCATTAAAAAGGTTTATCGTTTACAGTTAACAGTGAGATTTAATTGCGGGAGTGACTCAGTTGGTAGAGTGCAACCTTGCCAAGGTTGATGTCGCGGGTTCGAATCCCGTCTCCCGCTCCATGTATTGACAGAAGGAAAGGAGAATGTAGTATGAAAATTATGGATTTTCTTTCAAAAGCCGCGATATTACCCGATATAAAATCCGCTAAGAAAGAAGAGGTAATTAAGGAGTTGGTGGAGGCATTGATACAGGCCGGGGATATCGATAAATCCTGTAGCAATAAGCTTATCGATGCTCTCATGGAGAGGGAGTCTCTGGGCTCTACTGCTATTGGGCAGGGGATTGCTATCCCGCATGCCAAGTCTGAATGTATCACTAAGCTGGTCGGGGCATTCGGCCTTTCGCGCAAGGGGGTAGATTTCGATTCTCTTGACGGAGAGAAGGTATACATATTCTTTTTGCTGGTTGCGCCCCAGGATTCTGCAGGCCCGCATTTGAAGGCCTTAGCGCGCATCTCGCGGCTTTTTAAAGATAAGCATTTTCGAGATAACCTGCGTAGTTGCCAGGACCGCGAAGGCATTATCAAGGTCATAGGCCAGGAAGATGAAAAAATTTAATTTTTCTATTATGGTTGCCCGAGGCAAAAGCATATTTAAATGGCTTTCTCCTGGTATCGGCATTAAACGATGGATCGGCTTAAGTTCCCTGGGAGTTGTCCTTATTGTCACCGGTTCATTGTTTTTCAGGTACGCCGAGGAGTACTTCGTCAATAAGATTTTAGATGTAATTGTCATACTGTCAGGGATTGTAATTTTAATACTCGGTTTTAAACGCATGGCTCAGTCTCTAATCGGCGCTATTGTCCCGTCTTCCAGGTCTGATGTGCTCGTTGACATTTTATACCAGAGAAGACAGTTGGGCCGGGGGGCGCGTATTGCTGTTGTCGGAGGAGGCACGGGTCTCTCAGTCCTTTTAAGCGGCTTAAAGGAATACACTTCTAATATTACCGCAGTCGTTACCGTTGCCGATGATGGCGGCTCGTCCGGGCGCCTGAGGCAACAGTTTGACATTTTGCCGCCGGGTGATATACGCAACTGCCTGGTAGCCCTGGCAGATGCTTCTACCCTTATGAGGGAATTATTCCAGTTCCGTTTTGAAAAAGGCTCGGAGCTTGCAGGCCACAGCTTCGGGAACCTTTTTATTACCGTCATGACGAGGCTTACCGGTGATTTCGAGAAAGCGATCAAAGAAACAAGTAAGGTATTAGCCCTGCGCGGCCAGGTGATCCCGTCTACCTTAAATAACGTAATTCTGGTCGCGCAACACCAGAACGGCTCGATTACCGAGGGCGAAGACAAGATTCCAAAAGCCCGCATTTCAATAGAGCATGTGTTTCTTAAGCCTGAGCATCCCGAGGCGACCCCGGAGGCAATTAAGGCTATAGAGGATGCCGATATCATTGTGCTGGGTCCCGGTTCCCTGTATACCAGCATTATACCGA
>JBFMDA010000047.1:0-10294 GCA_040754255.1 Candidatus Omnitrophota bacterium | reverse complement strand
TGCCTTCGCAAGAAAGCGCACCCGAAAATAAGTTCGTCTACGATTCTTTAGGGAAACGCAACCCTTTTATTGCATTGGTTACCCCCGACGGCCGGTTGCTTAAGATTGTTGATGAAGAGCAATCAGGGGGCCTGACGCTGGAAGGTATTATCTATGACGAGCAGGGAATATCATTTGCGATGGTGAACGGTTCGGTGGTAAAGATCGGCGATACAATAAACGGGTACCAGGTCCTTAAAATAGAATCAAACCGGGTCATTTTTATTAAAGACGGCGAGCCTTTCATGGCAGAATTAAAGAAGGAGGAATAATGAAGCCTATTGGTCGGGTGAGGGCGGGAATACTTTTTGTTCTTTTCGGCTTGCTATTTACTTTTATGATGCGCAGCTCTCTTATTGCACAAGAATCTAATGCTACCGCTGCGCAGGGCCAGGACAATGAAACAATTGTTCAGGAGCAGGCTGTGGAAGGAGCGGGCCTTGCGAGCGCTGCTGAAGCCGCAGGCGAAATGCAGCTTAAGACTAATGGGTCAGCGGCTCAAAAAAATGTGACGCTTGATTTTAAAGATGCGGATATCCGCAACGTCTTGAAGATCATTTCTTATAAGGCGGGCGTCAATATTGTGGTTACCCCGGACGTGGTGGGTAACGTGAATATGCGCCTGGTAGATATCCCCTGGCAGAATGCGCTGGATACCATTGTAAAGACGTATGGTTTCGGGTACGAATGGCTCAATGACCGCGTGATTATGGTTTCTACGCTCGCGCGCCTTGCAGAACAGAGAAAATCGCAGGAGGAGGCGATGGAGAAAGAGCCGCTGGATACGGAGACATTCGTCTTGAACTTCTCTTCGGCCATGGATATCAAAAATGTGCTGGATAAATTACTTTCAGCGAGGGGAAAAATTACCGTTGAGAGCAGGACTAATACCCTTATTGTGACCGATACAAAATCAACGCTGCTGAAAATCAAAGAGTCAATCCAGCGCCTGGACAAAATGACCCCCCAGGTTATGATTGAGGCAAGGATTATTGAGACTACGCTGGGAAGTTCCGAAAAATTAGGCATCGATTGGAATTTGAGGGTTGCCTTAAGCGGGCCAAAGAGGCCGACTACCTGGCCTTTCACAGGAGAAATAAAGGGAGCAGGGTCAAAGTATTTTCCCAAAACTACCGTTCCGACGTCCCTTGTGAGGGAAGCTACTACGACGTATAGCGAAACAGGCGCTGTGGTCGGTACGACTTATTCCGAAAACACCTATCATAGCCTTGTGGCCGGCTTTCCGGATGTGCCTACGGGCCTTTTTACTTTCGGAACGCTGGACATGACAGGATTGCAAGCCGTATTGGAAGTTTTAAAATCAAGCTCCGATACAAAGATAATTTCTAATCCCCGGATTACCACGTTAAACAACCAGGAAGCAAAGATATTGGTAGGTAAGGTTGTGCCGATTCCCAAATACGAATACAGCAAAGATACGGGAGCTTTAAGTATCTCAGGCTATGAAGACAAGGAAGTCGGCGTAAAGCTGATCGTAACGCCCAATATCAATGAACAGGAATATGTTACCTTAAGTGTTAAGCCAAGCGTTGAGGCTATCATCGGCTCGACCGGGCCCAACGGAGAAAGGCCCGTAATTTCAACCCGCAGTGCCGAGACCAATGTCATGATAAAAGACGGGCAGACCCTTGTGATAGGAGGGTTGATTTCAGAAGATAAAATAAAGTCAAAAAACGGGATTCCGATTTTGGGCAGCTTGCCGCTTTTAAAATATATATTCGGCAAGAAAGAGGATACCGTTACCAAGACAGAAATGCTTATTTTTATTACGCCGCATATTATCAAAGAAAAGAAGCCTTTGCTTGAAAAAACTGCTACGGGAGAGGTACCGAAAGCCGCATCTCCTGCCGGCGCGTAGTGTAGCGCTTCAGACGGTTCGCAAAAGCCGCATTTCTTTCTAGGTATGTACGAAATTTCTTTTAGTTTCACTAAAAAGGGCGATATGAAGTTTATCTCTCACCTTGATCTGCTGCGTCTATTGCAGCGTGCATTACGCAGGTCTGGATTGCCCCTGAAGATGACCGAAGGCTTCAGTCCCCACCCGAAACTAAGCATTGCCAGGGCATTGAAACTGGGCCTTGAAAGCGACAACGAAGATGCAAAGGCAGTGCTTAAGGAAACAATTGACATCCTCCAGGCGCAAAAGTTACTCAATGCGCAGTTACCTGCGGGGATCAAGATAGTATCTATCAGGGGAGAGCAGAAACACAAGAACGCATAAACGACATGGCAAAAGAAATACTGATTAATATTGAACCGCGGCAAAAGCGGGTCGCCATAGTAAATAACGGCAGGCTCGAAGAGTTTTATATTGAACGGCCTAGCGATAAGACTATCGTCGGGAATATCTATAAGGGGATTATTGAAGCGGTAGTGCCGTCTATAGGCGCAGCATTTGTCGATATCGGTTTGCCCAAGAAAGGCTTTTTGTACCTTTCAGAGATAGAATCTGCGTATGAGTCATCGGATTCTCCGTTGGCAAAGCCGAAAGAAGTAAAAAAGGGCCAGGAGATTCTTGTCCAGGTAGTCAAAGAGCAATTCGGCACCAAAGGGCCGAGAATTTCTTGCCACACCGGGCTTGCAGGCAGGTATTTGGTGATGATGCCTCAGGACCAGCAGGTGGGTATTTCCCGAAGGATAGAAGACGACGAGGAAAGGAGGCGGCTCAGGCAGATCTTGGCAGAATTGCGGCTTCCTAAAAATATAGGCTTTATCGTAAGGACTGCGGCGTTCGGCATGTCAAAAAGAGAGCTTTTGCGGGATGCCCATTTCCTTATCAAGCTGTGGAAGAGGCTTGAGAGGACGATGCGCCAGAAAAAACCGCCTTCGCTTATCTATGAAGAATACGATTTGAGTTTCAGGGCTATCAGGGATTCCTTTACCGAAGACGTTTCCAAATTAATCGTAGATTCAAAAGAGGAATATTACCGTATCATGCGTTTTGTGAAGACGTTTCTGGGCTATCTTGCCCCCCGCATAGAATTGTACAGGGGAGACGACCTTTTTATTAGCAAAGATGTCGAACGGCAGGTAAGCCGGATTTTTGAGCCTATGGTACACCTAAAGTCGAAATCGTATCTGGTCATAGAACCTACCGAGGGACTGGTAGTCATAGACGTCAATAGTGGCGGTTTCAAGGACAAGATAAGCCAGGAAGACGCGGCCTTTAAGGTCAATTGCGAAGCGGCAACTGAAATAGCGCACCAGCTGAGATTGCGCGACTTAGGCGGCATAATCGTCATCGATTTTATCGACATGGAAAAAGAGGGGCACCGCAGGCACGTACTTGATACCCTTAAGCACGCCTTACGGAGCGACAAAGCAAAATACGATATTTTAGGGATTTCAAAGTTTGGCTTGGTTGAGATGACCCGTGAGCGCATCCACAACACGGTACAGACCCTTTCGTTTCAGGCCTGCCCATATTGCCAGGGAAGGGGTAAAGTCAAATCTGCCCTTACCGTATCCATTGATGCGCTTAAGGAATTGAAGAAGTACCTTAAGGAAAAATCCCTCAAGGAAGTAAGCCTCTTTCTCAACCCCGTCGTAGTGGATGAGATACTCAAGCACCGGGAGCATGTCAGGTTCATTGAGCGTAAATTTGGCACAAAGGTTAATCTCATCTCCAATCCCGCCCTCCACATCGAAGATATCAGAATATCTTAATAAAACCGTACAAAGCGGATAATAAACCTAAAAAGTCGGTATCTTGGTGTTTTCTCATGCCTTTAGGCTTGTGTGTGGGAGGCAATTTTACTTGATTCTTTGGTTTTATGGTGTATAATTAAATTTCAGCCTTTTTAACCGTAGTAACCCCTAAGGAGGATGGAAAATGTATGCAATAATTGAAGTTGGCGCAAAACAATACATCGTTCGGGAAGGCGACTCGATTGAGGTTGAGCGCCAAAAAACAGAGCAACACAAAGACATTATCCTTAAGAATGTCCTGTTGATTTCAAGCGACAAAGAAACAAAAATCGGTACACCCTTCTTAAAGGACGCAACAGTGAAGGCCGCGGTCGTAGAGCACACAAAAGGCGAAAAGCTAATCTCTTATAAATATCGACGGAGGAAATCATCGCACTGGACAAAGGGCCATCGCCAGAATATGACGAGGCTTTCCATTAAAGAGATCAAGGCAAGCTAAACATAATTTGAAGGCCGGTTTTCGATGTTCATTGATAGTGTCAAGATTTACGTTAAGGGCGGCCGTGGTGGAAACGGCTGCAATAGCGTATACAGGGATAAGTATAACCGCAAGGGGTTTCCTGATGGCGGGCCGGGCGGCAAAGGCGCAAATGTAGTCTTGAGGGCCGACAGAAACCTGCGCACACTCCTCGATTTTAAGTACAACAGGCATTTTTACGGCTTAAAAGGCAAGGACGGCTCCAGTAAGAGAAAAAAAGGCAGGGACGCCGCGGATTTATTCGTAAGGGTGCCTTGCGGGGTGATCGTCATAGAGGTTCCAAGCAATTGCGTGCTCGGAAGCCTTGAGTATGACGGCCAGGCCTTGACCGTTGCTGCGGGAGGAAAGCCCGGCTTAGGGAATGGACGCAACCGCGATGCTACAGGCGGCGAGCCCGGAGAAGAACGCGAACTTCTCCTTGACCTAAAGCTTATTGCGGATGTCGGGATAATTGGTTTTCCCAATGCGGGAAAATCTACCCTGATATCGGCGATTTCCGGGGCTCATCCGAAAATCGCGCCTTATCCCTTTACCACAAAGACCCCGACCTTAGGCGTAGTTAAATTTGCCGAAGGACACTTTGTTGCGGCCGATATACCGGGTTTAATCCAGGGGTCTCATTGCGGCAGGGGCTTAGGTGACCGTTTCTTAAGGCATGTTGAGCGCACAAAGCTTCTTGTACACCTGATCGATATTTCAGGAAGCGAAGGCAGAAACCCTCTTGACGACTACAGGATTATTCAAGAGGAATTGCGTGGGTATAGTCAACAGCTTGCCAAGAAGCCGCAGATCCTCGCCGCAAACAAAATGGACCTGGAGCAGGCAGCAGAAAACCTGAAGGTTTTTAGGAGCAAAATACGTAAAGCGATATATCCTGTCTCGGCATTGCATAGAGAGGGGCTTAATGAGCTTATCAGCGCAATCGGGAAAAAATTATAAAAGGATCGTCATCAAAATCGGCAGCAGCCTGTTTTTTAAAGACTGCGCACAGCCTGATTTTAGTCTGTTTCGTGCAATCGCCTCCCAGATTCAGGAGCTGCTTAAAGACGGCAAAGAGGTAATACTGGTGTCTTCCGGGGCGATTGCCCATGGAATGTACCTCTTGCAGCGCCAGGAAAGGCCAAAGCAATTAAGCCTTCTGCAGTCGATGTCGGCAATCGGCCAAAATGCGCTTATGAATGCATACGCTGAAGCGTTTAAAAATTCTAGCTACCATGTCGCACAGATTCTTCTTACCTGGGACGACTTTGCCGATCCCAAGCGATATCTTAATGCCAAGAATACCGTATTGTCCCTTTTGAAACTGAAAGGGGTACCGGTTATTAATGAAAACGATACTATCTCAACCGAGGAGATTAAGTTTGGCGACAATGACCGGCTCTCTGCCCTTGTGGCCGGGCTTGTATCTGCTGACCTTCTGCTGATACTTTCTGATGTTGAAGGGCTTCTTGATAGCGAACAAAAAGTTATTAAGAACGTGAAAGAGATTACGCCTCAAATTAAGGCGCTTGCATGCCCTACGGGAAAGAAAGTCTGTGTCGGGGGGATGGTGACTAAGATAGAGGCGGCAAGAATTGCAACTGATTCGGGTATCCCGTGTTTGATTGCCAACGGAAATGCTGTGGGCAGTATCGTATCCGCGGTCAGGAACCCGGGAGCGCGCGGCACTTTGTTTATGCCCAAAAAAGGCCTGAAGGCAAAGAAGCGATGGATTGCCTTCAGCGCAAAGTCAAAAGGTACGGTCATGGTTGACGACGGCGCGCAAAAAGCGCTGCGTGCCAACAAAAGCCTGCTTTCCGTCGGTATTATATCCTGCTCCGGTAATTTCGAGGCTGGTGATATAGTGTTTGTTGCCGATAAGGCAGGAGAGTTTTTTGCGAAGGGCAAAATAGCCGTTTCTTCTAAACAACTGGAAAAGATTAAGGGAAGCCGTTACCACAAAGAGATAATCCATCTGGATAATATAGCTATACTTTAGAAATGCAGGATTACGCATGGAATTAAAAAAATATCTTACTTCGATAGGAAGGCTGGCAAAAGAAGCCTCATATGGGGCAATGTGTCTTTCTACAAAAGCAAAAAACCTCGCCCTTAATGATATGGCGAAGTCTTTATGCACGCATAAAGACGGTATCTTGAAAGCCAACGGCATCGATGTACGCGCAGCGTTAAAGAAGAAATTGCCGGCGCCTTTTATCGACCGGCTGCAATTGAATGGCAAAAGGATACGGGCAATGGCCGACTCGTTAGCCGCGATCGCCAAGCTCGATGATCCCGTAGGAGAAGTGATAAAGGCCTGGCGCAGGCCCAACGGCTTATGGATCCATAAGGTGCGCGTGCCTATAGGCGTTATCGCAATTATTTATGAATCAAGACCGAACGTGACTTCTGATTGTATAGGGCTTTGCGTGAAGTCGGGCAACAGCGTCATCTTAAGGGGTGGAAGCGAAGCGATGAACTCTAACCTGGGTATATATGCAAGCGTTAAAGGGCCTTTGAAAAAACACCGAATCCATGCAGGCATGGTGAACATGGTTGCTACGGATGACAGGCGGGCAATTGATGTGCTGTTGGGGCTTACCGAATACATTGACTTGATAATGCCGCGGGGAGGGGAAGGTTTAATCGAGCGGGTGACGCAGGCATCGCGCATCCCAGTGATTAAACATTATAAGGGGATATGCGCGGTGTATGTCGATGAGGCGGCGGATTTAACAATGGCGCGCGAGGTCTGCTTTAACGCAAAAGTCCAGCGCCCGGGCGTCTGCAATGCGATGGAGACTATGTTGGTGCACGCAAGGATCGCTAAAGAGTTCCTCGCCTCTATGCTTGCTGATTTCAGGAAGGCCCGCGTTGAAATACGCGGCTGCCCCGAAACGCGAAGGCTTTTTAAGGGGGTAAAAGCGGCAACCCGGACGGATTACCGGACTGAATTCCTCGATTTGATACTCAGCGTCAAGGTGGTCAAAGATGTTTCTGAGGCAGCCGCGCACATTAATGCGTACGGTTCTCATCATTCGGACAGCATTATCACCGAGGATTACCGTAACGCCCTCACATTCTTACGGAATGTTGATTCGGCATGTGTCTACGTGAATGCCTCTACCCGATTTACCGACGGCTATGAGTTTGGAATGGGCGCCGAAATTGGGATCTCAACCGATAAGCTGCATGCCCGCGGGCCTGTGGCTCTGGAAGAATTGACGACCTATAAATATATGGTATTAGGCAAGGGTCAGGTAAGGACGTAGTTAAAATGAAAATCGGCATTCTGGGAGGGACGTTTAATCCTATACACCTGGGGCATTTGATTCTGGCTGAGGAGGTTAGGGAGCAAAAGTGCCTGGACAGGATACTTTTTGTCCCGACGTACCTGCCTCCGCATAAAGAAAACTCAAATGTCGCCCCTGCGCAAGACAGGTTCGCAATGATTAAGCTTGCCATCCGGGACAACAAGTACTTTTCTGTATCTGACATCGAAATCTCAAGGAAGGGGCGTTCGTATACCATTGACACGCTTAAAGAACTGGTGAGGAAGTTTCCTTTAGAGGAGTTGTCGTTTATTACCGGGTCTGACCTGTTGAACTACCTTGATGAATGGAAGGATTTGCAGGAGGTTATCAAGCTTGTGCGGTTCATCGTCGCCACAAGGCCGGGATATCCCCTTGAAAAAATGCCTTCCTATATTGATACGGTCGCAATCAGGGCAGTGGATATCTCTGCATTTGAGATACGGGAGTGCATACGGCAGAAAAAGTCATTCCGATATCTCGTCCCTGAGGCAGTGCGTGCCTATATCGAAAAGAAAAGGATATACGGGTAAGGTATGAGGATAAAAATTGCCGCTTCTATTCTTTCGGCCGATTTTAGCTGCCTTGAGGAAGAAATAAAGAAAGTAGAGAATGCGGGCGCAGATATGCTGCATATCGACGTAATGGACGGGCATTTTGTACCTAACATTACCATCGGGCCGGTAGTGGTTAAGGATATCCGTAAGTCAACCGCTCTTGCGCTTGACGTGCATTTGATGATCGAAAATCCGCAGGATTTTATAGATGACTTCGTCAAGGCAGGCAGCAATTTTATTACCGTACATATCGAAACGGTGTCGGAAAAAAAGGTAAGAGAGATAAAAGAGAAATTGCTTAAGAAGGGTGTCAAGCTGGGTATTTCGCTTAACCCCTCAACTGCGTTACACGCGATCGATAAGACGCTTTCGATTGTTGATTTCGTATTGGTGATGTCGGTAAATCCGGGCTTCGGAGGTCAGGAGTTTATCGAATCTGCGGTCCAGAAAATCAAAGAGCTGCGTTCGTTTTTCAAGGGCGATATCGCAGTGGACGGCGGCATTAATGAAACTACCGGCAGGCAGGCGGTAGAGGCAGGCGCATCGATTTTGGCTGCCGGTTCCTATATTTTTAAATCAAAAGATTATGCAGACTCAATAAGGAGATTGAGATGTCAGGCCTAAACCAAGAGATCAAGTTCGGCACCGATGGATGGAGGGGCGTTATCGGTGATAACTTTACTTTTAAGAATGTCCGGCGTGTGGCTAAGGCAGTCGCTGATTATTATAATCTCAAAGGCAAAGAACATGGCAGCGCCTCAACCCGCATAGCGGTCGGTTATGACACCCGTTTCTTATCTGAAAAATTCGCCCGTACGGTAAGCGAAGTACTCGCGCGTGAAGGCATCAACGTTATCCTGTCTAACCGGCCAACACCTACCCCTACCTTAAGTTTTACCGTTGAAAAAAACAACCTCACCTCCGGCATCATGATTACTGCCAGTCATAATCCGTCCGAATACAACGGCATTAAAATCAAGACTGCTTCCGGCGGGGCAGCCGGGATAGAGGTCACTTCTGAGGTTGAGAAATTAGTCGCAAGGCCCAAAAAAGAAGGATGGATGGGCAAGAATGCAAAGATACAAGAGGCTGATTTTGTGAAGGACTACCTTCGGTTCTTGCGTGGCTACATTGATTTTGAAAGGCTGCGCAATAAGAAGTTTAGGGTGCTTGTGGACGCGATGCACGGAAGCGGAGACAGCTTTATCGCAGAGATCCTGAAAGGCTCTTCTATACGCGTAGAATTTATCCGCTCGGACATCAATCCCTCCTTCGGCGGCTTAAGGCCGGAACCGGTCCTGGAGAATCTTGCGCCCACTATCGCGAGGCTAAAGAAAGGCCGTTTTGACCTCGGTTTGGTCTTAGACGGAGACGCCGACAGGATAGCCGCCTTTACGGGCAACGGCGAATTCATTTATCCGCAGAAAATATTAGGCTTATTGATCCTGCATTTGCACCAGGACCGCAGGATGACCGGAGGGGTGGTAAAGACGATAGTCGGAACCAATATGATTGACGCGATTGCCAAAAAATTAGGTTTGCCGCTCTATGAAACGCCGGTAGGGTTTAAATATATTTCTGAATTAATGGTGAAAAAAGAGATCCTCGTAGGCGGAGAAGAGGCCGGAGGCATGGGGTTTAAAGGATACATCCCGGAAAGGGACGGCAGCCTCGCAGGCCTTTTGCTTCTTGAAATGATGGCGTACCGTAAGAAGCACATGCGTTCTATATTGCGCGAAATGGAAAAAGAATTCGGCAGGTATTACTATTGGCGCGATGATTTAAAACTCAAGCAATCAAAGGTCAATGTCCAGAATTTCAAAAAGATGAAGCGGATTTTAGGCCAGGATGTCGTGTTAGTCAAAGACTATGACGGAGTGAAATTGATCCGCCGGGATAATAGCTGGTTGATGCTCAGGGCCTCCGGCACTGAGCCGATTGTCAGGGTTTACGCAGAATCAAAGAGTCAGGCAACCTCCCGCAGGCTGGTTGAATTCGGTAGCAGACTGGTAAAACATGGTTTATAATATAGTAAGGTTTTTCCTTTTCATTATGCTGAAGTTATCATGTAGGGTTTCTGCAACCGGCAGGGCATATATTCCCAAGAAAGGCGGATTTATCCTGGCAAGCAATCATACCAGTTATCTTGATCCTATGGTCTTGGCAGTTGCCTGTTTTCGCAGGCTCAATTTTATGGCCAG
>JBFMDA010000046.1:0-10754 GCA_040754255.1 Candidatus Omnitrophota bacterium | reverse complement strand
TTTCTTATGGAGTTTTCCATATATTACAATAATAGCAATTATGCCTGTTAAAACCGCAAGCAAACGAAGGAATCTAAAAACATAAAGCCATATACTGTCAATATACTCTTGTAATTTGAATAGAAGAATCAATTCCTTATCCCCGCTCATTTTTTCTTTTAATAAAAACCCGTTTGCCCACGAATTGACAGGTAACGGCTGCACACTAATCCCGCCTGAACCTTTTAAGCTCCAATCGGGATTGTAGTTAGTATTAAACACTATGAGCCGGGTATCCCTGCCTGGCCGGACTCGGAATTCCGTTATTTTTTCTTCCTTCCAGGAAAAATCATTGCGGGCGCTGCCAGTCTCTTTTTTTGAAAAGCCCGTACGTTCTTTACTATCTTCAGATAAAACAACAACGCAATCCAGCGCAAATAAGCCCTTTCCATGTTTTTCAACGGCTAAGTCGTGCTCTCCTTCTGATAAAAATATTGCAGGCACCTCAAACCAGCTAAACTCCCGATATACGGGTATAACGGTAGAATGCACTTTTTTTCCGTCAATCTTAATTGTAAGGCTCATGCGCTCTTGGCTGCGCAAGCGCAGCTTCACGTTAAACCGGCCTGCATGAGGAATCTTTAGAAGCGAAGCCCCCTGCCCCCTGCCTTTTTCCTTCAAACGTATAGCTGCGTTTCGCTCTTTCGTTGCCAACGCGTAACCCTGGCTTGCACTACCGTTATAAAATTCGATTGTCCAGTCCGATTGGATATCAGGAACGAAATTTCTTTCCGCTTCAAACAAAAAAATGATTTTTTTCGTTTTTAAGATAGATACTATTTTGTCATAATGCTTCCTCAAGGCGGATGTGGGGACCACCGCGACCTGATCTATTACATTGATCCCGCAGCGGTTCCGTATCCATAAACTGTGAGTGCCTGCGGTTAAGTCTGCTTGGCCTATTTTGAGCCATTTTAATCCTGTGCAATTCTTCATTCCGGCAGCCACGTAACCTAAAAGCAAATAATCCAGGTGAAACGAAATCTCATTCGCTCCTACGGGGCCCCATATATCGTGGCCGACACCCATCCTTACCCATACTTCATACGCGTCGCCTTTCGGGACATCAAAATTCAGGAACATGTCGGCATTTTCAAAACCTGCTTTCACTAACCCCGGATGAGAGCCTTCCTGGATTTCTCCCTCGGCAATCAACCAGTAAGGCGCATAATACTTAACCCAACCCTTATCGTCTTCGTTCCAGATGTTATAGGGCCGCTGATCGGTCGGCGTTACCCCGCCGGAAAACCGCGCATGATTCCAAAGGCTAATTTTGTAACGGTCTTGTAAAGCGGAAATTGCAAGGTCATCCATGTCTTTGCCGTAAAAAATCACCGAATCTATATTCTTCCCTATTTCCAGGAATTTGTTTTTGAGTTGGCTGTTAAACAAAAGCGCATGCTGCGTAAAATCGAAATCGAGCAAAAAAAGCGGCAAGAAAATACTCCTGCCCCCTACGGCGTAATCGATTTTCGATACGCCGTATAAAAGCGGCAACGGCGCATCGATTTCATACAGTGCCAGCCCTTCGGAAGAACTTAATTTCCTTAATCCCTGCTGCTCTTTAAATACAGAGACGGCGTTTTTCTGGCTTCCGATTCCGGGGATCACTCCCCACATATATTCGTATTCCGGATAGAATACCAGATTCCTGATGTTCATAAGCTTGAGCATTTCTACAGAGCGGTTAGTCAACCCCCTCTTCACTATACTTATGCGGTTATAGGGATTGAGCCAGAAATACATCAATAGTTCTTTGGCAGGGCTAAAGGTGTAATAGAGCGCGCCCAGCCCCGGGTGCCTGTTATCAGTAATTTGAAACGGGCTTGCCCCGGGATACAGGAGCATTTTATAATCCTTAGGAAGGACTTTGACCCAATCATAAAGAAAGGACATATCTTCCGGGATGGGCCGTGGCGATAAGATCGAACCTGCTTTGTCCTTAGAAAAGGAATTTGCCCCGGACAACGCAGGAAAAATCGCGCCGATGCATAAAAACAAAAAAATAACCGCCGTAAAGGTACCCGGATATGTAATTCGGTGGGGCAGCTTTTTTATAAGCTTGGTTTCAATAAAGAATGCAGAAAACCCCAAAAGTACGGAAACGGGAAAAACAAGAAAGAGGAGAAACTTGGTGGTATCCTTAAACGCTACAAAAAAAGGAACGTACCGGTAAAGGAGTGAATATATAAAGCCAAACGGCCCGCTCCCCGCAGAAGAAAGGACCATAAGCAATAACGTCGTAAATGAAAAATAGATAACATATAAAGAGGAAGAAAACAAAAGAGGCAGAAACACAAAAAATACCAAAATACTCAATAGGGGCAAAAAAACCACACCGTGTCTCAAAAATACTTTCGGGATGAAATAGAGGGAATAAAGGCTCTCTGCTTTAACAATATATGCCGACTGGGATGCGGATTCAGGGATACCGGAGAACCCGGTCAGAAAAGTAGGGATGATAATCCAGGCATTCGCGATGAGTATGCCCAGGCAAAAAATGCCGAACCAAAACACAAGCAGCATAACCCTATGGCTATTTCTGGCTGCATAGAATATAAAGAACGTGCATAACAACGCAAACGCAAGCATAGCGATTTTAAGTTCATACCAGACGAGTACGGTAAAGCACAGCACGCTTGTTAAGAGACACAACCATGCCCTTAAGCGTTCTTTTTCTTCGAGAGACTTCAAGAAGAATAAAAAACATAGCGGTACAAAAGACATTCCCGCCGCACCCTGGACCCAAGAACCATGGATTGCCCAGACATTCATTATTGAAGCGATAAAATATAACGCAGAAACAAATGCCGCGGTATTGCTCTGGGTGAGTTTTTTACCAAGCGCATACATGGATACAATCCCCACAACGATAAAAACGTATATCCACACTATGCGCCTGCCCAAGTCAATCGGCAGCCCGAGCCTCTCATGGAGCGTATTCCATAAGGCGTACAAAGGGAAGAGTTGCAGTTCATAGGCAGCAATATACTTGCCTCCCCCCTCAAAACTCCACAACCAGGGATGGCTGCTTTGCTCCTTCAGCCAATCAGAAGTCGGTAAAAAAAGGTCGGTCCTTGCCGCAACACCGGGTAAAAAAACGCCTTTATAAATGACTACGGCAATAATAAAAAGCAGGAGGATGTTGATCAGGTTTCTGTTTCTTTGGAAAAAACTATACACGCTTATCTCTCTCCGCACTTAATGAACCTAAGCCATGCATCCAAAAGCCGCCACTCAATAGGGAAACGAAAATTCCTGTTTCTCCATCTGCGCTTGGCCAAAAGAGAAAGCCCTTTATAGGCAATTTTCTTTATCGGGCTGTCCTCAAAAAGATTGGTTGATTTGAATGCACCCCTCCTATTGAACTCGCATTCAGTAAGCAGGCTGATCGTCTTTAATAAGCTCTTCGTCTCTTTTTCTAACCACGGTAAATTACGTACGTCATTGTAGTAGAATGCGCCCCATTCCTCTAACGACCGTGGCTCTCTGAAGCCATACTGTAGCGCTTTTCTATACATAGGGGTATTGGGGAAAGGCGTATATACGCTGATACTGTTTACCATTAAGTCGGGATCAATCCGAGTAAGCTCATCGATTAAATCAAAAGTTTTAAAAACGTCCTCTTTCTTTTCTCCGGGAAAGCCCGCCATAAAATTCACGGTTGAAATGAGGTTATTTTCCTTAAATTTTCCCACAGCGGTTTTCACCTGTTCAAGCGTGATTCTTTTGTTAATTGATTCAAGGACTTTTGTCGAGCCGGATTCACCGCCAAAACTTACCCCCATACAACCGCTCGCCTTCAGGAGACTAAAAAAATCGTTTGTATATTTATACGCCTGGTCGTACCTTCCAGAAGTACCCCACTTTATATCAAGCTTAGCGCCGATTAATTTCTGGCAAATCTCGCCCACCCTTTTCTGGTCCACAAAAAATTCATCGTCGATAAACGAAATGGTTTCGGGATGAAAGGTATCGCATATGTATTTTATTTCTGCCACCGCCCTATCGGCAGACATGGCCCTCCAGTGGCCCCTATGCACCCGGTTAGAATAACAGAAACCACAGGAATAGGGGCACCCCCTGCTGGTCTGAAAATATAATATTTTTCTTTTGATATTGGAATATTTATGAAAATACCGCAACAACTCAAACGGCAGGTACGGAAGCTTGTCCAGGTCCATAAAATCCCTGTCAGCGGTAGATACTATTTTACCATCCTTCTTAAATGTTATGCCCTTTACGCTTTCTAAACTTTGCCGTTTTTGTATTGCCTCTATTAGCTCCAAAAAAGACTCTTCCCCTTCCCCTCTTACCGCCACATCGACTAATTCATGCGCGGCAGTCTGTTCAGGCACTAACGAACAGTGCACGCCTCCCCAGATAAGAGGCAAGGCCTTAGCTTTTGCTTTTATCCATCGGGCGATTTTCAGGGCACTGTGTATCTGCGGCCCGGTAAGGGACGTTATTCCAACCAGGTCATAGTCTGTCAATTTGATATCACCGCACTCCTGGAATTGCCCGTCAAATATCTCAACGCGGTGATTATTCGAACGAAGCACTCCTGCCAAAGGCAAAAGTGCGCTTGGGTAGCGGGGATGAATCGACTTTGGATCAGGGTTGATTAATAATACATTCGCCATTGCTCATATAGCCTATCTGTCTGTATTTCTCCGCAAAATAATAAAGTTCCCAAATACCGCTTCCTGATGATAATTGGCTTTTATGTATTGGTACAAAAGGGGATAAAACTGTTTAACAGGGTACGCGCTTGAATTCTGGTCTCTTTCAATTATATAGTTCACCTTATTTTTTTTCAGGTCGCGTATTATTGTCGGTTGTTCATAGTAAGGGACATAGGTCAGAAGCACGTTATCAAAATACGAAGGGCTCTTCCTGTCGGTTAAAAAATAAAAAATTGTATCGAAGGACATGACGAATATCCGCTCGTCTTTTTCGGTATGCCCACGAATATACGCAACCAGGGGCTCAACGGTATCCTTATTCGTCTGGCTCACCCTAAGCATCCTGGCATGCGGTAAGTCCAGCGACCGGTTAAACACTTTAATGGGAGTGCTGTAATACCAAAGCGCCATCTTCCGGTAGGCGATGCGTACGCCAGAGAAAATGAAGAGAAATAGCAATACGGCGATAAAATACAGCCAAGTTTTTTTCTTTACCGGATTACGGCTTTCCCATGAGCACATTTTGTACAATAGAAAACCTACGAATATCCATAGCGGGGGATATACAAGAATCTGATGGATAAGATCGCTTGAATTAAGCAGGCCGAAATAAATCTGGAGAATAACAAAGATGGTTAACAGCAAAAGCGCGTGTTCCTCTCCTGAAAGAGGGCGTTTTAGGCGCAATAGCCGCCATAGATATACGGCGGCAAATCCGATCAAAAAATACGGAATATAAATAAATGCATAATATACCGAGGAAATAAAAATCTTAGTAAGCCAGTTGCCTGCAGAAACCAAATAAATCACTGCGTATGCGATAAAAAGCGCGGCAATAGCGCCTTCTATTTTTGACCATAGCGACTTTTCCTCCTTCAGCCTAAGCGCAAACGAAATAGCCAGGAACACGCACGTTAACACAGCCGAAATGCCCAATAGATACTTCCAGCTATGAATAAATTCATACGGCAGATACAAAAGCCGTATGGGACTGGCAGTAACCTCCTGCTGTTTAAGCACGAGCCAGACAAAAGCGCTCTTCAATGCTGAATTCCAAAAAAGATATACTACGAATGGCACTATCGCAATTGCCATCCCCCCTCCAACAAGCAAAAGCTCCCTTAAGGAAATTACCTCCCTCTTAAAAAACGGCGTATTACCTTTCTGCAAAATACGAATTAACGACAACCCGGTAATTACAGAGAGCAACGTTGAAAGCCCGATATTCTGCTTACATAACAACGTGTACCCTATGAAGATGCCGCAGAGAAACACATTCCATTGCCCCTTACGCTCGAGGTAGCGCAATAAAAATAAGAAAGAAAGGAGCGCAAATAAATCCGCATACCAGCTGTACCAGAGGAAATTTAAATGAACCGTCCCCCAGATACCGAACACGGCACTCGATAAGAGGGCAAACGCAGGAGGCATAATGCGCAGCGAAAGATAAAATAATAAAAGAGCGATACATACTCCGACAATGGTAGTAGTAACCCTGTTAATGATCAATTCCTGGCCGAATATCTTAAACATCAGGCTCTGCAGGTAGAAAGAACCGGGTGTGACGTGTAGCTGAAAATCCTTATACGGGATATCCCCCTGAAGGATCCTGCGGCAGACGTTAATGGAGAAACACTCGTCGTCCATCGGAAAACCTACGTTATAGAAAGAACTGCTCAATAGGATATAGCCGAGAATAATAATCATTGCTGGGTAACGCTGTAAAAACGATACTACCATATCAAAAAGTTTTTTAATCCGTGCCACTTTTTGCCTCCTTATGGAATACCTTTATCACTTGATCTTTATAGCGGAATCTCTGCACTTCAAGAAAACCGCTGGGCAACGGCCCATCATAGAATAAATCGGCAAAGTAAGTAACCCCGTACCTTTCTACCAGATTGTCGATATCCTTTTGTGACGCAAGGGCCGGGGCTGTTACAGAGCCGCGGCCTGAATAATATAAAGGGATCATTGCATATTGCATCATAATCACGTCTTCTGTATTTGTATAGCGCCTAACCCAGCCGCCTAATTCTTCCGCCATCCTGCTGAACGGATAAGAGCGATAAAGCATATCAAAATCTTTCCGGTATTGCCCGACTAGGGAAATTAAAGAAAAAACAATACATACCAGTAGGACAGCTAATTTCAGGTAATTAAAAAGGCTGCGTTGCGTAAGGTAATACAAAA
Organism: Candidatus Omnitrophota bacterium; assembly: GCA_040754255.1. Lineage (GTDB taxonomy): Bacteria > Omnitrophota > Gorgyraeia > Gygaellales > Profunditerraquicolaceae > SURF-25. Next base: position 3,837 of record JBFMDA010000046.1, on the reverse strand, counting down.
CGCTCCTGCACGCATACACGCTCCCGCCTAAATAGAGAAACGGGTAAAAAGGCAAAAAATGCCTGGGGTCCAACGCAAACGGATGCAGCATCACGAACAAATACCCGAAAAACACAAACAGGTAGAAAAAGAGGAATTTCCGGTTAAAGAAACGACGAAACCCGAATACCGCCTGATGCAGGACAATAAGCAAGAAATAATTGGAGGTCCTATTCAGCTCCGGAAAGCTTGCTCTCGCAGAATCAATGAACCGTTTTACAAAATCAAATACCGTGTGAGTATCAAAATAGAGGCGAAAGCTAGGGACTTCCTTAAATACCGCATGGCCTGGTACTCCTAAATCAAGCCACATAAAATATTTACCGACATACATACATGGGTCGTGAAACTCTATGTAGTTTCTTAGCAACCAAGGCAAGACAGTCAATACAAAAACGACGATAAGGATACCTGACTCTTTGAGCCGTTCTTTGATATGTTTTTCGCGGGTAGTTAACAGATACGCCAAAGCCACGAAAACCAATACCAACCCGTTATAGCGCGCAAGATACGCGAGTCCCGACAAAAAACCCGATATGAGTAACGCACTGCTTCGCCCTTTCTCTCTATATAGAAAAAGGAAGTACGTTGCCCACATCGCACAAAAGACAAAAAGCGGCTCCAAGAGCCCTTTGGTGATACTAAACAACCAGAAAAGATTAAGCGATAGGACAAGCGAGGCGAGTAAACCGGCTGTATTGCCCGATAGGCGCCTGCCAATCAAAAACAAAGGAATCAGTGAGGCTGAAGCAACAAATGCATTGAAATAGACCCCGTAATAGTAATTTTCCCCGAAGATTTTATAGATTATCCCCAAAAGCAGCGAAAATAGCGGCGGGAAATCGTATCCTGCATGAGGAAGAGAATCGTTGCGGAAAAAATAGTTAATCAACGGGATATAAAAAGGTTGTTTTGAAAAAACCGTTCTTGCCATATAGGCGTGGTACATATTGTCGCCGTTGGCATCAATGGCCCGATAGTCAATAAGCGTGCTGTAGTATAAGAATGAAATTACCGCTATTGCCGCAACTATAAAACCGACTCTAAATTTCGCGGAGGCAATAATCACGCAAGGGCCTTTTCTTTAAAAAACTGATTAAATTGCGCAAGTATATACTTGATCTGGGTATCGCCGAGTCCGGGATATACGCCGATAAAAAAACTCTGCTCCATCACGTAATCGCTGTTTTTTAAAACCACGACACTGCGGTGCCTGATATGCCTAAAGCCGGGTTGCCTCAAAACGTTTCCCGCAAAAATCATCCTGGTCTCGATTTTTTTACGCTCAAGGAAAAGGACCAGTTCTTTCCTGCTAAACCATTTATTTTTACGTACGGTTATCGGGAACGCAAACCAGACAGGCTCTGCATGGCGTTCGTTGCGCGGCAAAATCAGAAACTCCCGGTATTTCATTAAACCTTTATAAAGAGAGTTGAAATTGTCGATCCTTTTTCTTTTGAAAGAAGGAAATTTTTTGAGCTGCTCTATGCCCAGGGCTGCCTGGATATCCAGGGGCTTGAGGTTATAGCCGATATAAGAAAATACGTAGCGTTTATCATAATCGCGGGGCATTGCGTGGCTTCCTTTTTGAAAAAACCTGAATGCGCAATGGCCGTCTGTCTTATCTGCATACCTGCAACTGCTGCAATGCGTAGAGCACGTTCTTCCCCAGTCGCGTACGCAGCGCAGGACCTGCGCCAATTGCGGGTTTGAGGTAATCACCGCTCCCCCCTCACCCAGGGTGATATGGTGCGCAGGATAGAAACTAAAGGTCCCTAAATCCCCAAACGTCCCTACCAGTTTCTTGCCGTATCTTGAACCCAGCGCATCACAGGCATCTTCAATGAGGAATAAATGATGCGTCCGGCAGAAATCAACGATTGCCGCCATATTACAAGGATTGCCCAGCGTATGGGGGACACACACGGCTTTTGTCCTTGCTGATAATGCCTTCTTAAGGTACGTTACATCAATATTGAGCGTGTCGACTTCGCAGTCAAGGAATACGGGAACCAGGCTGTTTTGGACAATCGGAGCTACCGTCGTAGGAAAGGTAAGAGCCGGGGTAATGACTTCATCGCCCGGCCTAAGGCCGTTCTTTATGTTTCTGGCAAGCAGCGCAGAAACAGCCAAGAGGTTTGCGGAAGAGCCGGAATTGGTTAAGATTGCGTTCGCAACGCCATGGAAGCGGGCAAACAATTTTTCAAATTGCATCGCATACTCACCGTAGGTAAGCCAGAAATCAAGCACTGCGCTGACCATAACGCAGATGTCTTTGCCGTTATACACCCTTCCGGCATACTGGACCAGCGACTTCCCGGGGACAAATTTTTTCTTTGCGTGGAAATGCTTGTAATATTCTATTACCTGTTTTAGGCATGAAGCCTTTTGAATACTTCCTTTGGTCATAGGGTTTTCCTGTCTTTGTGGGCGAGATACCATTCTATGGTTTTCTTCAATCCTTCCTCCAGTGAAACTTTCGGCTTCCATTTAAGTATCGTGCGCGCCTTCGTATTATCGCAATAAAAATGCATAGTCTCTCCTGGCCTATAGGCAAGTGCGCCGGCTTTTGGTTTTACCGGATTGCCCAGCATCTTTAAAATCATCCTTACCACATCAATTATCTTATATTCAGTCGCATTCCCGATATTAATAACTTCACCCAAGGCCTGCGGAGTAACGGATGCGCGGATATAGCCGTCAACAATATCCGCCACATAATTGAATTCCCTTGTCTGTTCTCCCTTGGTCATCTCGATGTCCTGGCTTAGAAGCGCTTTTTGTATCACGTAGGGTATAAGCATGTTATTGACTTGTTGCGGGCCGTAAGTCAAAAAAGGCCTAAGCGTCACGATAGGGACTTTCTTGGTCTTGTAAATCATGCCGCAGAAAAGGGTGGCCGCGGCTTTAGATGCGGAATACGGAGAAACCGGATTAGGGCATTGGTCCTCTGTAAACGGGGTTGGGTTGTCGCCGTATTCTTCGCAGGTGCCCGAATTTATGAAACAATCGCACTCTCCCCCCTCAAGGCTATGCAGCAGGTTAATCGTGCCAAGCAAGTTGGTATCGATCATTTCCCGCGAATGCTCCCATGACCTGGACACATTCACATACGCTGCCAGATGAAACACCTTTTTGGGGCAGGCTTTCCTTATTGCAACCTGCACCTGTGCATAATCGCGTATATCCGCATTTAAAAGCGTAACCTTGCCGGCTATGTCTTTAATCCGCCATAAATCCGCGCCCTGCCTGATAAGGCCGCTGACGGCTGCGCCGGATGCAATCAACTCCCGCGCAAGATGAGAGCCAATAAAACCGTTTATGCCCGTAACCAGGACTTTAGAGCCTTTTAGTGACGTCTCCATGTTCTCTTCTGAATTTCTCCGGCATGAAATAATATAATGTAATGTTTTTAAGAAACTCCATAATCGTAGCTATCCCCACATTGGTTGAGCCGCATTTCCTCCTATAGAATGTCACCGGAACTGACCCGACATTAGCGCGCAATTGCGCGCACTTCAGAATGATCTCTGCATCGATGAACCAATCCTTTGAAACGGGCTTAAACGCCTCATATATACGGCGCGTAAATATCTTGGGAGTGCCGTTTATATCATCGGTGTGTGCCTTAAAAAGAATACCGAAAATCGCGTTATAGAAAAACGATATAACTTTACGCTGCAACCCGTCTTCCCGGTAGACCCTCCTGACTTTACACAAATCCAGGCGTTCTTCGGTTAATTTTCTATAGACCCTTACGACATCTGCAGGTTTTATCTGGCCGTCTCCGCACATAAA
>JBFMDA010000045.1:0-11000 GCA_040754255.1 Candidatus Omnitrophota bacterium | reverse complement strand
ATCTCCAGGTTATCCTGCTGCCTCTTGATCTCTTCTTTAATCGCTTCGTAAATCTCAGGGTCAACTTTCTTTAGATATCCCATGCGGTCATGCTCCTTTTATTGCTTTTTCGATTTTTTCAATCTGTGTGAGCCGGCGTAAATGCCTGCCGCCTTCAAACGGCGTGCGCAGCCATGCAGCTACGATCTTCTTGGCAAGGGCAACAGTGACAAACCCTGCGCCCAGGACCAGAATATTACTGTCGTTGTGTTTACGCGAAAGTAATGCCGCCTTCACATTGTAGCACAATGCTGCCCGTACCCCGGGAAACCTGTTGGCCACGATAGAATTGCCGATGCCGCTCTTACAAATGAGGATGCCTCGGGAATGCCCCTTCGTCGAAATGGCCCTGGCCAGGGTAGCTGCCGACAACGGATAATCGCAGCGCTCCCTTGAGTAAGCCCCTAGATCTTTTACCTTTACCCCGCGCCGTGCGACATAGTCTTTAAGCCGCTCTTTCAGGGCGAATCCCGCATGGTCCGACGCAATAAGCAGTGTCCTCATAATATATTCAGTATCCTTTCTATAGAATCCTTGATCACCGCAAATGTCTGCCTGTAAAACTCTATGCTTTTGCCGATGGGGTCGGAAATATCCAGGCTATCCCCCTTTATCTGGGCAAACTCCCGCAATAGGTATACCCTGTTAAGCGCCTTAGGATACAGCTGGGCGATCCGTTCCTCGTGCAGGTTTTCCATCACTAGTATGATATCGGATTTATCCAGCAGCTCTTTAGTCAGGCGCTGTGAACGGTGCCCGGACACGTCTATCCCTTCTTCCTCCAGGAGCTCCTTTGTTTCCTCTGTGGCGCCCATGCCGGGCAGCATCATAAGCCCTGCCGAGATAACCGCAACGTCATCGCGGCCGTTCTCCTGAAGTTTTTTCTCAAGGTAGGCCTCTGCCATAACCGAACGGCAGGAATTCCCCGTGCAGACAAAAAGCACGTTCTTCTTGTGGGCCACTGCCATGATCTCCTCTTTCTTTATAGCGCCTTCCCGCAGTATCTGCAACGGATGGGTAGTCACATCTACTATGGAAGATTCAACGCCCAATTCGCATGGCCCTGCATCGATCGCATAGTCAACCGCTTCCTTAAAGTTATTGATTGCATCGCCGAATTCGCGCGGGGCAGGCCCTCCTGAAAAGTTAGCCGATGGGCACACCACGCTGGTTTTGGAAAGGGTAATGATTTTTTGTGCTATCAGGTTGTCCGGCAGCCGAAGCGCAATAGTATCTTTTTCCTTTGCCTTACACACCAGGGTCAGGGGGCCTGGCCAGAACGCATCCATTAACTTATACGCAACCACCGGGATATCCACTGCGATATCTTCGACTTTCTCCTTGGTATCGATAAGTTGGGAAAACCGTTTCTCAGGGGGCCTTTTTTTTATCTCATAGAGTCTCTCGATTGCCTTCTGATTTTTACTGTCTGCGGCAATGCCGTATACGGTATCAGTAGGCAGAAGCACGAGCCCTCCCCGGCTGATGACATCGGCAGCCTCTTTGAGGTATTCATATTGAGGATTTAAAGGATTCGCCTGGGCGATTTTGACAGGGATCATATCTTTATTTTTGTATTCCTTATGGCTATCCTCATTTTTTGCTTATATGCCCACAGCGCCTTTGCGATTCTTGCATCCTGCAACCCGAGTATTTCCAGCGCAAGAAGGGCGGCGTTTTTGGCCCCTGCTTTTCCGATTGCCATACCCGCGACCGGAATACCGCCGGGCATCTGTACGGTAGAAAGCAACGAATCCATCCCTTTTAAACTCCTGGTCTCAATGGGGATCCCGATAACCGGCAGGACCGTGTGGCTGGCAATTACTCCTGCCAATGCTGCCGAGCCTCCGGCAGCTGCGATAAAAACCTTTGCGCCTTTTGCTGCGGCTTCCTCTACGTAACAGGCCAATTCCTTAGGAGACCTGTGCGCGGACAATACCTTGATTTCAAAACCAATCTTAAAATCCTTCAGGACATTTGCTGTTTCCCGGACTGTTTCCAGATCCGAAGCACTTCCCATCAGAATACATATCGGCTTACGCATCGTTCCTCCGTTGTAGTAAAAGGCCAAGGTTAAGGCTTAGGTTCAGTAAGGTTAAGGCTCAAGGGGTTAGGTTGATGGCCTAATGGTTGGTATATGGCCTTTGGTGTGTTTTGACACCAACCACTTTACCCAATCACCAATCCCATAACCTAACCCAATACCCAAAAACCGTTTTTACGCTGTACGCAATACGCTATACTCAATACGCACTACTACGCTTCTATATTATCCTTCAGCAACAGCGCCTTCTGCCCTATGTCCCTGCGAAAATGCATCCCCTCGAAATGGATTTTCCCGGCTGCGCGGTACGCATTATCAATCGCATCTTTCACAGTTGCGCCCAACCCGGTAACGCCTAATACCCGCCCGCCGCTGGTAAAATACTTGCCTTCTTTTTTTTCTGTGCCGGCGTGAAAAACTACCACGTCCTTCATCATGCCTGCTTCTTTAAGGCCCATGATCTCTTTAGCCTTCTCATATGCCCCGGGATATCCCTTAGAAGCGCATACCACGCACACGCACGCCTGCTCCTTCCATTTCAATGCCAGGTTATTAAGCCTGCCTTCAATGGTAGCGCACATCGCTTCTACCAGGTCAGAATCAAGGCGGGGCAGGATTGCCTGTGTTTCTGGGTCGCCGAAACGGACATTAAATTCCAAGACTTTAGGGCCTTGCGCGGTACGCATGATTCCCGCATAGAGGACTCCTTGATACACAATGCCTTCGCTGGCAAGCCCTTTTATCGTAGGCTCGATAATCGTATCCATGACCTCCTGAAACAATTTTTCGCTGACTACCGGAGCCGGAGAATATGCGCCCATGCCTCCGGTATTAGGCCCTTTATCCTGCTCAAATATCCTTTTATGGTCCTGGCTTGAAGCCAGCGGGACCACATGCTTCCCGTCGGTGAAAACAATGATGGACGCCTCCTGGCCCTGGAGGCACTCCTCGACAATAATCTTCTTTCCCGCATCCCCGAAGACCCTGTCCTCCATTATGGAAACAATCGACTGTTCTACTTCTTCAATGGAATTCGCCACCACTACGCCCTTGCCCTGCGCCAGGCCGTCTGCCTTAATCACAAGCGGCACGCCGAGCTGCCGCACATATTCTTTGGCAGGGGCAACTTTTTCGAAACTCCTGAATGCTGCGGTAGGCACCGCATACTTTTTCATCAGCCTTTTGGCAAATACCTTGCTTGCCTCAAGCTGGGCAGCGTTTTTTTCAGGCCCGAATATCTTTAATCGGTGTTCCCGGAACGTATCAACAATGCCGGCTACCAGAGGCGCTTCCGGGCCTACCACCGTTAAATCGATCTTTTCCTGCTTTGCAAACCCAAGCAATTCCGTGACTGCGTCCGGCCTTATATCCACGCATTCGGCAAGGTCTGAAATCCCGCCGTTTCCGGGCGCGCAGAAAATACGCTTGACCTGCCTTGACTGGGCCATCTTCCAGGCCAGCGCATGCTCCCTGCCGCCGGAGCCGATCAGAAGTATTTTCATACTATCTCAACCTGCTTTTTGCCCCTGGTAACCTCTCCGATCACCCAGGCCTTAACCCCGTATTCAGAAAGCCTTGCACATATTTCCCCGCTTGAGCCGGGCGCAACTATCAGCACCATGCCTATCCCCATATTAAAGGTGTGGTACATCTCCGGATCTTCAATGCGGCCTTTCTGCTGAAGCAACCGGAAAATTTTCGGGGCAATCCATGAGCCCTTCCTTATTTTTGCGTTCACCCCTGCAGGAAGGATGCGCGCGATTTTATCATAAAACGCCCCCCCGGTAATATGCGCAATCCCTTTAACCGTTGCCTGCCTGCGGTAGGATGCGGACTGCAGCAAAGACAATACCGGCCGCACGTAAATACGCGTAGGCTTTAATAATTCGTGCGCAAGGCTTTTAAGTTCTGCCTGAGAAAATACTTTCCTTATCAATGAAAACCCGTTTGAGTGCAGGCCGCTGGACTCAAGGCCGATCACTATATCTTTAGCGCATATAGAGGAGCCGTCGATAATACGGCTGCGTTCTGCCACCCCTACGCAGAAACCCGCCACGTCATACTCCCCTGCCTTATACATCCCGGGCATCTGGGCAGTCTCTCCCCCGACCAGGGAACAATCCGAAGCCATGCAGCCGCCATTGATGCCTTTGATGATATCTTTTAATACCTCGGTCTTTAATTTGCTGAAACCGATATAGTCGAGAAAATACAACGGCCGTGCCCCGGCGCAGAGAATGTCATTGACGTTCATGGCAACCGCATCTATCCCGATAGTATCATGCCTGTCAGCGAGGATCGCTATTTTGAGCTTTGTCCCCACCCCGTCAGCCGAAGATACCAAAACCGGCTCTTTGAACTTTTCTTTCGGGAACCTGAAAAAACTGCCGAAGCCTCCGATATCTTTCAGCACCTCTTTCTTAAAAGACTTCCTGGCCAGCGACTTAACCGCTATTTTGAAGGCGTCCGCAAACCCTATATCAACCCCGGCCTTCTTGTAGGTTACTTTGGGCATTGCACAACCTCCCCCTGGCCGCAGCAATGCATCTCGAGAGAAAACTTGCCATGCTTTTTCTCGGCGATAATCGGGTAGTCTCCGGTCCAGCAGGCAGCACAGTAGTTGTGCCTGGCCAGTTTCAGGCACTCCAACATCCCGTCAAGGCTTAGGTACCCAAGGCTGTCTACTTCAAGATACTTTTTTATTTTTTCTAACGAAGCGTATTTATTGGCGATCAGCTCCGAAGAGCGGTGAAAATCTATGCCATAAAAACAGGGGAAGCGGTGCGCAGGGCAGGAAATGCGCAAATGCACCTCTTTGACCCCGGCCTTGCGCAGGTTACGCACGCGGATTTTCGACGTGGTCCCGCGCACGATAGAATCGTCGACCACCACGATACGCTTTCCCTTTAATACGTCTTTAAGCAAATTAAACTTAACCCGTACACCCAGGTCACGTATATTCTGCATGGGCTGGATAAACGTCCTTCCTACATAATGGTTGCGGATAATCCCCATTTCAAGAGGGATGCCTGATTCTTCCGAATAGCCTAACGCAGCGGAAAAACCTGAATCCGGCACAGGGATTACAAAATCTGCCCTTACCGGATGTTCGCGCGAGAGCTGCTCCCCGAGCTTGCGCCTGACCGAGTGCACGGTTTCGCCGAATACGACAGAATCAGGGCGCGCAAAATACACATGCTCAAAGATACAGTGGGCGCGCCTGGTATCCGCAGTTTTTCTTTTCATGGGAAATGAAGATATCCGGTCCCTGGCAATAAAGATAACCTCTCCGGGCTCTATTTCGCGGACGAATTTTGCGCCGATCAGGTCGAACGCGCAGGTCTCGGATGCCAGGCACCAGGCGTTTTTGAGTTTGCCCAGGGACAGGGGCCTAAACCCCAGCGGGTCCCTTGCCCCGATAAGATAACGGTTGTCCATCAGTAATAACGAGTACGCGCCCTTGACCCGGCGTAACGCGTAGGTCAGGCTTTCCCGCAGGTTCCTCGACCTGGCCCTGGCCATCAGATGGATGATGATTTCTGAATCGGTGGTAGTCTGGAATATCGAGCCTGAACGCTCAAGGTCCCTGCGCAGGCTCAAAGAATTCACGAGGTTGCCGTTATGGGCAATACAGATGGAGCCTTTAGCGTAATCAATCAGAAGCGGTTGTGCGTTCTTCAAAACACTTGAGCCGGTGGTAGAGTAGCGCACATGGCCTATCGCCGAATCGCCCTTAAGCCTGCGCAGCACCTCTTCGTTAAACACGTCGTTGACCAGCCCCGTATCTTTATGGAGGGACAACATCCCCTTGTGATTGGCAACAATGCCGCAGGCTTCCTGGCCGCGGTGTTGAAGGGCGTAGAGGCCAAGGTATGTCAGCCAGCCCGCATGGGCATTGCGCATAATACCGAAGAGCCCGCAATGCTCTTTGGGCCTGTCATCGCTTTGGCGTATCATCTGTGTGCTCCTTGTAAGAATGCGTTATTTGCAGCCGGTGTCCCCGGTCCAGCAATAAAGGCACAGGTCTTCTTTAGGCAGCCCTATCGCATCGATCATATCGGCCAACCGCTGGTATTTAAGCGTGGTCACCCCGAGGTCTTTGGTAATCCAGTGTACCATTTTTTTATGCCTGCTGGAATTTTCGTCGATATAGGCGGCTACATCATCGATATCCCTGCCTTCAAGGCTGCGTATTGCCTTTCGCGCTGCCAATTCATGGGCAGTGCGCGTAGAATAACCGAACCTGCAGGGAAACATAAGCGGCGGGCAGGCAATCCTTAGATGGATCTCTTTTGCCCCGCACTCGCGCAGCTTATGGATGGTATAGTTCTTTAACTGTGTCCCGCGCACAATCGAATCGTCGCAAAATACGATGCGCTTGCCCTTGATTATTTCCGGTATAGGGATAAGTTTCATCTTGGCAATGAAATCGCGTGTCTCCTGTGACGGAGGGGTATAGCTGCGGTCAAAGCCAGGGGTATATTTTACCAAAGGCCTCCTAAAAGGGATCCCGGAGCGCATGGCATACCCTATGGCATGCGCGGTCCCGGAATCAGGGATACCGCAGGCCATATCCGCTTTTACGTTGTCGTGCCGTGCCAAATACCCGCCGCATTTCTCTCTCACTGTTTCTACGTTTATCCCTTCATAGGAAGAAGCGGGAAAACCGGTATAAATCCACAGGAACGAACAAACTTTATTCATCCGCCTGCCCTTGCGTTTTATCTCCAGGCCTTTTCCGTTCAGTATCGCGATTTCTCCGGGCTGGACATATTTCTTGATGGAAAACCCCAGATTAAGGAACGCCGACGACTCGGTGGCAACAGCCCAGTCTTTCCCCCTCTGCCCTATAATCAAGGGCGTATACCCGCAGCGGTCCCGCGCTACGTAGATCCCTTCCCTGGCAAGCAAAAGCAGGGAACAGGAACCTGAAATCTTGGCGAACATACTCTCAATGCCGTCGACTATAGATTCTGAACGAATAATCAGCTTAGCCACTAATTCCGTAAGGTTCACCTTGCCTTCGGTGACCTCGCTGAACGACTGGCCTTCCTTGTATAGCTGCCTGGCCAATTCCTGGGCGTTTTCAATAAAGCCGTTAATCACGATTGCGAACGGCCCGAATTTCGAATGGACGCAGATCGGCTGTTCGTCTTTGACGCTGATAACGCCGATGCCTGCCTTGCCGTTCATTTTCCGGTAGTCTTCAAAAAACTTTGCCTTGAACTGGCTGCCGCGTATATCGTGGATTTTGCGCAGGATCGTATCCTGCCATACGGCAAGCCCGGCGAACTGCGTGCCCAGGTGCGAATGGTAATCAGTCCCGTAAAATAAATCATTCCTGCAATCAGTTTTCGAAACGACTCCAAAAATCCCGCTCACGTCTTAATGCTCCTTAGTTAAAGTTTTTTCTGCGCGTACTCAACGCCGTTTTTAAAAATCTGCAGGCCGGTTCCTTCCTGCCTGTTTTGGGCGCGCACCCAGCGCGGATGCTGCAAAAAATGAATGTGCCTCTCCGGGTGAGGCATTAACCCAAAGACCCTTCCTGTTTCATCGCAAATTCCTGCAATGCCTTCCATAGAACCGTTGGGATTATGCGGATAGCCGGCAGGGTTTCCTTTTTCGTCGCAGTATTCCACCACGACCTGGTTATTCCCCTTGAGGCGTTCAAGCACCGCCTTATCGCGGACAACGAATTTTCCTTCGCCGTGCGCAACCGGAAGATAAATGACCTCAGGCAGCCCTTTTGTCCAGACGCACTTGGGCTTTTGGCGGCCGCGCGTTACGCAGTTCAAATACACCCAGCGGTCTTCGAATTTTGCCGAATCGTTGAGGGTCAGGCTTGCCTCCTGCGCCAGCTCGTCATTACCCGGCAGCAGTCCGCTCTTTGCCAGTACCTGGAAACCGTTGCAGATACCGATAATTAATTTCCCCTCATGTATAAAATTCAATAACGCTGCTTTCAGTTTATACTTGAATTCATTCGCAAGTATCTTGCCAGCGGCAACATCATCCCCGTACGTAAAGCCGCCGGGGATTGCCAGGATCTGATACTCGCTAAGCGCTTTGTAGCCGCTGATAAGGCTGTTTGTGTGCACAAGCTCAACAAAGGCGCCGGCCTTCAAGAACGCGAACGCCGTTTCCTGGTCGCAGTTCGTGCCTGCGGTCCGCAAGACGCATACTTTAGGCTTTTGCATAAAATTTCCTGATGACCTTGATGACATCTTTAGGCGTATCGACCACGGTAAAGATGTCCAGGTCTTCTTTACTGATATTGCCTTCTTTTAAAACCTTCTCCTTGAGCCAATCCAGCATCCCCTTCCAGTACTCGCGGCCAAACAGGACAACGGGGAACTTCGAGATCCTCTTGGTCTGGATTAAATTAATTGCCTCGGTGAACTCATCGAGGGTACCATAGCCTCCGGGCATAATCACAAAGGCCTTGGCGTATTTTACAAACATGACCTTACGCACAAAGAAGTAATGAAAGCTCAAGAGCGTATCCACATACGGATTCGCCCTCTGCTCCAGGGGGATCTGGATGTTTAACCCAATCGAATGCCCCCTTGCCCTGCGCGCGCCCTTATTGGAGGCCTCCATGATGCCCGGCCCGCTGCCGGTAATAACGGCGTAGCCTTCTTTGGCCAAACGATAGGCGATCTCCTCCGCTAATTTATAGTACTTCTTGCCGGCGGGGGTACGGCTTGAGCCGAATATCGATACTGCCTTCCCTACGTCGGAAAGGACCTCGAACCCGTCCACGAATTCCGAGATAATGCGGAAAATCCGCCAGGGGTCTTCGGTAGTAAAATCACGCCTTATGATGTGTGCCTTTTCCATTCTTCTCTCCTTTACCATCGCAAGCTCTTCTGCCATGCTTCTTTCAATTGGGCAATCCCGGCCGCAATACACACTTTTCCGTCCAGCCCGAATATTTTCAATTGCGCCTCCTCGGACACGCAACCACACAAGCCAAAAGGGACCCCCCGCATGTACCGTTCGAACTCTTTCTGATGCGCGCGTTCGACTTCAACGATGAACCGCGAATTAGATTCGGAAAAAAGCACAAAGTCGTCCCTTTGGACCTGGGTTTTCTGCGCGCGCGCGCGAACCTGGACAACGGGGACTTCCTCTACGAACATTTCAGCGCCAAGCCCGCCGGCAAAAGCCATTTCAGCCAATGCCACCGCGATCCCTCCCTCGGCGCAATCATGCATTGACCGGATAAGGTGTTTTGACGAAACCCTGGAAAGCGCATCAAAAACCTGCCTTGCTTTTTTCGGATACGCCTTAGGCACGTGGTTGCCGATTATGCCGAACAAATCGTAATAATGCGATGCGCCGAGCTCTTCGGCAGTAGTCCCGATAATATAAAGGAGGTTGCCGGGTTTTTTCAGGTACATAGAAACAGCTTTTGAAGTATCCTCCATCACCGCAATCGCAGAAATTAGGAGTGTCCCCGGTATTGCCAGAGATTTATTCTTTATTGTGTACTCGTTATTCAAACTGTCTTTGCCTGAAATAAAAGGTACCCCATACCCCTTGGCTGCGTCATAACAACCCAAGGCAGCCCTGACCAGGCCTCCGAGCCTGTCAGGCTTATCGGGGTTTCCCCAGCAAAAATTATCCAGAAGCGCTGCGTTCTTCAGCGAAGCGCCCACTGCGACCACCTGGCGCAACGCCTCATCTATGCAGGAAGCAGCCATCCAATAAGGGTCAATAAAGCCGTACCTGAAATTGATGCCGTTTGAAACGATAATGCCTTTGGCAGAATGCAGCAGAGGCTTGATAATTGCGGCATCCGAAGGCCCGTCATTGGCTACCCCACATAAGGGCTTTAGGACCGAGCCTCCCTGGACCTCGTGGTCGTATTGCCGTATCACCCACTCCTTGGAGCATATATCGGGATGCCCGAGCAGCCGTATCAAAGAAGGGGTGAGGTCTTCTGCGCGCGGGGGAACACTTTCCTTGTGCCTTGGTGTTGAAAAAACGGCTTTCTTTTCCGGCCGCGGCCAGCCCTCATGCAGGAAATGCATATCAAGATTGCCTACCAGGTTTCCTTTATAATACAACTGCAGTTTTTGCGTATCGGTGAATTCGCCGATAGGGGTTGCCCTGACATTCTCGCTCCTGAAGACTTCAAGCAGTGCGGCAAGTTTATCCTGGGGCACAGAGAGCACCATCCGCTCCTGGGATTCGGAAATCCAGATCTCTGTGTACGTAAGGCCCTTGTACTTTAACGGCACCTTGCTCAATTCAACCTTTGCCCCTAAATCCTTGCCCATCTCTCCAACGGCGGATGATAACCCGCCTGCACCGCAGTCGGTAATGGCATTGTACAGGTTGAGGTCGCGCGCCTTTATGATAGTATCCAATATCTTTTTTTCTTCTATGGGGTTGCCGATCTGCACAGAGCCGCTGGAAACAGTCTCCGATTTATGCGTCAATTCCCCCGAAGAGAATGTTGCCCCGTGTATGCCGTCTCTGCCGGTTGCCCCGCCTACCAAAACAATCGCATCCCCTTTAAGCGGCTCTTTAAACGATTTTTCCTTGGGTAAGATTCCGGCAGTGCCGCAATAGACAAGCGGGTTACCGATAAACTGCTCGTGGAACAGTATCGCGCCGTTTATTGTCGGTATGCCCATTTTATTGCCGTAATCGCGCACCCCTGAAACCACGCCTTTTAAGATACGCTTAGGATGCAGGGTGCCTGCGGGCAGCTTATGCATGGGGTAATCAAAGGGCGCGAAACAGAAGATGTCGGTATTGCAGACGGGCTTGGCTCCAAGTCCTGTGCCCAGGCAGTCCCTGATTACTCCGCCCACCCCGGTATTTGCCCCGCCAAAGGGCTCAAGCGCAGAAGGATGGTTATGCGTTTCTACCTTAAAACAGATATTGTGTTTTTCGTCAAATTTTA
>JBFMDA010000044.1:0-12025 GCA_040754255.1 Candidatus Omnitrophota bacterium | reverse complement strand
AGTTTTAGCGGAATCAAAACCGCAGTGCTTTACTACGTGCGTGCACACACAAAGGCCGGGACACGCCTGTTGCCTCGCCGTTTGCTGAAGGATATCGCCGCTTCTTTTAAGGAAGCAGTATGTAAGGTGCTTATTGAAAAATCTTTGGCTGCCTGCCGGGCGAAGGGCTCAGGGGTGCTTGTGGTGGGCGGTGGGGTTGCATCCAATCAGGCATTAAGGAATGTATGCCAAGGTACGTTGCAACAGTTGGGAATTCGCGTGTTTTTTCCCGGCAGGCGATTAAGCGTTGATAACGCGGCTATGGTGGCAAGCCTTGGTTATCATTTGCATAACACGGGCCGCCGTGATAACTTATATTTAAACGTGCACTTAGATTAGGTAGGGCGTTGTGCGTACAGCGTTATGCGTATTGCGTACGGAGAACGCGCCGGACGCCGAGCGCATAACGCATCCTGTATAAAAGGCTAAGGTTTAGGTCAAGGTTAAGGAAGGTTAAGGAAAAGGGAGGCGAAATGCTGACAGCTATTACGGACAAAGAGATTGTGGTTAGGTTGGTCCTGGCAACGATCCTCGGGGGGTTTATCGGGCTTGAGAGGCAGTTTCACCGTCGAAGCGCAGGCTGGCGTACACACATACTGGTATGCCTTGGCTCTTGCCTTATTATGTTGACATCGCTCTATATTTTTGATATATATAAAAGTCAGGTTTCCCTTGACCCTGCCCGTATTGCAGCCGGGGTAGTAACCGGCATAGGCTTTCTGGGTGCAGGCGCAATCATCAGGGATAGGGAGGGAGTAAAGGGGCTTACTACCGCGGCAAGCGTCTGGCTGGTCGCGGGGATTGGCCTTGCGGTCGGTTGCGGATTTTATACCGCAGGGCTCGTCAGCACTGTCATAGCGGTAATAGTGCTTTTCTTTTTTGCGTATATCGAAAAAGCGGTATTCAGTAAAGATGCAAAGAAGTAAAAAAGAGGGGGTGGCGCATGGCTTTCAAAAAGAAGATGGATGAAAAAGTGCTGGATGTCGACGCATCTATGCAGGGGACGCTCAATTTTAAGGACCCCGTCAATCTGCGTATTAACGGAAAGTTTGAAGGGCTGTTGGAAGCAAAAGGCAATCTGACGATTGGCCCGACCGCCACTGTTATCGCAGATATCATGGGAGAAAATATCATTGTGGGGGGCAGGGTAAAAGGTAAAATTACCGCTAAAGATCGCCTGACGCTTCTGCCGACCGCTATTATCGAGGGGGAGATATTCCCTGCGAGGCTCAATGTGACTGAAGGGGCAATCCTTGAGGGCCGCTGCCATATGCTGCGTGATTTTCTTAATGTTGAGGAACTTTCCCGGTATCTTGACGTGGACCTGAATTCGATCCTTGACTGGGCAAACGCAGGAAAGGTCCCCGTGATGAAGGAAGGCAACGACCTTAAATTTGAGCGCAAGGCGATTGATTCCTGGGTGGCTTCCGGCAGAATCGGAAAATAGGGGCTCACCAGATATAACTCACTATGGAAGAAAAGCTTTTAACAGTCAGGGATGTTGCTTCTTTGCTGGGGGTATCAGAGAAAGAAGTGCTTGACCTGGCCGAAGACGGCTCAATTCCCGCCTATAAAGTCGGCGGGCTCTACTTGCGCTTCAGGCGGGAGCAGGTTGAAGATTTCAAACGCAAACACAATCTCGTCTCTCATGCTGACCGCGCCCTTGCACAAACCTCGATAAAAGACAGGATAGCGGACTTTTTTTATTTCAATGATTTCTATCTGTTTTCTGTCCTGCTTATCGTAGCTATGCTTTTCATAATTTTTATCGGATAAACCCATGAAATTACTGAGAAACATTTTTAAACTTCGGCCTTTTAAGGAGAGCTTTTCTTATGCGTTACAGGGGCTAGCCTACCTTGTGTTATACCACCGCAACATGAGGGTCATTTTTTTATGCGGGGTACTCGCATTCCTCACCGGGTTGTATTTTCAGTTAAAGGGGATTGAGCTGGTAGCGTTGTGTATCACGGTGACAATGGTATTCATCGCAGAAATTTTCAATACGGCGATTGAGTTACTTATGGATATGGTTAATACGCAATATCACGCAATGATTAAGGTGATTAAAGACATCTCGGCTGCCGTAGTCTTAATCGCGACTTTGAATGCGCTGGCAGTAGGGTATATCCTTTTTTCCAAGAAGGTCTTTTAACCGAGATAGCATGCCGAAACAAAAAATAGCACGGAGTTACGCATGATGGAGAAGGAAGGCACGATCGAGGGTATCGCATGGTATCAGAGGAAAGCGCTGGGGGTTGCGCGTGCGGTAGTTGAGACTGTCAAGCAGGCCTTATCTGACCCCAGGAAGTTCTGGTCTCGCCTTGATAGAGAGAGGCCAGTGTCAGAGTCCATCCTTTTCTATATGCTGGTTACCTTTGCGGCCAATGCGATAGGCCTGTTTTTTGATATGTTTTTCCAGTCGCAAATGGTATGGCCGGCATATTTTTTTGTGGTGTTGTTTATTCTGCCCATTCTCGTTGCCGTCGGTTTTTATGTGCTTGCCGCGTTGCTCTATGTGTGTATCCTCTTTTTTAAGGGGCGGGTCAGCTTTAAAGAAGTGCGTATGGTTGTTGCCTACGCAGGGGCAGCGAATATATTCTATATCATTCCTGTGTGGGGGCCATTACTTGCCGCAGTGGCAACCGGCGTGTTATATGCGTTAGGCCTGATGCGTTTCTTTCAACTTAAGGCATGGAAGTCGGTAGTAATAGTAGTGCTTCTATTTGCGTTGCTTTTTACGATACTGGCAATCACCATAAACGGGATCCAGCAGTTTGCCGAGAACAAGATGCGCGTGAACGAAGCACTCGCCGAATCAACATTAAAGTCTATTGCACTATCCCTCGAAAAATTCAGCCAGGAGCATGCCGGCACATACCCTAAAGATGAGCTTGAGATGCGTTATACCCAGCCGGCTTATCTTGACAGGGCGTATAATAACGAAAATATCCAGGGTTATATTTTTGCGCTGAATTTAAGTATGTCTGGTTACGAGATACTCGCCGCACCCATGGAGTGCGCAGTTACCGGTTTTGAGGTCTACCGGATCAAGACCGGCGGCCTGCTTGAGCAGGGGAATTGTACATCGGTTAAACCAAAGTAAAAGATAAAAGGTTAAGGCCTAGGCCAAGGTAGCATGTCTAGTGTACGGGCAAGGTGAATGGTTTAGTTATCGGTATCTAACACCCAATAACGTGATGGGTATGGCATTCAGCATTACGCGTTGTGCTCCGTGCGCTGTACTCAATACGCTATACGCCATACGAAATAACGGCGGCGTAACTCAGCCTGATAGAGTAGTCGGCTCATACCCGATAAGTCACTGGTTTAAATCCAGTCGCCGCCACCAGCTATATCAAAGTCAGTGGCGGGTCCCGAACGCAGTGAGGGACTTAGCCACTTTACTTGTAAGCGACTGGTCCTTTGCTGATTGATATGTCGGAGGGCATTCTCGCCGCCATTTAGAATTATCTCTGGCGGAAGCGGTCATCAAGATGGTTTTCAGCCGAAGGCTGATCCGCCTACGGCGGAAAATCCAGTCGCCGCCACTTTACTTGTAAGCGACTGGTCCTTTGCTGATTGATATGTCGGAGGGCATTCTCGCCGCCATAATTCTAGTAGCATTCGGCGGCCAAATGTTTAATTGCTGGTTTTGCCGATGTTCATAGAAAACACTAGGTCGGGATGCCACCAATTGTTAACGAAAGGAGAGTTCGCATGAAAAAAGGTATGGTAGCAGTTTTATTGTTCGCAGCGGTCGTTATTTTTCTAAGCGGTTGTAAAAGTGTCCGCGTAGGCGCAACTGGCCAGGTCGGTTCAGTCAAGACATCAGGCGATGTAAGCGTGCCTTTGCCTAAGACGAAATAACCTTACCTAAAACTTGCAATGGATGGTAGTCCGCAAGTCAAATGGTACTTTAAGACCTCTTTCCTGATAGTGCTTTTTTTAAGCATCGGCCCCTTTGCGCTGCCTCTTTTGTGGTTACACCCTCGGTTCAGCAAGAGAAGCAAGGCAATTGTTACGATTATTGTCATTGCGCTTACCGTTACGTTGGGAATTGCGGTTGTTAATTCCATAAAGTCGATTACTGATTTCTACAAGGGGATGAATAACGAGCTATTATAGCGCAAGCCTTCTTTCGATATGGTCAAGAAACTTATATTTCCGAAAGCCTTAGTAGCAACAATATTGCTATCGAGTTTCTTTTCTGCTCTCTGTTTTGCACAGGAGCTCCCGCGCCAGGGCGAATCTATTTCGATAGTCACATATTACCCTTCCCCCTACGGCAGTTATAACCAGTTGAGCGTAGCAGCAGGGGGTTTACGATTGGGAAAAGCACTGGAAAAGGTGCCGGCACACAAATGGACGGATATAGACGCAAACCCTATGCCCGCAGGCGGGTTATACATTATTACGGTTGTCCCCGATGACAACGACCCGTTTATTACGTATATGGTTCTTTTTTCTGCGGGGCCCAGAGGAGTTGAACTGATTGTTTTTCCCGGCGCTATTGCCGAGTCTGCGCCGCAAAATATGGAAGACTTATCGAGCTGGCGCCAGAAAAGGCTCTTTGCCCAATTCAGGGCCCAGAAATCAACAAGCCAGGATTCTTTTCTCCTTCAGATAAGAGCCGCAAAAGAATGCAGCGTTCATGTAGGAAAGACGCTGTCGTATTGGGCCGAACACAATCAGTAACCACCTTTCTCGGAATTCCTGTATGGCTACCGTTCTAAAAAACGTACTCCGCACAATAGAGAGATTCAGGCTTTTGGAGAAAAATGACCGCGTGCTTATCGGCGTCTCGGGAGGGCCCGATTCACTGGCGCTGATGTATATACTCGACAGCCTGAAGAAAGAATATGGGCTTGGTTTGTATGTTGCGCACCTTGACCATATGCTCAGGCGCGAATCTTTGCAAGACGCGTCCTTCGTAAAGAGGCACGCTGAGCGGTTAGGAATCCCGTTTACGATGACCTCTATCAACATCAAGGAGCTGTTGCACGCCAGCAAAGGCTCGCAGGAAGAGGTTGCCAGGAATGCGAGGCTTGGTTTTCTGTTTCAGGTTGCAAAGAAACTAGGAGTAGTAAAGATCGCGCTGGGGCATAACCTCGACGACCAGGCAGAAACAGTATTGATGCGGATTATACGGGGGGCCGGCCTCAACGGCTTATCCGCTATGCTCGCAAAAAGAAAAATAGGCGGCATTGTAATCATACGCCCTCTCCTTGGGGTAAAAAGGAAAGAGATAGAATTATTCTTAAGGCGCAGGAAACTTAAGCCAAGGATCGATAGCTCTAACCTCCAGGACATTTATTTCAGGAATAAAGTCAGGAACAGGCTTATGCCGCTTCTTGAAAAGGGCTACAACGCCAACATAAAGGAAGTCTTAAGCAATATGGCAGAGAGCGTTGCGCTCGATTACGATTTTCTGGAATCAAAGGCAGAAAGGCATATCGAAGGCATCAAGAACAGGCTGCTTCTTCGCAAACTCATGAGAATGCATCCTGCGTTTCTAAGGCAGGTGTTACGTTCCTCTATCAGCCGTGCTCAAGGAAGCACGCGCAGGATTGCTTTTCAGCACATAAAGGAGCTGGAAGAACTCATTTTTAAAAGGCCTGTTGGTTCAATAGTCGACCTCCCCCAGGGGTTATCCGCAGTGAAGCGCAAAAATAGCCTTATCTTTATTTGCCGCAATAAGTAATAAATTCTTGATTTTATATTTATTTAACTATATAATAAAATTCTTGCATACTAAGGAGTAAAAATGACGAAAAATAACAGTTTGAAGGGCAAAAAAACAATCAAGCCATTTAGCAGGTTTCCTTTCGGGTGGATATTTGCCATGCTGATATTTTATCTTTTGGTCAGCTCGGTCAACAAGATCTCTGTTTCGGGCGTCCCGAAAGAGATACCCTATAGCGAGTTTTACAGGATGCTTAAGAACTCCCCGCAGGAGATTAAGTCTGTCACAAAAACAGAGAATATCTTAGAGGGCGAATTTACCAACAACTCAAAATTCTATGTCAATATTCCCGAAGAGGATAAAGACCTCTTAAGCCTGATGCGCAGCAATCTAAGTTATTTTGAGGTGAAGCCTCCGCGCACATTTCTGACGAACCTCTTTTATTCTCTGTTGCCGGTACTTTTAATAATTTTCTTCTGGTGGATGATGGCTTCGCGCGGAGAGCAGTTAGGCAATAGGGTTTTTTCATTCGGAAAAATCAGGCCAAAGATGCCCAGCGAAAGGGCTAACGAAAAAGTTACGTTCGTCGATGTTGCGGGTGTTGACGAGGCAAAAGAGGAACTTAAGGAGGTAATTGAGTTCTTGAAGGACCCGAGAAAGTTCCAGCGCCTCGGCGGCAAGATCCCTAAAGGGGTTTTGTTGGTAGGCCCCCCGGGCTGCGGTAAGACCCTTATTGCCAAGGCGGTTGCAGGAGAAGCAGGGGTACCTTTTTTCAGTATTTCCGGTTCAGATTTCGTCGAGATGTTTGTAGGGGTAGGCGCAAGCAGGGTGAGGGATTTATTCGAGCAAGGAAGGCGCGCTGCCCTGTCTTCGGGTAAGGGCGCGATTATTTTTATCGACGAGATAGACGCAGTGGGGCGCTTGCGATTTTCCGGCATCGGAGGCGGCCATGACGAAAGGGAGCAGACGCTCAATGCGCTCTTAGTTGAAATGGACGGTTTTGATACCGCCCAAGGCCTCATTTTGATTGCAGCCACCAATAGGCCGGATACGCTGGACCCCGCGCTCTTACGGCCAGGCAGGTTTGACCGGCTTATCGTGGTGAGTTTGCCTGATATTAAAGGAAGGGAAGAGATCCTAAAGGTGCACACCAGGAAGCTTAAGGTTTCTCCGGATGTCGATTTTAAGTCTCTCGCATCGCAGACGCCAGGGTTTTCCGGCGCGGATATTGCAAACCTCTGTAATGAGGCGGCACTGCTTGCGGCGCGTTTTAATAAAAATGCGATAGAGATGGCAGATTTTGAGAAGTCCATTGAAAGGCAACTGATGGGCCCTGAGAAAAAAAGCCGTATCATGTCTAAGAGAGAGAAGGAAATCACCGCACTCCATGAATCGGGGCATGCGTTACTGGCGCTGATTTTGCCGGAGGTTGACCCCTTAAAGAAGGTTTCGATAATACCGCGTGGCTTGGCAGGGGGGTATACTTTTACCGCGCCCCTTGAAGACAAGCATTATTGGACCAGGGGCGAGCTTAACGCAAGGATTGCGATGATGCTGGGAGGCCGGGCATCGGAAGAGATAAACTTAAATGAAGTAACTACCGGTGCACAGGATGACCTGGAGAAAGCTACCCAAACAGCGAGGCATATGGTTACACGGTTAGGCATGTCGGATAAATTAGGCCATATGACGCTTGGCAAGAAGGAAAGCCTGATCTTCCTTGGCAGGGACATCACCGAGGAAAGGAATTACAGCGAGGAAACCGCGCGGGTCATCGACGAAGAGGTAAAGAGTATTGTAGATACCGCCTATCAAAGGGCAAAAACACTGCTTACGCAAAACCAGGATAAGCTAAAGACCCTGACCCAGGCGCTCCTTGAGAAAGAGGTCCTTGACGGTGAAGAGGTTAAAAAGTTATTAGGTTATGGCCAAAAGCCGTTACCCGGTGCACAATAAATGTATATTATCCATCTCGATAGCGTAAAGGATATAAAACAGGTATTTAAAGATCTGCGCGTTGACCCTTACGGCATTGATATCATGCTTCCGAAATCACTGCCGTTTTTGATAAAGATCAACTCGATCCCGCGCATTGCCGCTACCATTTTAAAGCAGGAAATGCTTTCTTTGGGCGGAGATGCCGCATTGCCAAGAAATGCATTGATGGGAGGGCGCAAGAAGACAGATTGCCTTCTTGTGGGTAGTCTTTCCCAGCTGAATCGGTTGCACCGCAAGCTTACTACGCAGCCTTTCGGGTTGAGCAGATTAGCCGCGGATTTATCGCGCACTCTTTCGGGTTATTCGGATAATACGCATACACTCTCTTTGGGGAAACATCGCCTTGCGCTTTCAAAACGCACCCACATAATGGGCGTAGTGAACCTTACCCCTGATTCCTTTAGCGGGGACGGGTTTTACAGGGATTTATTATTTAAAGAGCCGCAGGCCGCTTTGGAGAAGGTGCAGGCCATGATAGATGACGGCGCCGACATAATCGATGTGGGCGGCGAATCGAGCCGTCCAGGCGCAACTGCAATCTCCGTGCAAGAGGAAATACGGCGCACAGTGCCGGTAGTGAAGTTGCTTGCGAAGAAAATCAAAGTACCGATTTCCATCGATAGCTATAAGCCTGAGGTTGCCCGCCGTGCGCTCGATAACGGCGCACTGATGGTTAATGATATAACCGGGCTGCGCAATAGCGCAATGAGAAAGATTGTCTCAGCCTATAACGCGGCGGCAGTGATAATGCATATGAAGGGCAGCCCTGGCACTATGCAGAATCATCCGTCGTACGATGCGTTAATCGACGAGCTGCTCGCTTTTTTAGAAGGTTCGCTGCGGCTTGCCGAAGACTCGCGCATAGCCAGAGAAAAGATTATCGTAGATCCGGGGATCGGGTTTGGCAAGACGCTTGCACAGAACCTCCAAATCCTTAAGCGCCTGAAAGATTTTCAGTCACTGGGCCGGCCCATACTGATAGGCCCTTCGAGAAAAGCGTTTATCGGCAGGCTTCTTAAGCTTGAACCTCAGGAGAGGGTATGCGGCACTGTGTCTGCCTGTGTCGCAGCCGTGCAGAGAGGGGCATCGTTAGTCCGGGTCCATGACGTAAAAGAAGTTGCCCAGGCCTTGAAAATCGTTGATAGCATAATTCACGCCTAACTTCGGGGGAATTATTATGTGGAAACCGATTGTTGAAATAGGCATTCTCTGGTTTGTAATGTACCATATTTTGCTTTTCTTTGAGGGGACACGTGCGCTGCAGGTGCTCAGGGGCATCATCATCCTTTTGGCTGCGTTTCTGATATTCCAGAAACTCGAATTAAATGTGTTAAGTTGGCTGCTTACAAAACTCTTCGGGATATCGGTTATCGCAATACTGATCATTTTCCATCCCGAAATCAGGCAGGGATTGGCGCGCCTTGGGGGGCGCAACCTGTTCGCTACGGTATTAAAAGAGGAAGAGCTCGATTACGTATTGCGCGAGATTATCAAAGCAGCGGAAAGCATGGTATTAGATAAAATAGGCGCCCTGATTGCCATTGAGAAGAATGACCCGCTGGCAACATATGTAGAGACCGGAGTCACTGTTGACGGCCGCGTATCTTCGGATCTCGTACAGGCGGTATTCACGCCGAATAACCCGCTTCATGACGGAGGCCTGATTATTCAGCACGGAAGAATAAGCGCTGCCGGCTGCCTTTTTCCTCTTACGCAGAACCAGTATTTAAGCCGCGTATTCGGGACGCGGCACAGGGCTGCGTTGGGCTTAAGCGAAGAGGCGGATTCCGTCATTATCATTGTTTCCGAAGAAAGGCGGGATATTTCCTTGGTCTACCGCGGTAAATTGTATAAAGACCTGCAGCGGGATGAGTTGTTTTCCAAAATGAAAGAAATGCTTACTATTACGAAAGAAGATGTCTAAAGAACGCAAAAACCTTATTCCCACAATCACGCATTTTTTCATGCATCACCCTTGGCTTAAGTTGATTGCGTTGATTCTCGCGGTGATCGTATGGATCTATGTGCGGGGCGAAATAACCCAATTCAACTATTAAGCAAAGGGCATTGACGGTGGCACGCTTAGGCGTAAATATTGACCACATTGCGACGCTCAGGGAGGCCAGAAACACGCAAGCGCCCCTGCCATTACAGGGGGCTCTCATTTGTGAGAGGGCAGGCGCAGATAGCATTGTGGCCCATCTGAGGGAGGACCGCAGGCATATCAAGGAAAAAGACCTGTTTTTGCTGCGTAGCAAAATCAGGACCAGGCTTAACCTTGAAATGTCGGCTGCAAGAGATGTGGTTTCCGTGGCCTGTAAGGTCAAACCGGACAGGGCAACGCTGGTACCAGAGAAGCGCAGGGAACTTACTACTGAAGGCGGGCTCGATGTTGTTTCAAATTCAGCAAGGATTAAGGAGGTCTTCAGGAAACTCGGCAAAAACGGCATCGAGGTCAGTTTGTTTATTGACCCCGATAAGCGGCAAATTGACCGGACAGCGGTGCTTGGGATCGGCGTCATTGAGCTGCATACCGGAAGATACGCGAATGCACGCAACGCCCAAGAAAGAAAAAGAAACCTTACGCAAATAGAACAAGCAGCTGTGTACGCCAGGAGTAAGGGCATCCGGGTAAGCGCCGGTCACGGGCTCGACTATCGCAATATCGCCGCAATAGCGCAACTTACAGTGCTTGAGGAATTCAATATAGGCTATTCGATTATTTGTTATGCGCTTTTTGCGGGGCTAGCGCAGGCGGTGCGCAAAATGAAGTCATTGGTCAGATGATGCTGGGTACGGGAGTAGATATAACCGAAGTGAGGCGGCTTAAGGCGGCAGTCGAGAAATGGGGTAATTCTTTCTTAAACCGTATTTTCACAGGCAATGAGCTTAAAAAAGCAAAGACGCATCCGAGCCTGTATCCGCACCTTGCCGGAAGATTTGCTGCCAAAGAAGCAATATTCAAGGCTTTTAATGATGCAAGCCTCGGCTGGAAGGATATAGAGATACTCAACGATGATGCGGGCCGCCCCTATTGCGTGTTTTTAAACGGAAAAGGAAAAAATAAAAGCGTTTTTGTTTCCATTTCTCATGTAAAAACTTATGCGGTTGCCAGCGCAATTATTACGAAGAAAGGTTAACAGCCATAAGGGCGATTTTGGGCAGGTCTTTGTCATAGGGGGTTCGCGCAGGTATGCCGGTGCGCCTATACTGGCCGGTCATGCGGCTATCCGTTCGGGCGCCGGGTTAGTTACTCTGGGGATCCCTGCCGGAATGAATAATGCGGTCATTAAAGCCAAGCCAAGAGAGTTGATGACATTTCCTTTGGCAGAGACTGCCGAAGGAAGCATTAGCATAAAAGCGTATACGCAGGCAAACGGATTTTCGCAGGATTCGGATGTATTGCTGGTAGGCTCTGGGCTTTCTCAGCATGCATCGACGCAACAGTTTATACGGATGATGATAAGAAGCGTCCAAAGGCCTATGGTGATTGATGCCGACGGCCTCAATGCACTCAAAGGGCACTTAGACATCTTGCGCAATACGCAACACGCTATACGCAATACGAAAATCCTGACTCCTCACCCCGGAGAAATGGCCCGCCTCTTGGGAAGGACAATACGGTATGTGCAGTCGTATCGGGAGAAGATTGCATCGCAGTTCTCCCTGCTTTATAATGTAACGGTTGTATTAAAAGGAAACCGTACGATAGTAGCAGGCAGTAATGGCGATTTTTTTGTAAATAAGACCGGGAACCCCGGAATGGCGACTGCTGGAAGCGGTGATGTGTTGGCCGGTGTCATTGCCGCCTTTTTGGCGCAAGGCTTAACGCCATTTGACGCTGGCAAGTATGCGGTATACTTGCATGGCCTTGCAGGGGATCTTGCCGCCAAAGAGAAGACGCAACTGGGGATGATCGCTTCGGATATTATAGAGAAGATTCCCGCAGCAATAAAGAGGTCTTCGTAGTTTTGGAACCAAGGCTAAGGCTTAGGCTTAGGCTAAGGTTGATGGTAAGGATATTGGTATAGGGTGATTGGTGCGTATCTTTTTACACCACCTACCTTACCTACTCACTAGACCAACGACCTAGCCTTTACCTAAAAACCAAGCGCGTTATGCGTAATGCATTAACGCCATGCTTCGTACACCGTACACGGTACGCCGTACGCAATACGCTATACGCAATACGAGTTTCTATGACGCTGGCGTAGCTCAGCAGGTAGAGCAGCGGTTTTGTAAACCGCGGGTCGGGGGTTCGATTCCCTTCGCCAGCTTTGCCCACAACATGTTTTGGTCTAG
>JBFMDA010000043.1:0-12162 GCA_040754255.1 Candidatus Omnitrophota bacterium | reverse complement strand
TTGCGGAACGCTTGCCGGCCACGTCGTTATCGAGGACCATGCGATTGTGAGCGGCCTGGCTGCGGTCCATCAGTTTGTGCGAGTGGGAAAACTCGCAATTATAGGCGGCTGCTCCAAGGTTGTGCAGGATATCCCGCCGTTTTCAACTTGTGACGGCCACCCTGCACGGGTATACGGTTTAAACCTCATAGGGCTTAAAAGAAACGCCGTGAGTAGTAATTCCATAAGACAGCTTGAGAGGGCATTCAGAATTCTATTTCATTCCCAGCACACCTTAAAAAGCGCGTTGAAGGGTATTACCGGCGAATTAAAGCCTTTAACCCCCGAAGTAGCGTATCTTATCGACTTTGTCAATAGCTCCAAACGCGGCATAGTCCGCTCTTGCCGTTCCTAAAAGGGCACAGGAGAAATAATGGAAAAGATAGGACTGATCGCAGGGAACAGGAAATTTCCCGTGCTATTTGCCGAAGCGGCAAAAGAAAAAGGCCATCCTGTGGTGTGTATTGCCATTAAAGGAGAGACTTCTCCTCTTGTGAAGCAGCACGCCGAAATCGTGTTCTGGCCGCATCTTCGAAATCCTCAAGAAACAAGGCGTGCGTAAAGTGGTCATGGTCGGCCAGATCAGCCCCCGAAGGCTTTTTAGCAGAGAGGTACGCACAAATCCCGAATTAAGAGAATTACTTACGAGTATGCAGGACCATAAGGCAGGCACCATATTCGGCGGTATCATTAAGGAATTGGAGGATGCGGGGTTTGAACTTATTGATTCCACTACCTTTGTTGAAGAACAGTTGCCTGCAAAGGGCACCTTGACCATAAGAGAGCCGAGTTTTGCAGAATGGGAGGATATTTATTTCGGCGTAAGCCTTGCAAAGCAGATTGCGCATCTGGATATCGGCCAAACAGTTGCAGTGAAACATAAGGCAATAGTAGGTGTTGAGGCGTTTGAGGGGACGGACAATCTGATAAAAAGGGCAGGGTCGCTGGCAGGTAAAGGTGTAGTGGTGGTAAAGGTCAGCAGGCCAAGGCAGGATATGCGTTTTGATATTCCCGTGGTCGGGCTTAACACCATAAAAAACCTGATCAATATTTCGGCATCGTGCCTGGCAATAGAAGCAGGCAAGACCCTCTTTATCGACAGGGTCAAGGGGATTGCACTTGCTAATCGCAGAGGGCTCTCTATTGTAGCTATATAAGAGGCCATTAACGTGAGGCGTGCGAAAATTCCTTGACATAAGGGTATTTATTTTGTATAACAGTAGAGGGTCGATTACGGGTAGTTCATGCAGTACAATTTTTTAGTGAAAAAGGAGGGTTCAAGATGGCAAAGGTAATGACGAAATCGAAATCGCAAGAGTTTAGGTTGCATGCCCCCCAGGCAAAAAGGGTGAGTCTGGTCGGAACGTTCAATAACTGGGATATCAAGGCGCACCCCGCCAAGAAAGATACCGGCGGCAACTGGACGTTGAAGGTAAGCCTTAAGCCGGGAAAATACGAATATAAATTTTATGTAGACGGCTCATGGATTAATGATCCTCGTTGCGCATCGGCGGTATATAATCCGTTTGGCACGCAAAATTCAATTATAGAAATTAAATAATATCGCTACATATACCCCCACCTGACTGTACGTAACTATTTACAGAGGTGGGGGTTTTGTTTTTGCATAAGAAAAGGAAAATGAAACATCTCTACGGCCCTGTTGTTTCAAGAAGGTTGGGATTATCGCTGGGAGTAAGCCTCACGCCCCATAAAACATGCGATTTCGATTGCCTTTATTGTCAGCTTGGGAAAACCACCAATAAGACCCGAGAGCGCCGCACCTACATAGCCGTTGGCGAAATTTTCGACGAATTAAGAACGTGGTTTCAGGAGAACGCAAGCCAGGCGGCACAGCTGGCATTTGTTACGCTTTCAGGATGCGGCGAACCTACCTTGCATACGGAATTCGGCACACTCATCCAGCGGATAAAGGAGAATTTCGCTGTTAAAGTTGCCGTGATCACCAATGCTTCCTACCTTAATGACCGTTTCGTACGCAGCGCAATCATCAATGCAGATCTAATAGTCCCATCGCTTGATGCGGCAACCCAGGCGGTATTTGAGAGGATTGACCGGCCGGTTCCTGGGCTGTGCATTGAAGGGGTGATTGACGGGATTGTTAGTTTAAGGAATGAGTTTAAGGGTACGCTTTGGCTTGAGGTTATGCTGGTCAAAGGCGTCAATGACGACATAAGGCATATCAGGCGGTTAAAAGAGGCGATAGAAAAGATCAATCCGGATAAAATCCAGCTGAATTCTCCGGTCCGCTCGACTGCCGAACCGGGTATTCTGCCGGTAGGGAAAAATAAACTCGAAAAGATTAGGGAGATGCTGGGCGAGAAGTGCGAAATAGTGTAGTTGCGTGAATTATTCAGTTAATTTTTTACGCCAGCACCCGGCGCTTATGCGGAATTGCGCCGGTGCAAAACATCTGTTTTGCGCCTATAGCCTAATGGATAAGGCACCAGTCTTCGGAACTGGCTATTGGTGGTTCGACTCCACCTAGGCGCATAAATTAAATATCATTTCATGATCTAGCCATGCAAGGTGTTTTGGGCATGAGTAAGGCGTTGCGAGTCCCTTCGTGTAAGTTTTAGTCACAGGCGAAGGGTCTCGCCGAGCGCGTTGCAGACGACAGAGAATTTTACTCGGGATCCGCCTGAATTAAAGCGAGGGGCGGAGCAGAGGGTTGGAGGTTCTCCCGCCATAGCACCAGAAATGTTGAGCGGGAATTCCAGCCAGGCACATATTAGATTACTGCCTCGGGATCCACTTAATAGATGGAAGTAAAATGAAAAAATATATTTTAATAGTTGTTTTTTTAGTATTGCCCTTGGTTAGTTTTGCGCAAGGTCTTAAAACAAGAAACAGTCCAAGGCCTGCCAAGCCACTCCTTGTGCTTTTTGCCAAAGCCGAGAAAAAAGTTTACCGTCCAGGAGAGGATATCGCAATAAACCTTGAATTTAGGAATAATTCAAAAAGTCAGGTTATGCTAAAATTTGATAAGTCAGGCCTGTATGCTTTTTTTAGTTTTGAAATTTTCCGAAACGAAGAGAAATTAAATCCTTACCGATATCTTGACTTAAAAGATATGGTGTTTCCTACAATCGAGACCAAACTAACTTCAGGCGGTTCTTATCATATGAAAGTTGTCCTCAATAAATTAGACTGGGTAACAAAATATAAAGCCATGTTTGAAGAGCCGGCAATGTATAAAATAATCATCACCTACGGTTTTATTAAAGACAAAACGTCCATCGGGATTAATTCGAATCCTGTTGTTATAGAAGTGAAAGGAAAGGAAGATTTGACCAAAGAGGAAGCCGTTGAGAGCGCTAAAAAAGCGATCAAGGATAAAAATATCGATCTAGGGAAATATTATGTAAAGAACATTAAGGGATTTAAAAGAAATGGTAGGGATGTCTGGTTCATTACCTTTGATTTAACGGAGAAATTACAGCAGATAAAGGACGGAAGGCCAATGACAAAAGGCGGAGAGATTTTTGTAGATATTGATAAGAGAACCGCACATACAAGCATACGATACGGGGAATAAGAAAGTTTACAGGAAAGTGATACAACGTAAAAATACAAAAGGAGGGGTAGATGGAAACCCTTGAGCCTATCTTAAAGGCACACTCTTTTTTTCAAGGCCTGGAGCAAAAGTACTTGGACTTTATCGTGGGATGCGCCTCTAATGTGAGGTTCAAAGCAGATGAAGTTATACTTCAGGAAGGCGAACCCGCAGATAAATTTTATCTCGTCCGCGCAGGGCGTGTTGCGATATATATAGCCAAACCCAGTTCAATTACCATACAGACTATTCATGAAGGCGATATTCTTGGCTGGTCTTGGCTTATTCCGCCTCATCGTAATCGTTTCAGTGCCCGGGCAGTTGAAGACACTCGTGCTATTGCCTTGGACGGAAAATGCCTGAGAAATAAATGCGAAAATAACCACGATTTAGGGTATGAGTTGCTTAAGAGAATAGTGAATGTCCTTAGCGAGCGTCTGGAAGCCACAAGGGTGCAGCTTCTGGATATATACAATATGGATCAAAACAACGAAGCGTCTTAGCGCTAATTGTCTTTTGTGGTGTTGGAAGCAGTGAAGAGATAAAAGGAGGTAAGAGGTGGAGAAGAAGAGGTCTCTTGGCTTACTAGTAGTCGGTATATTGATTATCGTATCTAATCTAATTGCTTTGTCACTACTGATTAAAATCGATATTATATTCCAGTTGTCAGATAATAATTTCTTATTAGCGCTACCGCATCCGTTCATGACTACCTTCTTTGCCGGCTTTCCTATGCTTGGCTCAGGGGTATTTATTTTAAGGAACATTACAATAGGTTTACACACTCTTTTGCTGATTCTGGGAACCATGATTTTGTTTTTAAATAATTTAGCCCGTAAATTATTTATTATATTAGAGGTAATGCTATTATTGCTTGGAGTGGTGCTTACATGGTTTGCGTGGGATTCGACAAGCCCAAACTTTGCGGACACATGGGTTTTTATCGGTGGAGTCTTAATACCAGCTGGTTACATCTTTTATTTTACCCGCCCCCACGTCAAGGAACAGTTTAAGTGAATAAGGCACGATCTCAAGATAAATTCATAACGGTGTATTCTACTCCGAAACAAGGAGAAGTCGCGATCATTAAGTCTATTCTTGATGCTCAAAAGATTCCTTGTTTTGTAAAAGGCGAAAACTTTGGTACCCTCTATGGACCGGCAGACGGGCTTTCTTCGATGGATATAATGGTCAGAGAGGATAATTTTGAAGATGCAAAAGAACTATTAAAAGAGTTTATTACCCCGCCCCAAAAATAAAGGAGCAGTCTAAGTAAGTATTCCGTAATCCTTATTTGCCTTGAAAGCCTTCTTACTACTCGCTTCCAAATCAATTGATATTTTGTGGTAATTAGTTTATAATACTTAAGATATATATAAATCCTTGGGCCGCTAGCTCAATTGGTGGAGCAGGACCCTCTTAAGGTCAAGGTTCTTGGTTCGATTCCAAGGCGGCTCAAAATTTTTTGCACTAGAATATTTTGCTGGCAAAAGATTTTTGTCCATCGCGTTACTACAATTAAACATATATAGGTTAAAGCGATGGACTACACTTTTTATACATTCGCCGGACAGCACCTCCTTGCTCGTCACACTCGCAAGGATTTCGCTAAATAAAAACTTGTGGTGCTCGTTCCAAGGCGGCTCAAAATTTTTTGCAGATAGCTCTTTGACAAGGCAAAAAATTTTGTACTTGGCGTTACCACAATACACAGATTTAGGTTTAAGCCAAGTACTAAGAGTATTATTTCTACGTATTATTATTAAAGCAATGAAAAAAAATTACCAACTCATTTCCCACACCGCCGATATCGGTATCAGGGTAAAGGGCAAGGATCTTAAAAGCCTTTTCGTGAACGCGGCGAAAGCGATGTTTGATATTATTGCCCAACGTAAGAGCGCTTCCAGGTTAAAATCAACTATAGTACGGCTTGCGCAGAATGCGGATAGCATTGATGAGCTTTTTATCAATTGGTTAAATGAGCTGCTTTCCTTAAGCGATGCCCGTAGGTTGATTTTTTCCGATTTTATAATTAAAAAGATTACTCCTTCAAGCATCAGGGCTGATGTTACGGGGAATCCGATGCGGCAGTACCAGCTTAAAAGCGAAATCAAGGCGGCTACGTATCACCAGCTAAACCTAAGAAAAACAGGTTCTTCTTGGATAGCTGAAGTAGTTTTTGATGTGTAGGTTAAAAATAGGAGGAGGTGGAAATATGAAGAAGGCATTTTTGTTCCTATTGATCCTTTCCCTTTTGCCTCTTACGTTTGCCAGTGCGCAAGGCAAGGAGGGAGTGGAGCTTACCGTGTATAATCAGAACTTCGGTTTGGTCAAAGACAGGAGGATGCTTGAGTTAAAAAAAGGAATAAATGATATCCGGTTTAAAGATGTAGCTGCTCAAATTGAGCCCACCTCCGTGCATTTCAAATCCCTTACCGACCCCTTGGGTTGCGTCATTCAGGAGCAGAACTATGAGTATGACTTGGTAAATGCCTATAAATTACTTAGCAAATACATAGACAAAAAGATTAAAATCATTACCAAAGACGATAAGGTATATGAGGGTGTCCTGATGAGCTATGACGGTGAGAATATCGTGATTGCCTCTGACAAGGGTTTAAGCATGGTCAGGCGCCAGGAGAATATCCGCGAGATTTCTTTTCCCGAGTTGCCTGAAGGCCTGATTACCAAGCCTACGCTCATTTGGGAGATAGCCAATAATAGGGGCGGGAAACACCTGACCGAGGTATCTTATCTGACTAGGGGGATTAACTGGAATGCGGATTATGTGGCGGTAGTTGATAAAGACGATAAAAATATCGATTTGTCCGGCTGGGTCACCATAGATAACCGCAGCGGCGCTGCCTATAAAGACGCAAGCCTCAAGCTTATTGCCGGAGACGTGCGCCGGGTTGAGGAAGAAAAATTTGACAGGGTAGGCGCAAGCAGGATGATGGCCAAAGAGGCGGATGTTTCGCAATTCCAGGAAAAGGCATTTTTTGAATATCACATGTATACACTGCAACGCAGGACTACCGTCAAAGAAAACCAGACCAAGCAGATCTCGTTACTCTCCGCAAACAATGTCCCGGTCAAAAAACTCTTTATCTATGACCCGGTAGAGTATTACGGGTGGAACTGGTATTATTACGAGAATAACCAGACTACCAAGCAGCAAAAGATAAAGGTCAAGATAGAGCTGAATAACAGTAAGCAGAATAAGCTGGGCATGCCTTTGCCGAAGGGCAAGGTCAAGGTCTATAAAGAGGATGCAGACGGCAGCTTGCAGTTCATCGGAGAAGATAAGATTGACCATACCCCTAAAGACGAGATCGTAAGGCTGTATCTGGGCGATGCGTTTGACGTCGTGGGAGAGCGCAAGAAAATGAATTACCGCGAAGACCACGCAGCCCGTTGGGCCGAGGAGAGCTTTGAAATATCCCTGCGTAACCACAAAGAGACGGATATTGAAGTCAACGTCATAGAGCACATGTGGCGTTATACAAATTGGAAGATCGTTTCTAAGACCCACGAATTTACAAAAAAAGACGCCCAGACAATAGAATTCAAGGTCCCCGTGCCTAAAAACGGAGAGACTACGGTTAAGTATACGGTAAAGTATTGGTGGTGAGGTAGATGTCTGGAACCTGGCAAGGCTCTTTGGAAAAAATAGACGAATGCCGTTTTCGTATCCCTAAGTCTTATAAGGCAGGGATGCGCGTGCCGGGCATAATCTATGCGGACGAGAAATTGTTAAAGGACATCTGCCAGGACAAGTCGCTTGAGCAGGTTGCCAATGTCGCATTCCTGCCGGGTATAGTAAAGGCGTCACTTGCCATGCCTGATATCCACTGGGGATACGGGTTCCCAATCGGCGGGGTCGCGGCTACCGACGTGGAAAACGAAGGCGTGATTTCTCCTGGCGGAGTCGGTTTTGACATCAATTGCGGGGTCAGATTAGTAAAAACAGATTTGACCTATGATGACATAAAAAATCAGATTAAAGATTTGGCTACGAGGTTGTTTTCGGATGTCCCTGCAGGCGTGGGCTCAAGGGGAGACATCAGGGTAAGCGCACGAGAAGAAAAAGAAATACTGGTGAAAGGGGCCTGCTGGGCGGTCGAAAAGGGCTTTGGCATAAAGGAAGACCTGGAATGCACCGAAGAAAACGGTGCAATGGCAGGCGCTGATCCTGGCGCGGTGTCTGAAAGGGCCTACGAGAGAGGCAAGGCGCAGTCAGGTACGCTGGGCTCAGGGAACCACTTCTTGGAAATCCAGGTTATTGATCAGCTGTATGATGCCGCATCCTGTGATGCGCTGGGGTTATTCGAAGGACAGCTAACGGTCATGATACATTCCGGCTCCCGCGGCCTCGGGTATCAGATTTGCGATGATTATGTAAGAAACATGGTACATTGCCTGCAGAAGTACAATATTAAGGTACCTGACCGGCAGCTTGCGTGTGCTCCAGTGGATTCTCCCGAAGGAAAAGAATACCTTGGGGCGATGCGCTGTGCGGCAAACTATGCCTGGGCAAACAGGCAATGCCTTATGCATCTTAGCCGTTTGGCCTTTGAGAAGGTATTGGGCAAATCGTGGGAGAAGCTGGGTATGCGCCTTATATACGATGTAGCACACAACATCGCAAAAATCGAAACGCACACGGTTGACGGAAAAGAAAAGAAAGTATGCGTGCACCGTAAGGGAGCGACCCGGGCCTTTGCTCCCGGCCATCCGGCGCTGCCTGAACGTTACAAAAAAATCGGTCAACCTGTCATTATCCCCGGGGACATGGGAAGAAATTCTTACCTGCTTGTCGGCACCCAGAAAGCTATGGATGAGACATTCGGCAGCACCTGTCACGGCGCAGGCAGGGTGAAATCCAGGACACAGGCAACAAGGACCGTTGATGTGAATGTGTTACTGAAAGGGCTTGCCGCGAAAGGAATCACGGTATTGGCTTCTGGAAAAGGAACAATTGCCGAAGAGGCGCCAGAGGCGTATAAAGACGTAAACGACGTAGTTAAGGTTGCGCACAACGCAGGCATCGCAAAACGAGTCTGTAGGATGAGGCCCTTAGGCGTTATTAAGGGTTGAAAGGATAAAGATATGCTGGATATCAAATTTATCCGGGAACATGCCGAAGCAGTAAGCCGTGCACTTGCGCACAGGAATATCAAATTAGATATTCAGGCAGTCCTTGCGCTTGATGCAAAGAGGCGTAAGATTTTGGTAGAGTTGGAAGAGCTAAGGGCCCGGAAAAATAACGCCAACGATGAAATAAGTTCTTTGCTGAAGGCGAAGAAAAACGCCAAAGAAAAAATAGCCTCAATGAAGGCAATAGCGGTTGACATAGACACGCTTGAAGATGCCCTGAAAGAAATAGATGTGGAGTTAGGCCGGCAATTGCTCGTTATTCCCAATATCCCTCATGAGTCAGTTCCGGTCGGAGACCCTTCCAAGAACATAGTTGTGCGTAGCTGGGGCCAGCCGCGGCAGTTTGACTTTAAGCCGGCTACCCATATTGAATTAAGCCAAAACCTTGATATTATCGACTTTGGCCGTGCGGCAAAAATTTCCGGTTCAAACTTTGTGCTCTATAAAGGGTGGGGAGCAAGGCTTGAGCGGGCAATGGTTAATTTCATGCTCGATTTGCATGTGCATGCACATGGGTATACCGAAGCATCTGTGCCGTTTTTGGTCAACCGCCGGGCAATGACCGGCACAGGGCAGCTCCCGAAGATGGAAGAGGATATGTACAGGCTTAAAGACGAAGACCTTTTTTTGATCCCTACGGCAGAAGTCCCCCTGACTAATATTTATGCGGATGAAATATTCGAAGAAAAAGACCTGCCTGTGTATCTGGCTGCGTACAGTGCCTGTTTCAGGAGAGAAGCAGGTTCTTACGGAAAAGATACCAAAGGCCTGATCCGCGTGCATCAGTTTGATAAGGTGGAAATGGTAAAGTTTGTGGCTCCCGAGGCTTCATATGAAGAGTTAGAGAAGCTTCTTGGCAACGCAGAGAACGTGTTGCAATTACTGGGATTGCCTTACAGGGTTGTAGCGTTATCCACGCAGGACTTAAGTTTTGCGGCAAGCAAATGCTATGACCTTGAAGCTTATTCGGCAGGGCTGGATAAGTGGCTTGAGGTTTCAAGTTGCAGCAATTTTGAGGGTTTTCAGGCGCGCAGGGCAAATATCCGGTTTCGCAGAGCAGATACCAAAAAAGTCGAATTTGTCCATACGCTCAACGGCTCAGGGGTGGCGATGGCCAGGACCATGATCGCCCTGCTTGAGAATAACCAGCTCAAAGACGGCTCTATCGTTATTCCGGAGCCTTTACGTCCTTACTTAGATGGGAAAGAAAGAATCCCCTAAAAAACCGCTCAACAATACCGGCAGCGCCGCCGCACAGGATGCAGCTTCATTCGGCAATGAGGGCATAAAACCGAAGCTGTCAGGCCTGACAGATAAGCTTCTTTCCTTGGTTAAATTGATTTTAGGCTTGTGCTTTCTTGCGTTTGTGTATTCTTCGACCGTGTCCTTGTCTGCGGAATCAAACGTTATTGATCCTGCGGTAATGAGCTTTTTCTGGGCAGGAATAGCCAGTTTTATTATCGTTCACCTTTTTGTGTTTGAGGCGGCGGAAATTTACAGGCGGGGACAGAGATTGCTTGAAACGGTGTTTAAGTTTTTCGCTCCTTTCGTAAAGATAGCGCCGTTTCTTCTGCCTATTTATGCGATTATTATTTTCTTTATATATTGGCCGTTGTCGTACCTTATCCGCTCTGTCGTTGCGCTGCGCTATTTTATGTTCCTTTTTGGGTTTACCATGGCTTTTCATCTTGTGTTTAGTGCCAAGGTCCTTCGCGGCAGGCAGAGCGATTTTCTGAAATCGCATTACATCTTTGGTTTTTCATTTCTCTATATTGTCAACATTGTAGTGATAGCATTGTGTTTCAATTTGATTTT
Source organism: Candidatus Omnitrophota bacterium (assembly GCA_040754255.1). Lineage (GTDB taxonomy): Bacteria > Omnitrophota > Gorgyraeia > Gygaellales > Profunditerraquicolaceae > SURF-25. Next base: position 1,574 of record JBFMDA010000043.1, on the reverse strand, counting down.
TGCCGATTTCTCTTTCGTGAATTTCTTCAATAATGCCTTTCGGGTTACCGGCGAAATCGTATTCGCCGTATTTAGGCAGCTTTTTATACCGCAGAAATAATAGTTGCGTGTGGGGCACTGGCCTTATCAGAGCTCGGTGGGGTGGCTGAGTGGTCGAAAGCGCTTGTCTTGAAAACAAGTGAGGGCGTAAGTCCTCCGTGAGTTCAAATCTCACCCCCACCGCCAGACTTCGCGCTAGAAATTTACAGCCAAGAGCCCTGATGCGCTTCGTCTGGCTTTGTTGCCATAGTAAACTGGGAGGCGTGGCTCGAGTGGTTGAAGGCGATCGTCTCGAAAGCGATTATCCCGCAAGGGATCGGAGGTTCGAATCCTCCCGCCTCCGTTTATGTCTGGCAGGAATGTTTTGGTAACACGCGTTCCTGCCGGTAGTTGTATAGTTAATTTTGCTTTGTATTTTTGTGTGGAGACATTATAATAGGGAGAGGTGCGAGAGCGGTTGAATCGGCATGCCTGGAGAGCATGTGTAGTCGTAAGGCTACCCAGGGTTCGAATCCCTGCCTCTCCGCCATCCTTCGCCCTGGAACAGAAGTAAAATAGAATGACGGGCTACGGATGGCTGCAACAATGCATGATGGCGAGGCAAAAAAGCCTCTGGCTTCGGCGCCGTACCACAATAAGCAGTCGCAGCACCGCGCTTAGCGCGGTGTAATTTGCGGACTCGCGATTAACTAGGGCAAATTAGGTGAACGAGATGGAATATCTGATAGGCGACAATACACTGGTTTTTTTATTGAACTGGTTCGTTTTTCTTCTATATTCTTCAATCTGTATTATTAGCCTCATATTCACTTTTTCTATTAAGACATATCAGCGCATTGATGATTATTTGAGCTCTGAGCTTATTTCGCTTCCTATGTTGACTGCGTTGGATAAAAGTATTGAGGCGCTTGATCTGTGGTTCATGTCTCATAACAGGCTAGTCGGTCCTATCTTAGTGCTGCTTTCCGTTGTTGACTTGAAGCTATATTTTAATGTAATCAACAAGCCATTATTTTAAGAGGGTTATTGCATCTATCCCCCAAGCTTTAATTCAATTGTTAAAAACTAAAAAGCTTATATCAGTTTCGTCATGCGCCGAATTAATCCCGCGCTTTGTGCAGGAGGTATAGCTAAATAAATGTTTTTGGCAAATATCCGCTCTTTAAACGGATACTCAGCAAGGAATTCTTAAACTCGACCTTGCCAAAAACATCAAAGGGGTGCGGGGAAAGCATTTCCCCGCGTCTGGGGGAGCACAGCGACCCGTAGATTTGGATACCCAGTAAGCGTTAGGAGGGGGCTTGCCCCCTCCTAAGGAGTGAGCGTCAAAAGAACAAAAGACACGCTCAATTAAAAAGAAACGCACAAAAGAGTTTACTGACAACTAAGGCATAAGCGATAGCGAACGACGCGCCTGTAGCTCAATTGGATAGAGCATCAGCCTACGGAGCTGGTTGTTACTGGTTCAAATCCAGTCAGGCGCATTTAATGACAAATGGAGGTTCTCCCGCTACATAATTTAAATCCTCAAGCGG
>JBFMDA010000042.1:0-12468 GCA_040754255.1 Candidatus Omnitrophota bacterium | reverse complement strand
TTTCTTCTTCTTTAAGGGCGAGGTATTCGGAGATGTATTTTATTGCGGCAGTCCCTAACCCAAGTTGCAAAAAAGAAAAATATCCTACAATAACGCCGATGAGGGTATATACGCCGAAAAGGCTTACGCTTAAGTGCCGCACAATGTAGGGAGTGGCAAAAAAACCAAGCGCCAGCATCCACGCCTGGCCGGAAAAATTCCAGATAATATTGCGGATAAGCCTCCTTGAGAGGCTGGCTGTCACGGTATTTTCATTCATAGGTAAGAATAGGTTTATACAGGGGCTTTCTCTTTTTCAATCAACGCGGGCAAAGAGAATAAGATCGCGGCCACAAACCAAAACGGTTCCATTATCCTGACAAGTATGAAAGTCGCGGCACTCAAAGAATGAAAAAGCAGCCCTATTAAGCCTGCCAGGAACCCAAGGCTTATGCCCCGGGCAAAATCGGTTGACTCTGCCGACCGCAACACCTCAAAGCCCGTTTTACACATCATCCCCAGTATAAGCGCAAAAAGAATAAACCCGGCCATGCCGGTTTCGATAAGGACCCTGGCATATTGGTTATCTATTACCGTGCCGCCGGGCACGCCATGTCCTACCACCGGCCGGATATTAAACTTTTTAAACGCGACTGACCAGGAATTTATCCTTGCCTGGGCTGACTCGGAAACATACACATCTTTACCGAGGAGGCGAGTTGATTTATTGGATTTGAATGTCTCCTGCACACGCTCCTTGACCTGGTGCGGGGCGACAAAAGGAAGCGCGGACACGGCAAGTATGAATACCGCAATGGCCGGAAGCTTGTAGCGCCTTGTAAAGGCTAAAAGCGTAAGGGCCATGGGGAAAAAGGCAAGCCAACTGCCGCGGGATAGGGTAAACATAAACGGGAGTAAGGCCGCGCAAAAAAGCGCCAGAAAAAGAATCCGGTTCCTGCGGTTGTGCCCATACAACATCATGCCTGCAGCCAGGGCCATCATAAAAAGAAGATATCCGCCAAGCGTATTCGGCTCTCCCCCTCCCCTGCCTTCAAAAGGAGAAGTCACCCGGCCTCCTACCGGAATCCTCGCTATAGAATATACGCAGATGATCGCATACGTCAAAAACAAAAAGAACATAAAGCGCTGTGCCTGCTTCATGGTCTTTAGGTTATTGGTAACCATAAAAAAAATGAGGAAATATTCGATGTATTTGAGGTTGAAGAAAAACGAGCTTTTGATACTGATACGGTCCTGCATAACGCCTAAGGCACTTGAAAAGATACAGACTACGATATAGGCAAGTATTATGGCATTCAGGGGTGTGTTGCGCAAAACTCCCAGCTCTTTATTTAAGGCCATCTTTGCCATCCAGCCGATGAAGATAACGAATAAAAACAGGTCATCGGCGCGTATCGCAACTTCTCTGCCCGCTGCAGTGCCTGTCCTGAATTCGGGAGATAGCAACATCGATAAAAGCAAAATTATCAGTGCGATATCCGCATTGGCAAACGCGACCAGAAAAATGATTATGCCGACGAAAAAAAGGAACGCAAAATTTGCGGGGATCTGGAAAAAGACGAATAAAATGACACCGGTTGCTGCTAACGTAAAAAGGAGCGCCGGAGTAAGGATCTGGCCGGAAGGCGTACGCATTGTATTAAAAGTAAAGGGGCATTTTAGCCCCTCGCATGCATTCTTATCTAAACACAAGAGATTCCATCCTTTTAGGCTTTACGCTGCTTTTTCCTTTCTCTGCGGTTTTTCTTCCTTAGGCTCTTTGGAGGTATAATACCTGTATTTATAACGGTAGTAATAAGGATACGAACTTACTGCTTCCACTTCCGGACGGATGTGGTTGAGAATAATGCCTGCGATACGCGCGCCCGCAGACTCAAGCTGAATTTTTGAGCGTATCAGGGCTTCCCTGCTGGTGCGGCCGATCTCATATACCAGCACTACGCAGTCCATCTTGGAAGCAAGCATTCCCGCATCAGCCACAGGCAATACCGGAGGAGCATCGAAGATGACCACATCAAACTGGGCACGCAGTTTCTCGATGAGCGATGTCATCTCTCTGGAGGCGAGTATTTCTGAAGGGTTGCTGGAAAGTTTACCGGTAGTCAACAACCATATATTCTCAAAGCCGGGTGTCTTTCTTACGTCTTCCAGGCCCATATCTCCAAGCATAATATCAGTCACATTCCTCAAGGCCTTCTCCAGAGTTGCAGACCCCACCACGTATTCATGCACTCCCGGTTCCCGCTTGACGCCGAATGTCTTATCCAGCGTCGGCCTTCTTAAATCTGTAGAAACGATAAGGGTCTTTAAGCCTGACTGCGCCATTACTACCCCTAGCCCGCAGACCACGCTGCTCTTTCCTTCGCGGGGGCCTGAACTGGTGACCAAAATAGTTTTCCTTGCCGGCCCCAGTTTTAAGTTTGTGTAAATATTGCGGAAGGCTTCTGCATTCGGAGAGCTGGGCTTATAGTGAGGATGGAGCCTCACAAATCTGTCGTCTGCCTTAGTTTCCGTAGTAGGGAAGAATTTATGCTTTATGATAGCGGCCAAGCCGGCAGAATCTTTCGGCTTTGCCTCCTCGACCGATGGCACAATGCCCAGCACCGGTAGTTTCAGCAGGCTTTCTACGTCTTCTATGGTGCCGATAGAAGTATCGAACGTTTCTATCAGGAAGGCAAGTGCGGTGCCGAGGATAAGCCCCATCATTGCCCCGGTAAATATAATCACATTTTTATTCGCGGATATGGGGACAGCAGCAACTGCGGGATTGACGATGGAAACATCGGGAACTTTCTGTGCCTCCGTAATACGGGCCTCTTCGAGCTTCTCTTTCAGCATCGAGTAGAGTTTCCGGTTCACTTCCACTTCACGGCTAATCCTTGCATATTCAAGCTCCTGGGAAGAGCTCCCCTGCACCTGGGATTCAAGCTGTTTGATCTGTTCCTGCAACTGCAGCACCTGGGGATGCTTCTGTGTATATTTCTGCAGTAACTCGGCGAGCTGAAACTCAAGCTCAACCAGCTTCTCCTGAATCGGACCTGCCAGCTGAAAATTCTTTCCTTCAGCGCCAAGGTTCCTTAATTTCTCTTCGGAATCCTTAAGCCTTGTCTCAAGCGTAGTAAGCTGCTCTTCGATGAACTGCCGCACTGTCCGGAACTGTTTTGCTTTTTCCGCAAGGTTTTCCTCGATATACATCTTTGCTACCGCATTTGCCAGCCTGACCGCGCCTGCATCTTCATTATACGTCGCGGTAATGCGGATCATATTGGTATCGCCGACACGCTCCGCTTCAATCTTCGATTGAAGGCGGGTGACAATATAATTCATTTCATCGACAGGCGTATTTTCATCAATTGCCTTTACGTATTCGGCCACTTTCTTCATTACCGGGAACCCGGCTATGGTCTTGGTTTCAGACTCCATTATGTTGCCCGGGTTAAATACTATCCATTCCGTAAGCAGGCCGGCTATGGTCTTTCTTTCTTCTATCTTAACGGTGCAGCTTGCCTGATACAAAACGACCTGTTTGGAAGCGCGGTAAAGGGCCGCGAATGTCAGGGCCACAAATAACAAAAGAATGACCAACTTTCTCTTGCGGACAATGCGCCAATAGTCTCTTAGATTTAGTTCATACTGAGGCAAAACTCACTCCTTCTTTTTTTCTAACATATCATATTATGAATGGGTTAGCAAGGTTTTTTTGTCCCTTAGTGCGGCTGAATTACCCTTTGAGAAGCTTTGCGGTTTTGCAAAAACCTCTGCCTAATCTCTTCACAATACAAATCCAGTATTGTGTCCTTGAAGTGACTGCTCCGCCATTAGGCGCATAGGCACTCATTTCCAGGGCCCTGCGCGGAGGAAACAAAACTCGGCTTGCAATAAAGACTAGGTCCCGCAAAGACTCTGCTTCAAGGAGCTCAAAAAGGATATAGCTAAGGAAAGAATCCAGGATTCTCCTGCGGATATTATTGGAGAAAATAACAGAGCGGCTTAAAAAGAATGCAATGAATAGCCGCTTTAAAAGAGAAGGCTTAAGCGCAGCAAGCGCGGGGGACGGAATGGTTGAACCTAACATTTTCTTACTCTGAGAAAGGGCCGCAAAAACCGAATTCTTTACCTTCCAGCAAGAAGCGCATTCTATCAAAAAATCCCACCGCAAAGGATTCTCCTTCTCTGAAAGTAAACGGTCGATATCAAAATAATATTTTAGCGTCGCATACCCCTTGCTATGTATGATACTCACGCCCAAATATACCAATAGTGCCTCGCCCTGCAATCTATAATACTGCCATTCCCCGGCCTCGTCTGCCAGGCGCACCATTGTGGCCTGTTCCCAAAGGCCGGCTATTCGCTGCGGGTCCCTTTTCATCATGGTAATATCCCAATGCAAATCAACCGTAGGACTGCCCGTCAAAACCATTTCCTTATGCCATCGCCAAGCCTCCACCTCCTCTTCGGGTGATTGCATATAGCCGATACTTTCAAGCAACCTGACCGAAGGAGCAATGTCTTTCTCCTCTATCAGGATATCTATATCATTACTGACCCCCCGGGCAGCCGTGTCACGATAAAGCAATTCCGATAAAAAAGTCCCTTTTAAAGACACGGTATCGATGTGCGCTGCTGAAAAAGACTTCATTATCTGTACGCAGTGGCGATGCAGGCGCTCGGCTTCAACCATCGCATTCAGGGCCTCCTCTTTAAGGCGCGTATGTACAAAAGGCGGGATATGCACTAACTTCTCAAGTATTCCTATATTTTTTTCTGCTGCCACTGTCCTGCCGTGCGCAATAGCCAGTGTGCAAAAATAATTCCAGCGCAGGCCTTCAGCGATGATAAAGATAGCCTGCTGCCTGAAGCCTTCGTTATGCACGGTATCGCGCAATAACAATACGGCTAATTCTTGCGTATTGAAGGCGAGCGGGTCTTTTTCAAAAACGCGCCGTAAAGGCCGGATGAATGCGCGTTCCCGCAAGCTGTTGTAAAAAAGGCACACAATTTTCAAGATCGCGGGAGAGTACAGAGAAAAAAATGCAAATATCCGGGAGAGTACACGGTGCGCGTGAGTCCGGCAGTTGATATGCCTGCCCTTGCGGGCTACAACCACCACCCTACCCGTTATCTGCCTTCCTTCAAACGGGCCTTCCAGCAACCGCCCTGCGTTGTCGCCTTTTGTATAATAGTATGTTGCCTTGCCTTCTCTTTTTATCCGCACCAGCCTGTGTATAAAAAATGATTTTTGGAGAGCACTATCACTCTCAACCATAACCACGTCTCCGATACGGGCCTGCGAGCTTAAGAAAGGCTCAATGTCAAGAAAATCATAATCCTTGATATACGGATACATACTGATACCGCGCACATACAGCGCAATCGGCGTGCCTCGCTTCAACGCCTCAAGGTATGCAGCATCCCTTTCCTGCCGCAAATATCCTGCCTCCCTTAATTCTGTGTTGATGCCCATGACAGAACTACCTTAACCTTTTTCTAATTGCGCGCTGAAAAACTCGCGGTAATGCGCATTATCCCTTAATAACTGCTCGTGCGTCCCGGCATAGATACGTTCGGGCCCGGCCATGAAATAAACCGCTTCCAAGTGCCTGACCGCGCTTATCCGGTGGCTGACGATGATAATTGTCGACTGCTTGAAATTGCTTCTTATATTGGCAATGATCTTTTCTTCTGTCGGAGAATCAAGGCTTGACATCGCCTCGTCAAGAATGAGCACCTGAGGTTTCTTTACCAGTGCCCGGGCAATAGCAATGCGCTGTTTTTGTCCCTGCGAGAGCCTATAGCCCTCTTCTCCAATCTGGGCATCGATAGTTTCCGGCAATTCATTGATAAAGCCTGCTGCTTCGGCAAGGCGCAGCGTTTCAATAATGTCCTCCCTCGCTGCCCGTTTATCGGCATACAATATATTTTCCGCAATAGTAGTATCAAAAAGAAAAGGCTCCTGCAGGCATACTCCGACATTCTTCAGCAGATACCCGTGGTCTATCGCATGCAAGGCAACACCACCCAGAGAAATCTTTCCTTTTTCAGGCTCGTAGAGGTCCAGAAGCAGGCTTAAGAGCGTAGTCTTGCCGCAGCCCGAATAACCCACCAGCCCTACGTGAGCACCGGCAGGAATAACAAAATGCATATTGCTTACCACCGAAACTCCCGGTGTGTAGCCGAACGAGAGGCTTTCTACTTTTATTTCCCGAATATCTGCAGGCGTATGTGTCCCGGCACGGCTTAACCCCTTCCTTTCAGGCTGGTCAAGAAGAACGGCTAACCTCTCCAGAGGCACTCTGTTTACTACTAACTGTCCGGCTAACCCCGTTAAGGCGCTGTACGCAACTACGCCCTGGGAGATATACATCAGGATTGCTGAGAGCGTACCGAACGTAATGCTTCCCTTAATGACAAGAAGCGCGCCCACGAAACTAATGAGTCCAAAGAAAACCTTGTCTACAAGGCTGGTAGCTACGCCTATCTGTACCCTTAAACGTGCGCCCCTCATATTTAAACGCAAGGCTTGGAAGAAATGATGCATATATTCTCTTGATTCCCTTGCGACAGTGCCGAAGACTTTATGCAGGTACATACGGCCGAAGAAGTTATTCAGCTTCTTATAGATTATTTCACTCTGGCGAAGCGATAGCCTGCTGAGCTGTTCCGATATCTTGGAAACTATGCTCACGCGCAAAAGAACCAGTACCTGATACGCCAAAATAATTCCTAAGAGCAGTGGATTAAGAAACAAGATGATTATGGTAATAAAAACTATCTTAAGGATAACACTGACAAAATGCACCAAGGTGACATTGATAATCGTTGAGGCGCTACTGATATCATTGGTAATCCTAAACAGGCTGACGGCGCTAGGCAGGGTCTGCAGCTGGCCCAGGGACTGCCGCCTGATCTTCCTGAACACTTCCCTGTTTAAATCTGCCTCGACTTTAACTACGGTATAATTCTTGAGGTAATCGTAGGCGAGGCTCAACATAAGGCCGGCAACAAAGATCCCGACTGCAACTATACTGTAACCAAGCAACGCCTGAGGGTCCCTGCCCAGAATCCCTTTATCTAGGATGAATTTTCCGATATAGGGATTAACCAGCCCAAGCACCATAGAGAAATTCCCAAGCATAAAAATCAACACCTGGATTCTCCAGTAACGGGCGATAAATCTGTTGAAACGCAGGGTAAGGGCAAGGCCTTCGCGGATATCCTTGAATCTCATCAGATAATTCGTATGCACGCGTAACGCTCCTTATTTTTACCACGCACTTTACTTCTATTGCTTCGGCGTTTTAAACCCAACGATATCAAGCACATTGCATGCATCCTTCTGTGTGTCCAACGGGTGGCTTGGCTTGATTAAAGCAGCATCTTGAAAATTCCCAGCCTGCCGCAGGCAGGGAGCGGAAATTTTCATCGAACGCAGCCCCGCTGCGAGAACAAGCCAAGACATGCCCTGCTGCTGAAAACAATTTCACATAATTGAGCATATCACCCTAAAGCTTAAAACAATTGACTAGGGCTGTCCTGTTATGTTAACATACATAAATTAAACGCACGAGTAAAATGAAAACCTTGCCGAAAAATTATATTTTTAAGTTCCAAAATGTTGCGTGGGCGCGCGTAGCCCAGCGGTCCGTAATCGTAATTATCGCAAGAGAGAAAAATTTTCTGGATATCATACATTCTATCTATTCTACCACGCCCTGCGGGCTGGACATCCTTGAGGGCCTCTTAGCCAAGCGCCCCCTCCTATCTATCGTCAAATCCCTTGCGAAAAAGTACCGAGTTTCTTCCGGGCGGATGCGCAATGATGTGATTGAATTCCTCGAATTATTAACGCAAAAAAGGCTGTTTTCCTCTATTCCATGAACTACTGCTTGAAAGATATCTTCCTGCACAATGTAAAAATCCGACTGCGCAGCAACCATCCGGAAACCCTAGAATCTTTATGCGCACAGATGCAGTTTCCGAAATTCAGGGCGTACCCAGAGTATATCGAAGTCTCCGTCACCCTTACCGTAGAATTCCATGAATTCAAAAACGGCCGCGGGGATTCAATAAGCTCGGTTAACGGCGGATTCCAGCTCTCAAGCTGGATAAAGAATATAGATGTACGCGCAGACCGTACACGCAATGCCATAGCCGCACGGCTCCTTTACCCTAATCCCCTGCCCCCCGAAACCATACTGCATCTTGTAATCATCGAGCCCCTGCGGCATATACTTCTTTCGCACGGGATGCATCTGGTGCATGCTGCAGCCGTAGCGAAGAGCAACAAGGCAATACTTATCTGCTGCGGCCCGGCAGGAGGAAAAAGTACGCTTACCACTGCCTGTATCAGCAATGGCTTTGATCTGCTCTCGGATGAATTTGTAATTGTCAAAGACCGCCAGTTATACTCTTTTCCTCTAAAAATAAAATTAGAGCCAAGATCATTGCCTTACGTAGGCATGCCTTACATACACAAAGGGATCTATTCTTTTTATGCACAAGAACGCTTCCCCGTAAAAATTATTGAAAAATGCAAGCCTTCTCTTGCGGTATTTATCTTTAAAGGCAGAAAAAGGCTGATAAGGCCCGCGCTCCTTAATAGCCTTGACTCCTTCGCCCTGCTTGCCCATGACCGAATAAATAGCCTCACCTACGAACAAGATATTCAAATACGGCGCAGCCAAATGCAGGCACTCTCATGTATCGCCGAATCCGTCAGGTCGTATGCCGTTACCTACGGCCTGGATAAAATAACCCGCCTCCCTGGCATCTTCGATACGCTCATCGCATAATTCCTGCCTAATTTCTCCCTAAGGCCAGGTTGCCCAGTGTTTGCAATACTGCAAGAAATAATTTCCTTAGCCTTAACAGATATGCTTCATACACGCAGAAAAACGAGCCCCTTCTATATTTCTCTTTAAGGTAACCCGGGGGCGCAAAAACAAGTTTAAAAAGATAGGAAACGTAATGCGAAATTTTGAAGGGCTGAAAACTAAATTTCCCCCCAAATAAAATAAGCGCACATTCAAAAGGTATTTTTGCCTTACAGGTTCTCCCGTCCCTGCGTAACAGAATTGCCTCTTTATTCCAGAAAAATCGAAAAAGTAATTGCCTGACCTTGCCCGGCTGAAGCCTTGCGTAGGCCTTCCCGGCATTTGCAATACCACAAAGCTCTTCGGTAAAATAGAGTGCGTAGTAGACTATGGTATCAATATCATACCTTCTGGCAGTAGTAACAAGCGTTTGCCAGTCTATCCTATCCCCGTATGCCTCGATAATCTTTTTGATATCGATAAACCAGATGAGGCCCTCAAAGTTGTGTCGGATGAGATTAATGCAGGCGATAAGCAGCGTGTCTTCGTACGACGGAACATAACAATGCGCTTCGCCGAAACGATACTCTCTCGCATCTTTCCATAATGAGTAATCAAAATAGGGGACCTCTAGCGCCCAGTTATTCGCCTTTACTTCCAGGCGTAAGCCGTTTTTCTGGAAATCAATATGGTTGTCCAGGTAACGTATGCCCCATTCATCGCAACCCAGATACGGCTCTTGAGAGCCTGAAAAACCGATATCGCCAAGAATCCTGCGTGCGCGCACCCAATCTTTCGGCTCTACCATAATATCGATATCGCCCATCCACCGCTGATAGGAATCTTCATATACCTCGCTGCCAAGGTGTATGCCCTTTGAAAGCAACGCCCTTATGCCGGAGGCGTTGAATGCATTGAGCACCTCAAGAAGCAGGTGTCTTTTTCGCGTATCGGAAACCAGTTGGAGCCCGTTTATATTTTCGAATTCTTTCAGAATATCGAGCGGGATCTTCTCTGTAATTCCCAGCTCCTTTGCCTTTGATAGAAACAGGGGGGAGATAAAATTCCATTTTATTTTCTCAAACAGATAATCCCAGTTAAGCGTTCCTGATAATAACGCAATGAACTCTTCCGGCATTCCCCCGCCTGCGATCAATTGCACCAGCCGCTTTTCATCCGCAAAATCCTTTCGGCGTTCATTGCGTGTTATTTTGGCCAGGCGCAAGAAGTCCGCATACAAAAAGTAACTAAGGCTTACGCATCTGCCTGCGAGAGATTCGAGGTTGATAATTTTTCCGTTTTTCTTCAGCCTTGTTACCCTTCCCAGTACTTGCGTGTACGCAACCGGCTCGTCGAAGTGCGTAATATTATCGGCCTTGAGAAGATAGGTTTCCTGATTATCAATAATCCGTTTTCCCATAAACCTGTGCACGATATAATCGCCGTTCTTTTTATAGACGACCAGGTCGCCAAAACGGAACATATTGCTTTTTTTGAAATAAACCTCGTCTCCGCTTACAACCATAGGCTCCATGCTAAAGCCTTCGCAACGTAATACAGTCTCCTTATTGCCTGCTATAGACTCCTCAAGGAGCTGGCGCGCGATAGCTTCTATGTGATTAGGCTCAGGCATTTTCAATCCTGGAGTTTACATATATGGATTCATCGTCAGAGGTCATTTCCTTAAGCCTCTGATAACAATGAAGGCATGGCGAATACAACCGGCCTGTCTTGAAACTGCGCCGCAATGACTGATAACGGCTACCATTCCAGATATCCCTCATGCACTGGGTATTGACATTACCCATCAAGAGCCCTTCCCTATTTGGCGCGCAACAAGGATATACATCGCCATTGAGCTCAATGACTGCCCTCTCCCAGGCAAACCTGCAAGGCTTTAGCGATACGGCTATTTTCTTGTTTTGCACTGAAGAAAAGGGAGGCGGGAATGCCCATATCCGTAACCCGCATGATGCAAGTGCCTGCTTAGCCAAAGCTAATTGCGCATTCGCAAGCCCTTTATGAAATACAAGCGACTCTTTTCTTATTTTATTTTCAGAAATAGTGGCGTGTGAAAACCCGATGCCGTCTGCGCCTAAGCGCAGAGCCAGCTGTATATACGAATCGAGTTCTTCTACATTGGACCTCATCAATACAAGCCAAAAAATAAGTAATGGCCTCCCCCGGACTGGCAACGCACTGCGGCAGGCATTAAACCTTTGGATATTGTTGATTACGTTCTTGAAAGACCCTCCCCTCCTTATGCGCTCATAGGTCTTTTGGGTAGCTGCGTCAACCGAAACAAACAAAGTTCCAAGATTCTTTATAACCCTCAATAATTTTTTGTCCTGCGGCAACAGCGTGGCATTTGAAAAAAGCGACAGTGTAACTTTATATTGCTCGATCAAGTCGAGTTGGCGGAAAAAATTCCGGTTCATAAAAGGCTCTCCTGCAACACTCAATGTGACTTCTGCCGCGTAGGGAAAGCCTTCCGCAGCAATTTTACGGAACAGCCTGAAGTCCATATCGGCATACCGTCTCGTCTTTGGCAAGGGGCACATTACGCACCTTAAATTGCACCGCAGTGTATCATTGACTATCAGCTCAACGGGCATACTCCCGGCTCTGGCACGCCTCTTACGGAAAGAAGAATCTGCTTCCAGGATATTTTTTACCCGTAAGGCATCATTATACGAAAACCCGTTCGCCGTCATAGCCTTGCAAGCCTATACGCTTCTAAATATTTTTCAGCGGCTTTTCCCCAATTAAACGTATCTGCTTTTACCTTTTCGCTTCCGTTATGGCTAAGCCGTTGCCGCAGGTCCTTATCATCAAGCAGCCTTTTAATTGCCTGTGCCAGGCTTTCGACATCGCAGGGCGTAAATAACAAGCCTTCTCTGCCGTCTTCTACTATTTCCGGGATACCGCCTGTCCTTGCAGCAATAACTGCCTTTCCTGCTGCCATAGCTTCAAGATTAACAATTCCAAAAGGCTCAATCCTTGAAGGCATCACAAAAAACAGGCAATATTGAAATAGGTTTATTGCGTGCGCCCTCTCGGCCCTGCCGTAAAAAATAACCCGGTTGCTGATCCCAAGAAGCTGCGCAAGTTCTTTGTACTCCTTTAACGCTTCTCCCTCCCCCGCAATGACAAGGTGGACATCATATCCCTGGTCAAGGATATCCCTGAAAGCCATAAGCGCTAAATCAAATCCTTTAAACGGCGCATGCATTCTTCCGAGGCAGAGAATATAGGGAACGTCAACCAAAGGCTTACCCTTATTTTCAAATTCATCTGCCTCTACCCCGTTGGGAATGATTTTTGTTCTCGGAGTGGCTGATGGAATATGCGCGAGCGCGTCATTCAGAAGCGCTTGCGAACAAGAAGTAATACAGGAGGCGCGAAGCAGGATACATTTGAATAAAATCCTATATACAAACCTTTTGATGCCTTTTAAAAAGGGAAACACCTGCATGCTGAACCCCTGCAGCGTCAGGATGTAGCGACAGGGATAGAAAAAAGAAAACAACCAGGTACAAATTGCGTTTACCCCGCAACACTGGACGTTCACCGCTTCTATACGGTTCTCATCCATGAGGCGCCTGAAATTGCGCAATAGAAACGGCAGCCGGCTGCATAGCCTACAGACATCACG